>NZ_CP077085.1:1800000-2100000 GCF_014268455.2 Pseudomonas shahriarae | reverse complement strand
GTAGTGGTCACCGCCCCGTCAGGGCAGACTGGAAAAGGCCCAGCCCAATCACCTTCCTGTGTCGATCCATCAAGCCTTAGCGTTGCCAGCGTTGTGGATAGAGCATCAAAACCCGGCCAAAGCTCATCATCTTCGCCAGACCCATTCAGGCGTTCGACAGTAATGGATGATGTGCTGGCAGACGTGATTCTGTAGCGAAGTCCTCGATAACCGATGCTCATCGACAAGTCGCCGACCTGCAGGCCTACAGCTGCACCGCCGTCCGCCCAGTTGAGGGTCATTTCGTCGAGAGCACCACCAACCCCTGGCGTATACGAGTGAACAACGTAGTTCCCTGCGTTTGCGCCAGCGATTTCAATCTCCATCCCAACAAACGGTGCTACCTGGTCAAGATCACCCTTGATGATGTCCCGATCTGGGCCGCCATCGACGACGGTGTACGGATAGCCAACTTCTACCCGAACAAGCATTCCAGCCGCCCAGCCGACCGGGAACTCACCAGCGCCGGTGGGGATCGTGATGGTGTCCGCAGCAAACTGATAGGACTGAGCCACTGGGACTGGCGCTACGGCGTAGGTCGAACGCAGCTCAATGCCTGCCGTGCCGGTAGAGGTAGCCCCAACTTCTGGCGCCGAATGCCACCACTTGGCCGCTTCCTCATTTGTCAGGTCGGCGCCGGGGCCGTAGATATGTATTTCGGCATCAGCGCCCAAGGAGATTACCGGCGTATCGCCGATTGTGATGCTCCCCAGCGGGATCTGGTATTTGCCACGCCCAACGCACAGCAGCATTTCAATCCACTGCGAAGCCGCATCCTTAAAGTAGCGGTTAGGGGGAATGGCGTAGTCGGGGTATGGGCGCTGCCTGCCGGCGATCTCACGGATTACTGAGTTCAGCTTTACCTGGTTGCCCTTTACCGTGGCCAACCCAAGATCATTGCCGCGTTTCGTGCCGCCGCCGTTGTTGAGCGAAGGCATTTTTGGCATCAGCGCGCTCATCACGGCCTTGGCTCCGAACACCAGTGCCAGGGTGATAGAGAACGGATCAGTGCCTTTTGGTTCGCGATAGATCTCGACGCGGTCCTCTGGGCCAAACTCGATAGTTGCCCACTGGGTTGGCAGCGCGCGCTCACCATTGATGAAAACGCTGACTGGCAGCGCCGCAGGTTCAACCGACTCAGGCATGCCGTCTGCGTGAAACCACGAAAGCAAGCTCTGGCGTTGCGATACCTCGCGCGTGTCGGCCGGGAACGGAACGATCTTGTTTGGATAGATTGAGATCATTGTTTGTCCCGGTAATAAATGACGGTGTTGTGGTCGCGCGCCCACTGACTCAGCGGAAGGCATCTGGCGCCGCGCGTAGGGTTGATCTCCAAGACCTTCAGGCGGTCTCCGGCATCGACAACAAGCGCGACATGGATGCAGATCTGCCCGCGCATGACGGCGGCAATAGAGCCCGGCTCAGGCTGGCAAACCTCCATGTGCTCAGCCTCATTGCGGTAAGCCCGGGTGAACTCCTTAGGCTCGGTGTTGCGCACATGGCCCCAGCTAGGCAGGAGGCGCATGCCCTGGTGCCGGTGGCGTGCATCCCTAACCAGACCCCAACAATCGAACTTTTCAGGCCCGCGCGCGCCATCCTCATACCTGCAAGACAGGTACGAATTTATCCATTCCATAGGGAGGCCTTTAGAGGTATTTGAGGCAAGGGAACTTACTGGTGTTGTAAAGGGCGCGAGGCCAGGCAGTACCGATCAGGTCGAAGAACCCACACGGCAGATTCGCGTTATTACTTTCGAACGAATCGCTTTGAACGGTCATTCTGTAGGGTCGCTCGCATGGCGCTGAGAGGTCGCTTGCTAGATAAACGCGGTAAGTGGCGGTGATACGGGCATTCGCCTCTAACGCCTGATCCGCCTTGTGGCGAACCTCTCCTGTCGTGTTATCCACGCCGAACGCAAGAGCCTGGTTGCCCTTGTTATTCTTCTGCGGGAGCGCGATACCGATGTTTGCTGCAGTGAAGCTGAGCACACGGCCATCCTCGCTGCCGCAGATTCGATCCTTGAAGCCATTGCATATCAGCACTGGATCCCACGCCGAACAAGTCAGCTCAAGGGTTCGGACAAAGACTTCGTTGCCACCAGAAGCCAACGCCTCCCGGTAGATTAGATTGAGAATGGTCGGCTCTATCATGCCTCTGGCCACTCCCTGTTGATTGCTAGGTCTACGATATTCATCATCAGGATCCATTCCGGCATGAGCTCAGCCCAGCCAGGCTCTAGAAGTGGGCGCTCACGTAGCTCGCATCGGGCGGTAAATTTCCAGTGACTAACGCCGACAAGCTCTGGCCCAGCAGGTGATTCAGTGAATCGAACCTCAACCTTGCGTATGCCGCCCGGAATCTTCAGGGGAATTAGGAACCACCCTGCCCTGGCCACTTGAGAAGCCCAAGCTTCAAACAGCAAAGCCTGACGTTCTGAGCAGATCCAGGCTAAGGGTACGAAAGTTGGCACAGAGTCGAATATGATCCGCTGTCGAGCGCGCCCGCTCTCCATGGGGGTTCTGGCTATATTGTTTATTGGCTCGAAGGCGTAACCCTCACGCAAAGCACAGGGCAAGCCATTTGGGTATTCATTCATTGGCCTACCGCCTGAAGTCCATATTTCGCCTGCAGGGCCTGATGAGCAGAGCCGTCACTGAGTACGTTAGACACCCACACATCAATGCTGCCATCGGAGTTTTGTCGAGACTGTCCAGCCCTTGATGCGTCCTCATAGAGGTTCACAACCGGAGCCTTCTGGCCTTGCTGATTTTGGTTCGACTGAACCTGGCTCAAGGTTCGATCAAGCTTCGCACTCGTCTCGGCGGTGGTAACCCGCTCACCTTTCTGCAGCAGCCAGGTTCCGTCCTGAGGAACCGAGTCGATACCATCGTGAGCCATGCCCGCCAGCGCTGAAGCAGCAACGCCCGCCACCATCGGTGCAGTGATGCCGGCAGCCGCGGCGGCAGCGCCAGGAGCAAGGAAAGGCCCTACGATTGGAATCGCCGCAGTACTGGCAAAGGCTGCAAGCTGAGCCTGAAAGGATGTAGCTTGTGCGTTTGCAATGAGCGCAGTCGCGGCGCTCGCCTGTGTGGCCTTGCCGGCAATGAGCTGCACAGCTTGGTACACTAGCCACTGTGCCGCCATTTGCGCCAGGGCATTGATGATGCTCTTAGCCATGGTCGCGGCCACGTGAACGAACGCATCGCCTAGGCTCTCCGACTCCAGAATCATTGAGGCGATACCGTCCCCAACGGCTCCCGTCAGCGTATCCAAGGTGCTGGCCGTGAAGTCCGCCGCTTGCTGCTGGTAATCCATAGCGGTATCGCGGTAGTTCTCCCAGGCCGACGATACGCCATCAAGCCAGTTGTTTTGAGCCTCGTCCTGTTGCGCGTAATAGTCCTGTTGGATTTCCATGCGCTGGGCCAAGGCCTCACGCAATAGCTCAGTCTCCTGACTGTAGAGCTCTTCGCTTATGTCGCCACCGTTGTATTGTTTCTGCAGGTCGGCGAGCTGCTTATTGAAGTCCTGCTGAATAGCAAGATCAGCCTTCAATCGCTCCTTGAGCTTGTCGCCACTGCCTGCACCTGAAAGCTCGATCTCGAAGCCCATTTGGGCGGTCTGGTTACCTTCGGTCAAGGTTGCGCCAAAGGCGCGAGCCTTAGCTGCATCTTCGTTGGCCTGCTTAAGCTTCTGAAGACTATCTAGCTCGGCCGCCAGGCTCTTTAGGCGATCTTGCTGCTGGGCATTAATACCCACCAGCTTGCCGGACTCGATCTCGAACTGGAGCTTGGAAGCTTCAGTCGCTTTTTTCCTGGCATCAGCACTGGTATTGATAAGCGCGATCTGGCGCTGGTAGTCGGTGACGGCATCTTCTCCGCGCTTACGTGTGGCGGTCTCGGCATTGACGGCGGCCTTAGCTGCGCTCTTGGCCGACTCGGCTCTCTTCTTCTCGGCCGCTTCCGCAGCCTCGCTGGCATCCAAGGTTTTTGCCTTGGCTATAAGAAGCTCGCCCTCCCCCTCCTTGAGCCCCGTCACCAATCCGGCACCAATACGTGCAGAGAGTTTGTCGGCGTTCGTCTTCTTTCCTGCCAGTAATATCTGCTCGTCCAGTGTCTTGGCAAGATCGCGATAGGCCTTTGACTGCTCAATCACAGGGGCAGCAGACAGAATCCCATTCAGGATATTGATCTGGTCGCCAAAGGCTTCAACTTTTTGGCGTGCTGTATCGAGCTCTCCCTGGGCAGCAATCAGTGACTCATTCCATTCACGCTGCCGCGAATCATTTGGGTGATCGCGCAGCAGGCGCTGGTACTGGCTAACGGCGCTTTCTGCGTCAATGGCACGCAGCTGCGCATCCAGAAGATCCTTGTTGATGTCCTGCAGCGCCGCGGCCGCCTGGTTCTTGGTGAAGCCCTCAAACGACTGACTTAGCAAATCCACCTTGCTAGACAAGGTGGATGCCGACTCATCGGCGTCATTGCCACTTAAAGCGAAATACGCGAGAGCGCTTGCCGCGAGCAGCACCACTCCCGCAGGCCCGCCAAGGAGAGCCATAGCAGCAGAGGCGCCACGGGCTGCAACGCCAACACTGACGATGCCTGCGGTAGCAGCAGGCGCTACACCAGCCATGCGAGCCAGAGCCAGCTGATATCGCACTGCCTCAACCTGGCCGACCACAAATGCCGCTGAAGTTGCTATGGCGCCCGCGGCAAGACGAGTGACCAGAATAACCGCCAATGCAGAGGCAGCCTGCGCCGTGAGGTTCAGGGCCGTCTTAGCCTTGGGATCAGAAAGCACCGTGGTCAGACCCTCGATCGCAGCTTTTGCTGAATCCAGACTTCCTTCCCCCGTCAGGAGTCCTGAGACAGCATTTCGCAACCCATCCAACGCACCACCGAAAGTATCGCGTGCGGCGGCAGCGGCACCTCCATAAGATTCCTCGAGGGATTTGAGGATGATGCCCTGAGCGCTGGCGACATCCCCAGTAGATTCGAACGACTCGGCCAGCCTCTTTTGCTCTTCAGTAAACCTAAAACCCTGCTTACTCAGAGAAGTCAGGCCTTTCGAAGGCACATCAAGTGCGCGACCTATGGTCTCTGCTGCCTGCTGTACGGTCACCCCTGTGCGAGCGGCCATATCAGCTGCCGCCTGCAGAGCCCTAGGAAACTGATCGCCAACTACGCCGGTGAAGGCAAGAAGCGCTGTCTGCGCTTGATTGATGTCTCCACCTGAGAAGGTTGTTGCCTTTTCCATGGCGTCAGCCATGTTGTTTAACTGGTCACGACTAAACCCCGCGGCCTCGCCGGTAGAGCGAAGTACAGCTGCAAGTTGCGCCTGCTCTTTCTCTGCAGCCTGCGTCTCGGCGATGAAGGCTGTGAAAATCGCGCCCACTGAGAGACCGGCAAGCGCACCGGCCGCTACTTGTCCCAGAGCCTCCCAGGCAAGTGCGGCGACATCAGCCGAATCCGCAATAGCCTTGCCCGATTTGCGCGCCGCTGCCTCGGCTTTGTCCAATGGCCCGGTAAAGCCACCAATCCTGGCTATAAGGTCGAGCGTCAGCGTTCCGAGTGTCGAAGCCATTGGCTACCCCAGCGTATCCCGTTTTGGTTGATCGATAGCCTCAGGCCCAGCTTGCGAGAGCCTCTTCCAAGGTCAGTTCAGGCTCAGACTCATGCGGCATAAAGTCGTAAATCTTGTAGCGGGCTTTGTCCGTATGGGTGTTTGCATAGAGCGTGGCCAGCAGTGCGCAACCGCGCTCTATACGCATTCCCCAATTGAGCGAACCGCGCTTTCGCCTGTACTCAACCCAGCTTCTGAATTCCGGAAGACTCAGTCGCTCTTGGGCTTCCGCGATCGTGCAGGAGAACGTGATCGCGATCTCGTGCCAGACTTCGTCGAAGTCGCTGAGGTCTGGGTCTTTCCCAGGTTGTTCACCTCACCAATGGCTGTGAGCAATGCCGTGGTTAGGTTTCGATCCAGCGATCCGCGCTCCGGGTCTGCATCGCCAGTGATATCGGCGACAGTGAAAACAGGTGCACCCGTCTCATCGCAAATACTGGCCGCAATCCGACCGGCGATGCCGTCCTGCATCCCAGCGGATGCAATCAAGTCGCTGACCGCAGCCCGGTATCCCAGCGGGCGCACAAAGACATCGCCCTCCAGGGCTTTGCCTCCCTGCTCCCACTTGATCGTTTTCTTCACAGGGGCGCCGGTAAAGGCACCGACCCCCTTGAGGCTTTCAATGCTTAGCTTCATGGCTTGTCCTTAAGTGGTCTTGCGGATCCAGGCGGAACCGCCAGAGCGCTGAATCGTCGCGGCGGTGGTCACAACGGTGTTGGCCGCAAAGTCGAACGGGAAGTCGGAGACGTACCCGTCGAAAACAAACCAGGTTCGTGTTGGCGGAAGAACGAAATCATCACCATCACCAAGTTCTGCAGTAGCGGTTGCACCAGAGCCGGCGCCACCTGTGAATGCGACAGTTGGTGCGCTGGTGTAACCGGTGCCCGGCGATGTGATGTTGATGCCGGTAACCACGCCGCCGGCGACGATGGCCGTTGCCGTAGCGCCTGTACCGCCACCACCCGTGATCGCCACTGTCGGCGCTGTGGTATAGCCAGTACCGCCAGACAAAACACTGATGGCCGCAAGAGAACCCGTAGTGCCAATGGTAGGGGCAATGCCTTTACCATCAGACCAGCCAACAACCCAGCGGACGCTCTCAATAGAGTCATCTTCGGAAAGTTGATGTAGGCGCACGTGCGATGCATTCCGAGGATCTGCGTTCAGGCTGAGTGTCGCCTGGCCGGGAGTTCGAAGACCCCGCATATAGCTGCGAACTGTCTCACTCAGGCAGGTGGTCTCGATCTGGTCGGCAGGGTTGCCGCCAGGACTGAATGCGGTAGCGCACTCGATCTCCATAACTTCGAATACCGATGGATTACCTGCAGTGGGTACCGCGGCGTAAATCTGGGTTCCCTGTGAAAGGATCGACATGGCGTTCTCCAAATGTCGGGCATAAAAAAACCCGCACTCGGCGGGGTTGGTTTTGGTTGCAGCGTTATCGAGGAACTAGCCAGCTCACGTCGAAGCTGTACCGGTAATTCTTTGTCATCGGGTCGCGACTCTCACCACCCCAGCGGATGATGCAGGCCTTCAGCTCAATAGCGTCCCTGATGGCCTTGGCCACCGCGCGGGCGTCCTTGCCGGTCGCGGCGTATACATCGACCTGCAGCGTGTAGCCGTCGATGTCAGGGCGGCCCGCCAGGTAGTTCTCCGGATCACCGCCGATGGTCTGCCATACCGCATAGGGCTTTGGAACGTCCTGCGGCGCATCACCGAACGGATAGAGACGCTGCGGGGTTGATCCAAGCACTGCGATCACTCCGGCGTCCAGGGCGCACACAGCGTTGATTGGTGCGAACATCAGCTGCTCCTGGCCTTCTCGGCCCGACGTATTGCCCGGTCAAGGCCTTTCTCGAACTGAGTGGCGAATTCATTGGTTACTTCGCCGATGTGGTCTCCAAGGGCTGGGCGGGCCACAGGATCAGCCGCGATGTGTTCGGTACCGAACTCAAGCAGGCGCCAATGTGGTGTCGGCGAGCTTTTGTCGGTGCTGCCGTTCTTGACCAGCACCGCACCGTGCAGCACACCAACGCGAAAGCCCAGGTCGCCAGTGCGGCGAAACAGTCGACCGTTCCAGCGAAGGACGATGTTGTCGGCAATGGAGCGACCTGTGTCCAGATCATCCCAGCGCCGGGCGCCCTCTTTGAAGTTTTTGGCGACCATTTCAGCGGCGCGCCGAAGCGCGGTGCGGCCGGTCTTGCGCTTGACCTCATCGTTTACTGTAGCCAGCTTAGAAAGCAGGCCGTCGACACCGATAAGGCTGAACTGGATGTCATTAGCCATCATTCACTCCCTCGGAATAGGGTAGCGTCAGGTAGTCCAAGCCGGACTTGGGGTCGGGCAGCACGCCCTGGATGTTGTAGATCTGCCCGCGATAAACCCCACGCATCTGCGCCTTGATGTCAGTACGGCGGCGAATCACGATACGGCCAGCGACCTCAGACTGAACGGCCTGGGCCGCGATGAACTCCCGCGCGCTTAACGGTTCGATAGCGGCATAGACCTTCGCAACGTCGATCCACTCACCTGCTGTAGGCTCGTGGGTTTCAGGGTCGACGCCTGGGACCAGCTTCTGAAATTGAATGCGGTGCCGCAGATCGCCAGCCCTCATGGAAAATCCTCCGGAACAGGATCAACGACTCCCCGCCAGTTCCTGGAAGCCCACAGCAATGACTCCACGCCAAGCGGCAGTTCAGCAGTGATGGTGCCGATTACGACAGCCTCGCGAGTCGAGTACGAGTGCCCTAACAAAAGCAGCATCGCGTTCTTGAACGACGCCGGGAAATCCGCGACCAACTTGAGCGCCGGGTTGTCGCAATACCACAGCGCCCAAGCCAGGGCAGACTCGGCATAGAGCTCGATCAGGTCGTCATCGTCTTCATGGTCGACGCGCAGATGCTTGCGCATCAAAGCGATCGGCAGCAGATCGGTGACGGGGATGCTCATTTTTTACCGCCTGCTTTCTTGGTTGCATTGGTCGCAGGTGCTTCTTGCTCCTGCTCCTGCTCCTGCTCCTGCTCCTGCTCCTGCTCCTGCTCCTGCTCCTGCTCCTGCTCCTGGATTGGATCGGCCTCTACCTCTTCTGCCAAGTCCAATCCGATCAATGCCTCGGCATATTCGTCCTTTACCTCACGGACCTCGAACTGGCTGAAGTTGCCGGCGTGGTAGTGCGAGAACTGCCGCAGTGCGCGAATCTTGATCATGACGCAATCGGGGCAGTTGCCTGCCCCGCCCTCGATTATGGTGCGGTTGCGAAAGGGCCGGTGATGATCGCGGTTGGCCGGTAGTGGGCCAGAGCCAGGCGCTCTTCACAGAGGATGGTCAGCATGTTCTTGACGAAGTTATCGCGATCTTCGCGGCTGACTTCGACGGTTGCGTCCATGCGGTCCCAGACCTGGGAAGCCAGATCAAAGCCACCTACAGTGAACGTCCCCAGGGCCTGGGCCTTGGTTGCAACCACTGGCAGACCCCACATGACCTTGGCGGCGAAGGCAGCCGGGCCGCCGAAGATGTAGCGGCCATCAGCATCTTTCAGCAGCGCAATGGCGTGCCAGTCGCGAGGATTAAGGATGATGCCCGACGCCTCGAATTCGGATTCGCTGGTCTGGAAGATCGCGTGGGCAATCTTGTCGGCGCGAGTATCACCGGTAACGTTGAGTGCCGCATCGTAGGCCGTGGCCACCTTGTTCAGGCCGGTCAGGTTGTCACCGGTACCGTCACCGTTC
Source organism: Pseudomonas shahriarae (assembly GCF_014268455.2). Classification (NCBI taxonomy): domain Bacteria; kingdom Pseudomonadati; phylum Pseudomonadota; class Gammaproteobacteria; order Pseudomonadales; family Pseudomonadaceae; genus Pseudomonas; species Pseudomonas shahriarae. Next base: position 2,090,614 of record NZ_CP077085.1, on the reverse strand, counting down.
AGCAGTTGCCCTTCTTCGACCAGGGCCAGGCCGAACAACAGGCGGTTGTTTACGTAGGATTCCAGCATTGGTGCGTCGTCCATGACCTGGCGCGAAGCCTGAATCCAGTGGGCGATGGTTTTAACGTTCGCTGTTTCCTTGGTGAAGGTCAGGTTGGACTCAGGCTTCAGCGTGCCCTCGGCGACCGGCGCAGCGCTGTTGGTGAAGATGTTCTCGCGAACATATTCCAGCGAGTTCGAGCTGATACGGCCTTGTGCCAGCAGATCGCGAATGGTGAGGCGGCGCAGGCCGGGCATCAGGATGCCCGCGTTGCGCTGAGGCTCGATCAATGCGCCAGCCGAACCAGCGCCACTGCCAAGCTGCTTGTTGAAGCTTTTAACGTCAACCTTGCCCGAGGACTTTCCGTCCCAGGATTTTTGAAGATCGAGCGCTGTTTGCTCGGCAAACGACTTCTTGGTTTCTGGGTTGTCCAGATTGCCGGACGCCAGCCTCTGCTCCAGATCAAACAGTCGAGTGCCGGACTTGGTCAACTCTTCCTGGACGGTTTGGAGATCGGACTGCAGCTTTTTACTGACCGCACCGGTCTCGGTGATTTCTTTTTTCTGCGCATCGAACAGCTCAGTCATGTTCTTTTGCGATTCTTCAATAGCCTTTTGGATCTGGGCCAATTCGGACATGGTTTATTTTCCTACAGATGGGAAGGACTTGAGGCGATCCAGGATCGCGGTGATTTCGCCACCTTCGGAGTCGCTCCGAACTGCGGACTTAATCCGGGCCACCAGGCCCAGAGCTTGCGACTTCGACAGACCGACCGAATCCCTCAGCCAGTGCTCAACGTCGCGAATAGTTGTGATCGACTCCATGGATTTCATGGACTCGATCGTTGCCAGTTCATTGGCTGGGAACGTGCAGATGCTGATCTCGCGAAGGGCCGCCACGTTCTTGAACGCGCGGCCGGTGGCGATCATGTCGAAATCGTCTTTCATGACGGTGAAGCCGACAGACATGCCCTCGACAGTCTTGTGTTCCATCGCGGCGCGAAGATCATTAGAAACAGAGAGGCCTGGCGTCAGCTCGCCGCGAACGATCAAGCCTTTGCTGTCCTCTTCAAGCGACTGCCATTTACCCACGGGCAAACCGTAGGTCTGATGGTTGAAGAACATCCCAACCTGCCGGCTCTGCGTGCTCAAGGCTTTTTTAAACGCGCCCGGAAGGATGATGTCGCCATCCGAATCGATCACATCGAAAACGCTGGCATACCCCTCGAAAACCCCTACCTTTCCGCCGGAATCGAATTTGATCTCAGCCTCAGCGAAGGCCAGGGTCTTTTGAATGTTTGACATTTGGCAGCTCCAGAAAAACTAAACCCCGCTGGGTGCGGGGTTTGTTTGGCCAAGTTGGGTAAGCGGTACGTTTTGCGCCTGCCTGGTGGCGACATCGCCGCCATCAACAGGTGGTCGGTTGTTGACGCGCCTGCCTTCGTTGATCGTCAGCAAACCGGTATCCACCAGAGTTTTCATGTAGTTCGCCCTGGCGGTAGAGTCGCCACTTAGAAGACCATCGCGGTTGTGCTCAGCATGAATCCGACCGAGGTCTGACGGCTTTACCAGCCAACGCAGGATGCTGCACTCCCAGATCTCCAAGTAGGGATCAAGGGCGTACTGCAGAAATCCGAGGTTTTGTTGCTCGATACCGGAGCCCCAACTGGTGGACTTTTCAACATCTCCCACTAGGTGGGGAGGCACGCCAAAGAACCTGGCCAGCTCGCTTACCTGAAACTTGCGCGCCGCCATCGTTTCAGCGTCCTGAGGGCTCACCCCAATAGCTTGGGTAGTAAAGCCGCCCTCAAGGATCCAAAGCCGCTTTTTCACCGGGCCGCCGGATATCTCCTTGAAGTTCTCTTCAACCTGAGCGCGCTGTTCTTTATTGAGAACCTTGCCATCACCGGTCATCAACAGCTGCGGAGACTTAGCACCGTTCGCGTAGAAGTCCCGCTGCTGATCCTCCATGGCCACTGCGACACCGGCGCTCTTGGCCGCAAATGCGATCGGGGAAAGCCCTACGAGTCCATTGAAGCCGAAACCCTTGAGGTGGAAGATCTCTGATTGTTTGAAGTCCGCATACTCATTGTCGCGACGGTATCGATACACAACCTTACGACCCTCGAGCCTGACGTCCATGTTGGCCGAAAGGAGAGGGACAAGACTGATTACATCTCCGGCGCCGTTGCGCTCGATCAGTGCATACGCGTTGCCGTAATAACAGAGCTGCATCGTCATCGACACACGGAAGTCGAATGCGGTCATGAAAGAGTTGGGGCTATACCGCAGCAAGCGCGCCAGAGGATTATTGAGGTCCGCCTTCCTACGGTCATCACCATTTGTTTCAAATACGTCCAATGGCATGCACGCCGTGACGCTGGAGATCAGCCTTACACACGCGAATACCGTGGATATCTGGAGCGAACGCTCATCGTTGACGACCGAATCCCCCACTACCCCTGATGCTGATACGGGACCGGTCTGCGACCCCTTGTCAGGAGTAACCAGGCGCCCGCCGACAAAGAAGCTGGCCATGCGTGCCCAGAATGGACTGCGCGTGCGCAGGTCAATGCTGTAGTCGGTATCTGCCATTACATGCTCATCGGTCTGGATAGGAAGTCGTCAACAGAACCGTGCACCTCAGCATTCGCCAGGACTCGGCCTATCGCCATAATCAGCGCAACAGCGCCGTCGATCTTGTTGTCATCGCCCTGCTTAATCGGGCGAACCACGTCATCGTTACCTGGCAAGTTCTTGCCGATGACGTTGCCGATACACCAGGTCATGATTGGGTTGCCGTCGTGATGAAACCGGCCAGCCTCAATGGCGGCCTCCAACTCTTTCATGGGGTCCGACATGTTGATGTAGTTCTGGGTGATCGTAATGGGGTTGAACCCCTGGTCATCGAGGTCATGGCTGAGGCCGGTTGCGCCGTGAGGGTCGATTGGACACTCACGCACTGGTGCGTGATGGTTGGCCTCTTTCGTGTCCTCTAGGATCTCGCGGTAATCAATCTCGGCACCGTCCGTTACCTCAAGGTGCTCGGAGTGAATCCAGGCCTGAAACCGCTCAGACATACGCTTGTTGTCGGTATTGAAGGCAGTGTCATAGGGAACCCAGAACTTCGGAGCCACGCTGTAGTAGTGGATTTTCCCGTCAATCATTCGCCAGAACAGGCGAGCCCTTGAGTTCATGTCGAGCTTGCGCGCCAGGTCGAAACCCGCATTCCACTCTTGGCCCTCGAACTGCTCCAGGGTCAGCGTGGTGTCTTCGCAAGCCTTCCAGCTCTCCATGTTGTAGAAGCCGGACTTGGCACTCACCCAGAGATTTAGGTGCTTTGTCTTGAAGGTGTTGGTAAATCTGGCCGAGCGAATTGCACGGGCTTGTTGGCTCTCCAGGTACTCCTGGAACACAGAGACTCCGTGGTTCGGGTTGGCCTTGGCCAACATCTTCGGGTCAGTCCAGTCGTCACCCTCATCCAGCGTCCATATCCAACCGAACAGCTCTTCGTCAGGCACGGTGCCTTCGAGCATCTCGATCACCTGGCGCCGCTTGTCGTAGCACGGCCCCTCGATATCGGCGCCGGCTGTGGTGATGATGAACATCAGCGGTTGGCGGCGGGCGCCCATACCGGTGAGCATGGTGTCGTACTGAGCTGATGTTGGGTGTTCGTGGTATTCGTCGACGATGGCGCAGCTGGGTGATGCGCCGTCGCCCGGGTTGCCGATCAGCGGCTCGAAGCGACTGAAGTCGGACGGTATGTTCATGTTCGAGGCGTTCACCTCAATACCGGCGGCCTGCACCAGCATCGGCGATTTGGTAACCATCAGCTTCGCCGGGCGGAACACTTCCCACGCCTGCTTCTCTGTCGTGGCACCTGCATACACCTCAGCGCCATATTCGCCATCAGCAACGAACATGCTTATGCCAACACCACCGGCAACGACTGACTTGCCGTTCTTGCGGGGCACCTCCCAATAGCTTTCGCGGAACCGCCTATAGCCACCCTTCTTCTTGACCCAGCCAAACGTCACCGCGATACCGAACAATTGCCAGGCCTCAAGGGTGATCAGCTGACGCTTGAATGCCCATTCACCTTTGGTGTGCGGTAACAGCTGCATCAGCTTGAGCTTCTTCTCGGCCTTGGCTGGATCGAACTTGAAGCGGAACGCGCGCTTGCGGCTGGCAGCCAAATCATCGAAGTGGCGCTGCACCGCCTGGTGGATGTAACGGCACGCAGGAACCTTCCCGCGCAACAGAGACCTTCCCCACGCCATCGCCTTGTCGACGTTGGGGTGAGCGGACTTGGCCATTTAGGATCTCAGTAGTTGGGCGAATTCGTTGGTTTCTTTCTCCTTGTTACCGCCGATCAGGCGTGTACGACTGGCCGGATCGAGCCCAAGCATCGAGCCGAACGTCACTATTTGGCGCATCGTTTCGTTGGCGGCGGTCAGGGCGGGATTCTTTATCGGGCCACCCTGGGCCCCAGCCACCACGATTCCATGCTGCTGGACTGACTCTTGGGCCATGCGCCAGTTGTCATATGCAACGCAAAAGGCTTCGACGTTGTGAAGATCGGTGATCGCTACCACGTTTTCGCGGAGCAACTCCGGGACAACCATGCGCCACATCTGTGCAGCGCGATCAGTCAGCCACTCGGGTGGATCGACATTTGTGATCTTTGAAAACTCTGGCTCGGCCTTGTTGAGTGCTCGCTTGCCAGGATTTCCGGCGAGCAATTTCTTGGCCGTCGGCTTGGGTTTGCGACCACGGCCGGCGACCGTGGCGGTGCCTCCCATCGCGCAACTCCTGGATTTTTAATTTCGCGGGTGTAAAAAAACGACTGAGGGCGCGGTCTAGAAGCGAAAGGGCCCAGACTTTCGCCCCTCCCCCTCCCTTTCTGCCTGAAGCGTCCTGATTTGGCCGTTTTTCACTGTTTTTTTGCAGTTTTTCTGTTTTCAGCGCCGGGAATTGCCGAATCCACCATCCTCGGAGGCAGTCTTGCTGGAGTGGCACGGCCCGCATAGGCTCTGCCAGTTGTTCCGATCCCAGAACAGTGTCATGTCGCCCTTGTGCGGAATGATGTGATCAACATCAGTGGCAGCAACCACTTTCCCTTCCGCCTGACAGCATCGACACAGCGGATGCTTTGCCAGCCAACCTGCGCGAGCCTGCTGCCACTTGTAGTTGTAGTGACGTTTGGTACTGCTCTCGCGAGGCTTGGCCCATGCCGAGCTCTTGAGCAGGTGAGCATGCTCATCACAGTACCGAGGGTTACGGGTCAGCGTGTTGCAGCCTTGGGCGTTGCACGGCTTCTGTGGCCTCAGCGGCATGGCGAGCCATCCATATAGGTCGCTGGCGTGGCATCGGGATCTTCACCCTGATCATCTGCCAGAGCCTGGATCAGCAGGCCTTGCTGCTTCTCCATCCGTTCCAATAGCGCGGTTTGCTTCTTCAGCTCGGCCAGCATCTCGACCTGCAAACAGTTCGCTTGCTCGCTCATATGCCAACCTCTTCATCCTGTTTAACCATTCGCGCCGGGCGGCGCATCCACTGCAGGCCATCACTAAGAGTTCCGACCAGGAAGCTTGAAGTCGGTAACCCGGTCAGCAATAGCGCGGATCTTCTCCACACCCAGGAAGCCAACCCAACCGCCAACGAAGGTGGCCATGCTCTGGGGCAGGCCGAAGAACTCCAGGCCGCTGATCAGTGTCACGGTCAAACCACCACAGATCGCACCCTCTACGAATATCTGTCGCCGGGTGCCGCCGCCATAGATGATCCGCAGACCAGCCATGACAGCAGAGAGCAAGGCGGCATACAGCACTGGGGAGTGTTGACTCAACCAGGCGAGCGCCATCACCCAAAACTCCGGTGTTTTCTCGGGCATGTTGGACATCTCTGTTCCTCCCCGTCAGGGAGTAAGTGGCGGAAAGGCTTACCCTTTAAATAAACCATAAATGTATTGCATAACCACATATGTGGTGTATACTGGATTCATCAACCAAACACAGGAGGGCTGATGAAATGTAATGAGTTCAAGCGGTGGCTGTTAGCTCAAGGGGTAGAGGTTTCCAAGACTGCAAAAGGAAGCCACTTCAAAATCTACTTCAACGGCAAACAGACAACCCTTCCCAACCACGGGGCCAAGGAGATGGCCGAAGGGACTAGGAAGGCGATAATCAAACAACTGGGCCTCAAGGACTGAGGCTCTACCCTTTGAACTCGACTTCATCAGCTCCACAAGAGGTAATGAAATGTACGACTACGCAATCAGCGTGACTGAAGAGGCTGGCTCGTTCTGGTCATCGTGCGACGACATCCCAGAGGCACACAGCGCTGGCGATACGCTCGAAGAGCTATTGACCCACGCCGCCGAAGGGCTTGAGGTCGCGCTCTCGATCTACGTCGATCAGTTGCGGCACATCCCGAAGGCATCGCCACCAAAAGATGGCCAGCACGTTGTCCGGCTGTCCGCCCTGGTGGTGGCCAAGGTCGAGCTATGGAATGCCATGCGCGACAAAGGAATGCGGAAAGCTGACTTGTGTCGGCTTCTCGGCGCTGCGCAAACAAAAGTGGATCGCCTGGTGGACTTTGAGCACAGCTCGAAAATCGAGCAGGTTGAGTCAGCCTTGGCCGCCCTGGGCAAGCGCCTGGTCGTATCTGTCGAGCCGGCTTGATCTAAGTTCGGCTCCAGCAGCACTCCCAGCTCGGAGCAATGGGCGTGGTGGAGCCGAAAACGAAAAAGCCCCGGCAAATGCCGAGGCTCAGTGAACTGTAGAAAGCAAAAAGCCCAACTCAGGGTCGGGCTTTGCTCGCGGAAAAACCGCAAAGTAACGAGAAATCTATATGTCGGGACCGGGGCTGTCAAGCAGCCTGACGACGAATATCTAAGGCTCCATCAATCCAGGCAATGCCGGCCTTCCAAAGCCCGCGCGTCTTCTCTTCGCCGAAGCCCATCTTCTTGCCGACGTCCATCAGCGAGCTGTCGCGGGTGGTGTAGTACTTCATCAGCACCTGGCCACACTCAGGGTAGCGCTTGAGCAAACGTCCCATGAGCCCGTCGATCAGGAGGGCATCGTCGTCGGTGATCATCGGCGACAGGATAGTGTTCTCGCGGGACGCGCAGCACGACACACCAGAGCCCAGGACGACCCAGCGGCCCCAATGCTCGAGCAGATCCTCGGCAGTGCGTTCTTTAAAGCTCGGTGTGAAGGCCATGGCTCAATCCCCTGTGTAGTTGGTGGCACCAGGGCCACGGCGGTTGCTCTCGTTGTACTGGGCGTCCGGGCCAAACATTGGAACCGGTCGCTTCAACTGTTCGATCTGCTGCTTGGCGGCCTGAAGCCGAATGCTCAACTGCGTCACCAGCACCTCCAGCGGTAGCGCCTCACCGGCTTCAGCGGTGACCCAGCCCGAGGCATTGCACTGCACGCAGGGCAGTTCGTGGAAGACACCCTTGATCACCGCCTTGCCACGGCATGCCGGGCACTTGGCCAGGTCGAGCATGGCGGCGCGGAATGCTGGGCCGTGGGACTTCTTCATTTGGCCTCCAGCAGTTGTTTGTGCACGGCATAGATGTCATCACCGTCCGAGCAATGGGCGGTGTGCCTGACCAGGTGCCGATCTCCCGTCGCCATCTTCAACTCAAGCACCTGCAAGCCGTTCGAACTGCGGATCACCATCGAGCTGACATCGGCTGGATTCACAGCGAGGCCAGTGCGCCTTTCGAGCAAAATCATCATTTTTAAACCTCGCCCTTAACAAATTGTGGTTCTGGCTCGCAGGCCCCGCCGTTCAAGGCGTCTACGAGGTTTTGCGAATCTTCATATCTAACGCCTGTCTGCATGTGGATCGCCTTGAAGCCACGCTGATCTAACCAGTTGTGCCACTTCACCAGGGCCAGACGGCGCTGCTCCTTGGCTTGGGTGTTGATGTAGGTGGAGGCGATCTTGCCCAGGGAGTGGTTGAGCAGCATCTCGCCAATGTGGCCGTCGACGCCAAGGTCAGTCCAGGCAGTGCGGGCCACCTTGCGTAGGTCGTGACTGGTCCAGGCGCCCTGCCCTAACCGCGTGAATACTGCGCTCGCCTGGTTGTCGCTGAGTGCCTTGCCACGGCGTGACGGGAACAGGAGCGGCCCTTCGTAGCCCTGGGCGCTTTGCCGGGTGCGGTATAGCTGCAGGAGCGAACACATCTGATCGGTCAGTGGCACACGCAGCTCAGTCTTGGTCTTGGTGTGTTCTGCCGGGATGAACCACTCGCGCTCTGGCAGCGCGATATCAGCCCAGCGGGACTGGCGGGTCTCGCCGATCCGGGTGCCGTGGCACAGCATCATCAAGGCCAGCATGGCGTCACCCGGCGCGCTGTCGAAGCGCTCGGCCAGCAGGCTCACCAGGTCCTGCAACTGCACGTCACGCAACCGCGCCGGCTTGGGCAGGATCCGCGCCGTGGTGAAGTTGACGAACTTCATTTCCGCCATCGGGTTGACCGGGATCAGGTCCAGCTTGCGGGCCTGACGGAAAGCCACTGCGAGCAGCCGATACAGCTGCTGCACGTAGGACAGCGACAATTCGGCCTGGGCCGGCCACATCAGCAGCTTGTCGAGGGTCTGGGCGCTCACGTCGCGTAGCAGCAGGTCATCCAGGCGCGGCTTGAGCTGGCAACTGATGGCCGACTTGCCCGCAGCCCGGCGCTTGTCGGACAGCGAGCGCGACTTGGCCATGCGATCACCGAACCAATCGAGCAGCTCGCCCACAGTCACCCAGCCCGAAACGCTGGCCGCGCCGTCGGCAGCGACCCGTAGGCGCACCGCCGGCAGTGCAGCGATCACCTGCTTGGTATTCAGGTCTGGAAAGCCGCCGATGCGATGCCATTTGCGCTTGTTGAGCAGGTACCAGGAGCCGCGCGTGCGATTCTTGGCGAAACGAAAGTGTAGCGCCGGGTGTCCGGCGTCCCGCAGGTCGCGCACATGCTCAAGCTTGGCATTGCGGGCAATCTCGGCATCCGACAGCTTCACCGTCAGGGTTTTGATTTGGGTGCTCAAGCGCTCACCTTTCCTTCTTTGATCAAAATGGCCTGAGTCCGCAAGACGGCCTCGGCGTGATAGAGGCGGATCTCGTCGTAACTCATGCCCAGGGTGTTTCGGTTGGTGCGGCCATCGCTCAGGCTGTGGCAGTACTCGCAAGCCCAGGCCCCTATCAGGTCTGGTGGCTTCATGCCCGTTCCGCAAATCCCTGCCAGGCGGTAATGGGCCAACACCACGGTTTCGGTATCGCCTGGGCAGCCCGGCAGACGGACCTGGCAATCTCGACCGCGCGCGGCCTTGGTCAGCTTGGTCTGGCGGGTCATGGGGCAACCCTCTGGGAGGTACGCAAATCAATCACTTGGTACGTCTCAGGCCACATCCCGCAGCCGTATCGAGCAGCCATATTGCGGTCAGCGAAAAGCGCCATGGCGTGGTCTGGGGTGTCGCCAAGGTCGAACTTGAACGAGCAGCAAAAGACCGCGTATGGGTACATGTGAGGTTCGGGCGTTGCCAGGAGGCGATCAACCACGGGAGCCTCCAGCGAGCTGGGCTCGTAGCTCGGCAATCGCGCCACGCCCCACCTCCGGAGTGATTCGGCCGTCAACCTTGGCAGGGAGTGCCTTGGGCATTGCCTGAAGTGGCAATCCGTCGAGCAGGCGGCGAATGGTGATCGTGTAGTTCCGGTCGAACAGCTTGAGGCTCAGCGCCGCATCGAGTTTGTTCAGGCTTTCAAAGCCGCACTCTTTGGCTGTGTGCCACACCGCGTCATGCGACCACCTGCCCTGCCCCGCCATGCCTGGATGGACATTGCGCACGGCCTCACGGTGAGCGGCTACCAGTGACGGCAGGCCCAGCATTTCGGGTGTCGGCTTGCACCACTCGATGAACTGCCCAGGGCTTGGGATGAAGTCGGAAACCTGCTTGCGCGCCTTGATCATGCCGAACTCAATCTGCCCTTGTGTGCGGATGCCTTCGTCGAGAAATGCCTGCATCCACTGGACCTTGGCGGCGCGGTAGGTCTCCTTGTCCGGCCATGCCTGCCGCCAGGCTGAACGAATCAGGCGCAGCTCGGTGAATAGGTCGTTGATTGCCACGGCCATCTGGCGTCGACCTTCGTCCTGGGGCGCCTGAATCTCGTCCTTCGGGATGAACTCGCCGGCGCCGGGGTTGGCCCAAAGGCCCTGGGTTACAGCGGCTACCTGTTTCATCACGATTGCACCCCGTTCTGCCAGTCGATGCTGTCGTCATCAAAATCGGAAGCGGCCGGTGGCTTCTGGCGAATCGGGGTGACGTTGTTTGCGGCCGCGCGGACCTTGTCGTTGTTGACCCACTTAACCAGCATGCTGACCCACTCAGCCTGGGTGTTGACCTGATGCTGAGGCTCGTAATGGCCAGTGAAGGCCACCCGAACTTCCTCGGTGAACAGATCGAGCGCCAGGCTACGGTGAAGGGCGTAGGTTTTCAGAAGCTTGTCGTCTGGCACCCAGTCGAGGGTCATCTCGCTGGGCATGCGAGGGTCGACCGGCTCAGGCGCAGAGAGAGGGTTTTGATCTTCTCTTCTCTTCTCTTCTTTAGGTAACGCACCGCTAACGCTAGAAGCGTTACTTTTACCGTTACTCGCCTTGTGGTTTGCAACTCGTTTTGCGGTAAGAAGCCTGTTTTTAGCGGTCTTCCCGTTGTGACGGTCGAAGTGCGGGAGACTGATAACGCCGTCGATCTCGATCATCCAAGCAACAGATTTCATGTGTTCGCAGAAACCGATAACGCCAACGAGACGATCAAGTAACTTTTTGCTAACGCTCGGAGCGTTACCGTTCTCTGTTTGCTGGTCGAACCAGCCCCACACACGCATCAGCTTGCCAACTACAGCATCAGGGTCGATATCGGCCAGGTCGGCAATCTGGCAGACCTCGGGTTTGTCCAGGGTGGTGAGTTCGAATTTGATCCAGTCGCCGGCCATTACGCGGCCTCCTGCAGTAGTTCCGCGAGGCGAGTTAGCCCCTTGGGGGTAATCATTGGGTCGAAGGCGGCGCGGTCTATTCCGGTCTCGGGATCGGGCTTGAGCGCCGTGACCTTGTGGGTCATGTGGCCGGACGTGATGCGCGGCTGGTATGCCACCCATCGCTTGCAGCCATGGCGCCGAAAGATCCAACGGTGTTGTTCAAGCCACGCAAACAGTCGTGACGGAGCTACGCCGAGCTGCTTGGCAGCATCAGTGATGCAGATAGCGCCGCCGGCTGCAGCAAGACGCTTGATAGCGGCGACCTTTGGGGCCTGGTCTGACACCAAACGCTGCAGCTCGCCATTCTTGTCTGCCAGGTCGGCAGCCAAACGGAGAGCCTCGGGGAGGGATTGCGGGATCGTGACGCCGTGTCGTGACACGTTTTCCAGTTCAGACAAACGTGTCACGACACGATGGCGAAGTGGAATGCTGTAGCCGGTCAGTAGGGTTTCAGTCAGCACGCGGTCAAGGTGGAACTCGGCGGTGTATCCCCGCCCATCCTTGATCTCATGAAGATGGCGCAGATCTGCGCCATCATCGGCAAGCGCCTTTCGCATCACGCGGACATCACGGATGACATCCTTGTGCTGCTTGCCGGTAAGATCGGCGATCTCCCGGCTCGACATAGTGACGGTATTGCTTGGAGCAACAAGTGTGTTCATAATGGCCCCACAGTGTTTTACGTTTTGTTGAAAGGACCGCCCTGCCAGGCGGTTTTTTTATGTCTGCAATTTGGGTACTGGATGAATCAACAGCTAATCCAGATCACTACTTCCGGCACTCAAAGGGGCGGAAAATCACTCCATCAAGCGCTCAAGCTACTGATCGTTGAGACGGGAACGGACGCTGCTCTTGAGCAGACAAAGTGCCGTCCTCCTCGACAGTCACGAAAACATCTCGACCAACGCGGATGGCTTTGCTCAGAGCGCCCTGGGTGCACCCGAGCATCTGGGCCGCCTTTGTGTGCCCGTGCTCTTTGGCAAATTCAGTTAGGGGGATACGGCGCATTGCGGCGTCCTCGACAATTATTCATCAAGAGTATGACCGCCGGTATTATTAATAGTCAATACCGGCGATATTGGTAGAATCAATACCGCAGGTAATAACATCAGCAGATGAAGAAAGATTCCCGAAGGCTCCCGCTGTCCGATTGGCAGCTCCAAGACAGTGCTCGACTGAAAGCGCTTTTCCAGGCGAAACGTGGAGAGCTGAAGCTGACCCAGGAAAAGATTGCGGGAGAGCTTGGCGACGGAGTTACGCAGGGCGCTGTGAGCCATTTCATGAATGGGCGAACCGCGCTTAGCATCAATGCTGCGGTTGTTTTTGCCAGGGCGCTCCAGGTCCCGGTTTCAGAAATAAGCCCAACTCTTGCAGCTCAGATAGAGAAGATGACCTCGGGCGTTCCAGGGCGTCACAGTGACGACTCGGCAGCCGACAACCGCATTCCGCCGCGAAATTTTGATCTCGCCGACGACAAGAACTACACCGGCGTGCTGCAGCTGACGGCCCGCGGATCGACAGGAGACGGTGAAGAGAACTCGCACGTCGAGATCCGAGGGGTGATGGCTTTCAAGTCGGAGTGGCTGCGCGCAAACAATCTCAACCAGCGGCACCTGGACGTGATTTATGCCAACGGCAACAGCATGGAGCCCGCCATCAATAATGGCGATGTTCTGCTGATTGACGAGTCGAAAATCGAACCGAAGGACGGTCAGATCTTCGCCATGCAAAGCGCGTCCAAAGGGACGATCGTGAAACGCCTGGTGAAGTCGGACTTCGACGGCTGGATCATTCGCAGTGACAACCCGGACAAGGCGCGCTACGGCGACGAGACCTTGAGGGACGGGGAGATAAACGAGGTTCGCATCATCGGTCGCGTGGTTTGGCGTGGCGGGATGCTATGAGGGCTGATATTTGGACGTATCAAAGGGATTATGATGAAAATATTGTTCGAAGACGCCATCAGATTTTTGTTAGCCAAGACCGATAAGGCTAAATGCCCCTGCTGCGGATCTGAAAAATGGATCGTACCTTTCGCAGAGGGCGACGATGAATCTGTTTTTCTCATGCCGCTTGGGGCTTCCTTTGGCGCCGAGCCAGCGTACAACCTTGCTCTAGAGTGTAACAATTGTGGTTTCGTGAGAGAGCACAGGGCAAAATTTATTGCGGATTGGATTTCTCAGAATCCGGGCAAAGACAAAAATGGATAATTATAGCGGCAGACTTTTCAGTGATGGTCATCTCCCGAAGTCTACATACGTGATGGGTGACAGGGTTAAACCCAAGGGCCATACTGGGGTAATGAACGATATTACTCGCGAAGAACTGAGCTCCACTTTGTCTGCCATTGAAGAGCGGATGGATAAGCGCATCGACAGAATGGAGTACGATGCCGAAAAGCGCGTGCTCGACTACAAGAGTGAGCTTGCACTTCGCGATGAACAAGTCCGTCGAGAAGTTGATCTGCGCCAAGAATCCTTCCGCTTTGAGCAAGCCGCAAGAGACGCGGCGCTTTCAGAAAAGTTTTCTGGCTTCCTCGCTGCTCAGGCTGAACGCGATAAGGCCTGGGAAAAAATTTCTGAGGCCAGATTTGACCGCATTGAAAAGGATGTGAGCAGCATAAAAACTGACACCAAAAAGGTGTCCGATGATGTGAACGGGATAAAGGTCACCATGGCCAAGTACCTTGGTGCTGCCGTCGTGATTGGCGCCCTTGCATCGGCAGCACTTGGCGCGGCCGCAAAGCACCTACTGGGATAATTCACTCGCTTTAATAAGCCCGGCCCAGCGCCGGGCTTCTTGTTTCTGCCCTTCCCGATCTGAATCCATAGCCCGCCACTGAGCGGGCTTTTTGTTGCCTTCTAAAAAATACATGACCGGCGGTATTGACCATTATAAATACCGGAGGTATTGTTTGCTCCATCGCCGGATAACAACCGGCCAGATGGAAGGCAGCGATGAACCGGCCTCAACGGTTCAGAGGGTTGGCAACTGACCCGGGTGTGCAGCGTAAAACACCAAGACGAGTTATCCAGCGGGAGAACAAGCCGAAAGGCCCGCGGCTGGACGAACAATTTGATGGGGCCGGCGGCAGCGCCAGTAGCGGGAAGCCGGCAAGCGACACCAGAAGATTTCACGTCAGCGCCTGTATCGGGCGCTTTCGGAAAACAACCGGGAGTCACAACGATGGAAGCAACAATCGTTAACGGCGCATGGAAGGGTCATCTCGGCCGTGGTCTTGCGCCGCGAGAACTTCAGTACTTGTTGTCCGCTGCCCAGGGCAAGACGGCAAAGGAAATAGCCAGGCTGCACGGCGTGGCGGCCTGCACCGTGGCCAAGCGCCTTTCCTGCGCCATGTTCAAGCTTGGCGTAACTCGCCAGACCGCGATGGTGGCCGAGGCCATGCGCCGGCAGATCATCTCGCCAATGTGCTTTGTCCTGGCCAGCCTGATCGCCATGCACGCAATGATCGGTGACGACGCAATGCGCCGGGATCGCCGAACGCCGGAGCGGCGTACAGCGCAAGTCAGGATGGTGCGTCAAGCCGAGCGCCCCACCCTCACAGCCTGATCAGTTTGCCTCGTTTTCCTCGGCAACTCGGCGCTCTTCTGCCAGGTCTGTCTTTGCCTGGTTCAGCAGCAGGATTAAAGAATCAACCTCTTCCTCTTCAAAGATCAGCACCAAATCGTCGCCGGTACCTTGGTCCTGTCTGATGCAGACCTTACCCGCCTCCGACAAATAAACCTCCGCGCCGTAACGTGGATCAATTTTTCCGACCATGGAGTGCCCCTATGCGATTTACCTATGAAGTGAAGAACGGAATGTACATCTACAAAGGCCCAAGAGGCCATGGCGGAATTGCCTACTCGCTGGACCAGGTGAATGAGCGCCTGACCAAAGCCTACGGCTCCGGTGGCTACGAACTTGTGCAGACCTGACAACCAGCGCCACGACAGCCTGTCGTTAACTGCCCGAGGCCCTGGCACTCCCCAGCACCAGGCCGCATCGGATATAGCTCGGTCCTCTGTCGTGATAGCAGGGTGGCCACCTTGTCCTGAGCCAGAGCGGATTTTGTCGCGGCGTAGACGGGCAACACACGGAGGGATTCGAGCTATATCCAATGCGGACGAAATCGCGGCCTATAACCGCCCACCTGCATTCAACCCACCCGGCACGGAGGATTGGCAGCCATGTGAACCACAACGAACCCTAGACGCCAAAGCGTCGACCGCGTGACGTAGGGAGGTCTACGAAACGCACCTAAAGCCCGGGGAATCCTCGGGCTTTTTCACATCTCGCGTTTACCCGTCAGCACCCTCCCCTGGGCCCACCGGCACCCGCCAGGCGGTCAGGGTGCTGACGAATACACGCAACCCACACCGAGGATCAGACATGCATCCATCATTTCAAGACCGCATCGACGAACTCGGTGCACTGCTTCGCAAAACCCACGCAGCACGCGCTGACTTCTTCGATCGCCTGGAGGGAGTCATGCCGGCCAAGAAGGTTCGCTTCCAGGTGTCGAGCGAAAGCGGTGGCATGTACCGCGTTATCGAGTTGAGCAGCGGCAAGACTCGTGCCTTCCGTGAGACGTTTAAAGCGGCCTACGACATCGCCATGCAGTTTGAAGAAAAGGCGAATCGCCTTGCTGGTAGGTCGCAATGATCGGCGTCCCAATGGCCAACCCGAAAGACGCAGTGATCGCCGATCTACATCGCCAGATGGACGCATTCTTCGGCGCGGGCAACAAGGCGGAGCAGATTGCCAGCGGCGTCAGCGGTGAAGTCGGCGGCCCGATCAAAAGCACCCGCAGCATCAAGCTGAAGGCTGCCCGCGACAAGGATGCGCCCAGGCTGAAGGAACTGGCCGAGGCAGGCCTGACTGCTATCGAGGCCGCCAAAGAGTTCGGCACCGACAGCAAGCGGGCCAGGCTGATCGCTCAGGAAAACGGCTTCAAGTTCGCCGACAGCCTGTGAAGCGCATCAACAACCAAGTGCGGCAACGCCGGCGGCAGGCATGGCTTGATTTGCCTGCACATCAAACCGAAGAGGTAGGCCATGGCCGAGGAACAGCAGCAGCCGACGGCGGAAGCGTTGAAGCAGCGCCGCAAGCGCGAGAAGGCGGCGGCGAAAGACGCTGCATTGGGCGTCGAGAAATTTACGATTGAGGTAGCCGGCATCTTCAAGGCCGACCTCAAGCGCCTGATGAAGCAGCACGGCTTCAACAATCAGCAAGAGGTGCACCAGACCCTGCTGCGCAACGTGATCGCCGCCGACTTTGAAACGGCGGCGCAGATGCTCAAGTGTGTCACGACACCTTTTGTTGTTACTGAAAAGGTGTCTCGCCTCATCCGGGAGGCAGGATTGAATTCGCTCGCCGACGATCCGCCCGAAGCTGAGGATGAAATAATCAGCCCATAAGGCAATCGCCTTTGAGAGTTTTAACTAACAGAGGTCGTGACAATCATTCGACCTACCCACCTACTGCCAACTTGAGACTTTCGACAAAAACTCCAATACGCTGTCGCGCAGTAGATAATAACTCTAGAGCATCAACATCGAACCCATCCAGATAGAATGCTACTTTACCGTACTCGCGGACTCCTTTTATAGGCATGTTGAAGTCAGATTCAATTTCCTTAAGTGACCTATTCTCCGAAATCACGACTGGCTTCCCTCCCCCAATGACCGTACCGTTATACTTCACGCCATTGAGAATTATTGACCCGCCTTCGGAGGTCACAAAACATCCTATTTCTGTCCTCACGGAACCAGAATTCACTCTGCGCTGCTTGCCCAACTCCCTGTGCTTTGTAAGTGCGGCGATCTTGCATAGGGTATGAAGCCAAGGGTTAGCCGCCTTGTGTGGCTGAATACTCTCGACAAGCGCATAAAGGTCGGGTCTCTGAACTTGCAATCCGTTCAGGTTGCATTTTACCGCCTTTACGAATCCAGCCTCATCTTCGCCAAAAGGAAAATATCCTACAAAGTGCTTTGTTGAATAAGCTTCATAAATTGTATGTGCCGAATAATCCAAGACACTTCTAAGATCGGAGACTATCGATTTGACCAGAGGCCGAAGCGCGGTAGCTTGCTCTTCATTGAAGCGAGCCGAGTCATAGCTCGCACTTAGCTCAACGAGATTACGATCCAAGGTATCAAACAATTCTTGTATATCTTCGTATCGTTCCATGACCGCTCTCAATAAAATTTATTCCTCGATTTCACTTTAACTAATACCCCACATTAACGAATCACGCCAGCCGGCGAGGATCCCCTATGTCCGCACAACAGAAGAAACACCCCTTCGACTTCAAAACCCAATACGGACTCGGCTTCAACCCTCAGGACGATGAGATCGTTGTCGACTTCTTCTGTGGTGGAGGCGGCGCCGGTACCGGCTTGGAGATTGGCCTGGGCCGCGCGGTGAACGTGGCGAAAAACCACAGCCCGCAGGCGATCAGCATGCATACCGTTAACCACCCGGGTGCCCAGCACTTCACCACCGACGTTTTCGAGGGTGATCCTGACACCGAGTGCGGCGGCAAGGCCGTGGGCTGGTTCCACATGTCTCCGGACTGTACGCACCACAGCCAGGCAGCAGGCGGTCAGCCGCGCAAGCGCGAGATCCGCAACCTGTCGTGGATCGGCTTGAAGTGGGGAGGCAAGAAGCGCCCCAGGGTGATCAGCCTGGAGAACGTGAAGCAGATCCTGCAATGGGGCCGGTTGATCGCCAAGCGCGACAAGGCCACCGGCCGCGTGGTGACGCTGGACCAGGTACCGCACCCAACCAAGAAGGGAAAGACCACCAACCGCGTGGCAGCGCCGGGCGAGCAAGTCCCGGTATCGAACCAGTTCCTTGTGCCTGACCCAAAGCAACGCGGCCGCACCTGGCGCCGCTTTGTGGCCCTGCTGGAAGGCATGGGGTACGTCGTAGAGTGGAAGGTGATCAGGGCGTGCGACTTCGGCGCCCCGACCAGCCGGGAGCGCCTGTTTATGATCGCTCGGTGCGACGGCCAACCGATTGTGTGGCCTGAGCCAACTCACGCGAAGAACCCGGTCAAAGGCCAGCAGAAGTGGAAGACCGCCGCTGACTGCATCGACTTCAGCGACCTGGGCAAAAGCATCTTCGGGCGCAAGAAAGACCTTGCTGACGCCACGCTGCGCCGCGTCGCCAAGGGCATGAAGAAGTTTGTCATCGACAGCCCGGCGCCGTTCATTGTGCCGATTGCGAACTGGTCAGGTGAGTCGGTGCAGTCCGCCGGCGAGCCGCTGCGCACGATCACATCCTATCCCAAGGGCGGTGCCTTCTCGGTTGTCAGCCCGGTTATCGCGCCTGCAACGCACCAGGGCAGTGTCAGGATTAACGACCCGCTCGAACCTCTGCCCACGGTAACGTGCGCGAATCGCGGCGAGCTGACACTGATCAGCCCCACGCTGATTCAATCAGGCTACGGCGAGCGCCCAGGACAAGAGCCACGGGTGCCGGGCGTTGATCAACCCTTGGGCACCGTTGTGGCCGGCGGCGTGAAGCACGCACTGGCATCAGCCTGCATCGTCCAAGCTGGCCACGGCGAAGGCTCAGGCGCAAACAAACGCCGCTCCCACGGGGTTAACGATATCTGCGGCCCGGTGGGCACCGTCACTGCCAGCGGCGGAGGGCAGTCCGTCAGCACCGCGGTGATGATCCAGGCCAACGGCGGATTCAACACCGTGCACGCCAAGGACATCCGCGATCCAATGACTACGGTGACCAACACCGGCAGCCAGCAGCAGTTGGTGACAGCGACTCTGGTGACGAATACCACCGGCCACGCGCCGACTGACCTTGACTGCCCGGTGCCCACGGTGACAACAGGCCAGCACCACGCACTAACGACGGCGCACCTTGTGCATATGCGCGGCAATTGTGATGCACGGGACGCTAACGACCCGCTGCACACAATCAGCGCCGGCGGCCAGCACCACGGGTTGGTCAGCGCATTCATGGAGCGGGCATTCGGCGGCAGTATTGGCCAGGGCCTGGAAGAACCGGCACCGACCATTACAGCAGGCGGTGGCGGCAAGAGCTCCCTGGTATCGCTCACCCTGTCGCCTGAGCATGAAGCTGGTGCGTTGCGCGTTGCAGCCTTCCTGATCAGCTACTACGGCACCGAGAACGTCAGCGCTTGCGATGCGCCGGCACCCACGATCACCACCAAGGATCGCCTGGCACTCGTCACGGTGATGGTCCAGGGCACGCCATACGTGATCGTCGATATCTGCCTGCGGATGCTCAAGCCGGCTGAGCTGTACAAGGCCCAGGGGTTCCCAGCCGACTACATCATCACCCACGGCGCCGACGGCAAGCCCTTCACCATTACCCAACAGGTGCATATGTGCGGCAACAGCGTCAGCCCGCCGCCGATGGCTGCCCTGGCGCGGGCCAATGACCCGTGGAGAATCGCCGAGCGTCAGGCGGCGGCTGCTTAAACGCGCTCGGCAATCAGCCTGGCCCCGACCTCACGCCCAGCCACCTGCGCCAGGCCACGGTCAACATAGGTCCGATCACCAGCAACAGCCGGCACCAGCACTTCACTACCGCGCTTCACCTCGACGTTGATTCGCCAGGTCTCCCGGCCTTCCTCGTCCTTGTCGCACTCCATGTAGTTCCAAACCTGAAAGCCTTCGATCTCATCGTAAATATCGTGCTTGGTCATGGTCCTGCCCATTTGAAGGAAGGGGCCATCGTAGCACCACACCCCGGGCATGGCCCGGCAAGGACTCCCCATGCCTACAGAAAACAAAACCATCGGCCAACAGCGCCTGGACCGGATCATCGCTGCGAACGAATTCCTAAGGGTGATCGCCAACTGCGGCCGGGGCTTCTTTCGTAACAAGGGCGCCGGGCACGATGCATACCTCGCTCTCAATGGCCGCCGCAACATCGTCTGGCTTTTCGATGACTACACCGGGGCCCGCATCAACGTTACGAGGGAAGGCCCGTGGGATGGCTTCTCGCACGGCGGCACACTGAAGAGCCTGGTCGGGTCCATCGGTTCATTCGTGCTCAGCGGGAAGATGATGCGCTACGGGTATTTCCAGCCACTGATGGATAACGGTTTCGAGAATCCATGGGGCTATGGCGACGACATCTTGATTGTTCGCGATGAAGGCGTGCGCCTCGGCTTGATCCGCAAGCCGGAAGAGCAAAAGGAGGCAGCATGAAGCGCATCTACCTCAGCGGCCCCATGACCGGCCTGCCCGGCCTCAACTTCGCCGCCTTCCACGCCATGACCACCAACCTGCGCGCCGGCGGCCACACCGTCACCAACCCCGCCGAACTGAACCCAGACGGCGGCACCTGGAACGACTGCATGCGCCGCGACATTGCCGCCCTGATGGACTGCGACACCGTGGCCACCCTGCCCGGCTGGCAAGAATCGAAAGGCGCCAAGCTCGAAGTCCTGATTGCCCAGCACCTCGGCATGACGGTTGTGAATGCCCATGATCTGATAACGAGGGAGGCTGTATGAGCGAAGTGAAGCGCTGGAAGTTGAAAGGCTTCCTGCCCGGTGTTGAGGGTGAATGCAAGGCGGTTTTCCAGCCAACGGTAGTCATGGCCGAAGACTTCGACAACGCCACTCGCCTGTTTCTAGACGCGGCCGAACGCTGCATAGCCTCGGAACGTCGGGAGAAGGAACTGCAACGGCGCCTGACCGCAGCGGATGAGCGGTGGGACGAGTTGGTCAGTGCGGTACGGTCAATCAACCGCAGCCCGCACTACATGGTCAAAGCGATCGACGACGACCAGCCGCAGTACAGGCAGCGCAAGGAATGGATTGATTGGGTGCTTGGGCTTTGCGATGCGGCGCCTACCTCCAGCGAGCGATCCAACAAGGACTACGCCATCGAGCACGCTGAATACATGGCCAAGTCAGTTGATGACGTGCTGGCGAAGTTCCAGACATACGGCCTGGCTCTGCTGGCCGTCGATGAAGGCGGTGACGACGGCGAAGATGAGCTGCTTGAGAATATCGACTCCGCTCGCGGTGACCTGCAGGAGTCTCTAGTGGATCTGCGCAGCATGGTTTACGAGTTTCGCAAGCGTAGCGCCAAAACCTGACAGGAGTACATCCGTACTCCAACCGCAAAACCCGTAACCCCTCCCCCTTCAAAGTCAGCCGCTATAGCGGCAAGGACGAAGTCATGTCTCAAGTAAAGGAACGCCCAATCCTGTTCTCGGCGCCGATGGTGCGCGCCATCCTAGAAGGCCGGAAGACGGTCACGCGGCGGGCGGTGAAGATTCAGCCGCATATCGATGCCAGTGGCAATTTCTGCGTAGGCAGCTCCAACTACGGTCAGGACGGTTACGGCAAACCTGTGACCAAGCACTTCGTCAACGGCTGCTGCCCCTATGGCAAGCCCGGCGACCGGCTGTGGGTGCGCGAGACCTGGTACTGCGATCACTTCGAAGTGATGCGCGGCCCCTACCTCAAACCCGATAACCTGGACATCGGTGAAGCGCTCGATGACGGGACGCTGGTATACGCCGCCGATGGGCTGACCCCGTACGAGCAGGAGCAGCCAACCTGGAAGCCAAGCATCCACATGCCGCGCTGGGCCTGCCGCATCCTGCTGGAGATCACCGACGTGCGCGTCGAGCGGTTGCAGGACATCACCTACGAGCAGGCGGCTGCCGAGGGAGTTCACCGAGGCCCGCTACGCGAGTGGTGCGCGAGCGACGAAGGTGGCGCATGTCACAAGTACCCGGTGCCCGCCTTCCGCGATCTGTGGCAATCCGTCGGCGGCAACTGGGACGCCAACCCGTGGGTCTGGGTGGTCGAGTTCAAGCGGGTGATGCCATGAAAGTTACCGACGCAGAAATCCTGCAGGCCATCTGGCGCGCGCAGGTCAAAAAAACAGCCCGGGGTGTGATCGACAATTACATCGGCGGCACCAAGGGCCTGAAGCGCGATAGCGAGCAGGACCGACACTATGCCCAGTACCAGTACATGATCGGTCGCGGGAACCTGGGCATTGCGCTTGGCAAGGGCCAGCTCGCTCGACGCTTAAAGGCTTTGATCGGCGGGGAAAATCTTCAATGGCAGGGATCGCCTGGGCATGCCTACGAGTTCCGCACTGAGGCAGCCATGGAGGTTTTCCGGTTTGCACGTAACTGGTGGGCAGACCATGGAGTGCCGAGCGGATGGGATGCGGACAATCAGTGCATGCGAACCATGCGCCTCGACAATTACGACGACCTGGCGGCCAAGCTCGAACAGGAACTGCTGGAGCGCTTCGGAAATCAGGCGGTGACGCCATGATCGCCACCCTCCGGTTCGCCTACGTCTTCATCTACAAGGCGGGCAGGTCATGAAGGCGCGCATCGAGAAGAAACTGAGCAAGCGCCTTGTACGCCTGCACCCATCCCTTTACCGCCGGAACTCATGGATAGACAAGGATGAGCCATCCGAACTGGCCTACGAACAAAACACGCGGGTGAGCCATGTGCTTTCTGTTGGTGGAGGCACGGACTATTGGGGCGATGGCCAGGACGCTTACACCGTTTGGGCTGACTGGAAATCGAACTGGATGTGGCATGGCCCCTTTGAGGAATACCCGCACGGCCACCAGCTCGCGCTCTACCCCAACACCGAAGGGTTCAAGCCGACTACCCGCAACCTGTTAAAGCTGGCCGCCGACTGCGAGCGGGCCTCGAAAGCCAAGCCCTAACCCCAATCCCCCTACATGCCTGCCGGTGAGCGGCGGGCGAGGTATTCCTATGTCAGCAGTTCAGCGATTCCACGAAGCAGCCAACGATGCCCTGGTCAAACTCAGCGGTTACTGCCTGCCGGGTGCCAAGCTTGCCCTGGTCATTGTTACCCCGGGCGAGCCAGAGCGAGACATCATCCTTGAAGATCAGGGCCTGGATAGAAACGAGGTGGTCAGCGCACTGCGCCGGCGTGGCCTGAGCATCGACGGCGACAACGCCTACAAGCGCGACTTGTGCGACACGATTGTCGGAGCCCTGGCTCTCGGCGCCCAAAACACCAACCCACCACCGGCGGATCACTGGGCGCAGCAGTTCTGGCAGATCGGCAGAGAGGAGCGTGCGGGGAGCGAAGAGTTGGTCGCGGCCCTGACCCTTGCAGTCGAGCGCTGGACGCTGCTGGCAAACGAGTTCAAGCACACCACCCCAGAGCATGAGCGAGAACTCGCCGTGATCTCAAAAGCCAGGGACGCCATCGCCAAGGCCGCCCGCTAACCCACCTTCTGCCGCCCAGCGCGGCAAGGACACCCCATGTACGCAACGAAACTCACCCTGCTCATAACGGCCATCGTGTTGTACGTGGCGGGGTCCACCTTCTGGTTTTTCTGGCAGGTGCCGGAGCTGCTCTCGACCGGTACCGACCAGACCCTGGTCGCAGCATTCGCCGGCACCGTCGCCTGGATGCTGCTCACCTTCGGTTTCATCATCCACATCATCAAGACAGCGCGGCCTACAGCGGGCGGCGGGAGGTAGACATGGCAGCAGCCGAACAGCTGGACGAACCGCTCAGGTCGGACAAGATCCCGGAAAAGGAATTCGCCTTACTCGTTGGCACCACGAAACGCGCCCTGGAAGGGAAGCGTCAACGGGGAGTTATTCCCAGGGGTGTTTGGAATGAGTATGACGGGAAGATTTACTATAGCTTTTGGAGATATGAGAAATGGCTAGAAAGCCAATGGGAATGCCCGCCGGCGTTGAGCTTGCCGGACAGTCCGTCCGGATTCGCTTCACCTGGAAGTTTCGTCGCTGCGAAACCCTCCCCTATCCCCAAACGCCAAAGGGCATTAAAGCGGCCGCAGATCTTCGCGCTACAGTAACCAGCCTGATTAAGCACGGCGTGATGGACGAGCAGCGTTACGCCGAGCTGTTCCCAAACTCGACATACTCAACTTATTCAGCCACTCCACTGTTCGGGGAGTATGCCCAGGCATGGCTAAATGGGCGGGAAGTGGTAACCGGAACCCGGAAAAACTACCGAATTTCGCTGAACCTCTACTGGATGCCCCACCTAGCGCTGATCCCCATGGATCAAATCACGTCGCCGATGCTCAGAAAGATCGTGAGCGAAACAGAATGGAAGTCGCCAACCGTCAAGCGATCGGCAATTCAGCGGCTTACCACACTGCTTGAGACGGCCGTGAAGGATGAGCTGCTCACGCGCAACCCGGCAAACTCAATTGAACTGCCGACGAAGGCAAAAAAGGCTGTGGATCCGTTTACGGTCGAGGAAGCAGATCGGGTTATTGGGCACCTGTATCAGGTGCTGACCGGTTCAATGCGGGTGTACGCAGCCTACTTTGAGTTTGCGTTTTACACCGGCATGCGGCCTGGTGAGATAGCGGCGTTGCGCTGGGGTGAGGTAGATAAAGAGGCCAGAGTGGCCAATATCTGCAGAATTGTTGCTGACTACAAGATCGAAGAGCGGACCAAGACCCGGGAATCGCGCCGGGTGATGCTCAACAGTCGAGCCCTGAATGCTATAGAAGAAGCGGAGAAAGTCGCCGCGCTGCGAGCCAAACAGAGCCGCCGGCAGCATAAGCAATCGCCGTATGTGTTCCCGCCGACCAGGAACTTTGAGTACATCCAGCAGGCCAGCGTGACCGACAAACACTTCCAGGCGGCTCTGGTAGAATTGAAGATCCGAAGCCGTCGGCAATACAACTGTCGGCACACGTACGCTACTATGTGCCTAATGGCAGGCATGAACCTCGGGTTCATAGCAAATCAGCTTGGTCACAGCGTGCAAATGCTGCTGTCCACTTACGCCCGATGGATAAACTCCAGCGAAGATTGGAGCGAGCTCGGGAAGCTTGAACAAAGCCTGAATGGTACAAAATTGGTACAGGCAGAAACCGTACCGCTCTGAAACCCATACGGAATACCGCCCTGTGACTTTGGAACAGAATTACACAGCGATCCTCGGCCAAATCGGCGAGGACGTTTCCCGCGAGGGCCTGCTCGACACGCCAAAACGTGCCGCCAAGGCCATGCAGTACCTTTGCCGCGGCTACGAGCAAACCCTGGAAGAGGTCACCAACGGTGCCCTGTTCAGCTCCGATAACAGCGAAATGGTGCTGGTCAAGGACATCGAGTTGTACTCGCTGTGCGAACACCACCTGCTGCCGTTCATCGGCAAGGCCCATGTCGCCTATATCCCTAGCGGCAAGGTCCTGGGCCTGTCGAAGGTCGCGCGGATTGTCGATATGTATGCCCGTCGCCTGCAGATCCAGGAAAACCTCAGCCGCCAGATCGCCGAAGCGGTCCAGCAGGTGACCGGTGCCCTGGGCGTTGCCGTGGTGATCGAGGCCAAGCACATGTGCATGATGATGCGCGGTGTGGAGAAACAGAATTCGTCGATGATCACCTCGGTGATGCTGGGTGAGTTCCGCGAAAACGCGGCGACCCGCAGCGAG
This sequence comes from Pseudomonas shahriarae, assembly GCF_014268455.2. Classification (NCBI taxonomy): domain Bacteria; kingdom Pseudomonadati; phylum Pseudomonadota; class Gammaproteobacteria; order Pseudomonadales; family Pseudomonadaceae; genus Pseudomonas; species Pseudomonas shahriarae. The sequence goes on along the minus strand of NZ_CP077085.1, from coordinate 2,065,102 downwards.
TTCCTCAGCCTGATCAAGTAACAGGCTGCGTCAGAAAAAACCGGCATTCATCGCCGGTTTTTTTTCGCCTGTAAAAATCAGGTAAGCTGCGGCCCCTTCTGTCCTGGGCAAGAGGTTTCAGCCATGTTCGTCAAAGCACTTCGAGTGGGCCTCGGCCACGTCATCATCGCGGGCGACTTACTTACCCGCCCGCGTAAAAAGCAGCGCCCCGCCGAGCAACAGGCACAGGTCAATGAAGCGGCCAAGGGCCTGACCCTGTACCAATTCCACGCCTGCCCGTTCTGCGTGAAAACCCGCCGCACCCTGCACCGCCTGAATGTGCCGGTGGCGCTCAAGGATGCGAAGAACAACGAGCAAGACCGCCAAACATTGCTTACCCAAGGCGGCAAGATCAAGGTGCCGTGCCTGCGCATCGAAGAAAATGGCCAGACCACCTGGATGTATGACTCCAAGGTAATCATCGACTACCTGGACAAGCGCTTCGCCGCGATCTGACAGAAAACGCAGTGCACATGTGGGAACGGGCGTGCTCGCGATGGCAGTGTGTCAGTCAATTATTCGACAACTGACCCTCCGCCATCGCGGGCAAGCCCGCTCCCACATTTAGGTCGCGCCTATCAGTCGAGCATCGGCACATGCCGGGGATGGCTGGCCACGCGCGCAAGCCAGGCTTGTACGGCCGGATAAGGGCTCAGGTCAAAACCACCCTCATGGGCCACATGGGTGTAGGCATACAGCGCAATGTCGGCGATCGAATACTGGTCGCCCACCAGGTATGGCGTGGCTTGCAGCTGTTTTTCCATGACCCTCAGCGCCTTGTAGCCGCCTTTATGGGTGGTCTTGTACTCCTCCAGCCGATCCTCCGGCAGCCCCAGGTAAAGCTGGATAAACCGCGCCACGGCAATGTACGGTTCATGGCTGTACTGCTCGAAAAACTGCCACTGCAACACCTGGGTGCGCAGGCGCGGTTCGCTGGGCAGGAACTCGCTGCCGTCGGCGAGGAAGTTGAGGATGGCGTTGGATTCCCACAGGCAGGTGCCGTCTTCGAGCTCCAGGACCGGGATCTTGCCGTTGGGGTTCTTCGCCAGGAACTCGGCGGTCTGGGTGTCGCCGTTCAAAATATCGACATTCACCCACTCGTATGCGATGCCGAGCAGGTTGAGCATCAACTTGACCTTGTAGCAGTTGCCCGAGCGGTAATCGCCATAAACCTTGTACATGAAGCTCCCCTTATGCCGCTTGCGCGAGCTGTGCTTGACGGATCACCGCCGCGAGACGCTTGAGACCTTCGTCCAGGCGCGTCGGGTCGATGTGGCTGAAATTGAGCCGCAGGTGCCCGTGGTGCTGGTCCGGCTCGGAAAAGAACGGTTCACCGGGCATGAACGCCACGTCCTGGTCGAGCGCTGGTGCCAATAAAGTGCGGGTATCGAGGGGCTGTTTCAAGGTCAGCCAGAAGAATAATCCACCCTGGGGCACTTGCCAGTCCGCCAGTTCCTCGAAATGTCGCGTCAGTGCCAGCTGGAATCCATCGCGCCGCTCACGGTAAAAACTGCGCAATTGCCCCAGGTGTTGCTGGTAGCGCTCGGTGCCGATCCACTGCATGGCCTGCCACTGGCCGACGCGGTTGGTGTGCAGGTCCGCCGACTGCTTGAGCTTGAGCAGGTAGGGAAACAGGTCGGGGCTGGCGATCAGGTAGCCGACCCGTAAACCGGGGAGCAAGGTCTTGGATACGGTGCCGGTGTAGATCCAGCTGGCCTTGCGTAACCGGCTGACAATCGGCCGCGCACTGCCGCCGTCGAAGGTCAGTTCACGGTAGGGCTCGTCTTCGATCAGGGTCACGCCGAACTCATCCAGCAGCGCCGCTACCGCATCGCGCTTGGCTTCGCTGTAGCGCACCGCCGAGGGGTTCTGGAAGGTCGGGATCAGGTAGATGAACGCCGGGCGATGGCGTTCCAGGCGGCTGCGCAGTGCCGTCAAATCCGGGCCATCGGCTTCCAGCTCCACGGTCAGGCAATCGGCGCCGAACAGTTGGAAGATCTGCAGGGCCGCCAGGTAGGTCGGGCCCTCCAGCAGGATCTGCGTGCCTTGGTCGATATACAGCTTGGCCGCCAGGTCCAGGGTTTGCTGCGAGCCGCTGACCACCAGGACCTGGCTGGCATTGCAGGCTACCCCCAGCGCCCGCGCTTCGGCCGCCAGCAACTCGCGCAATTGCGGCTCGCCTTCACTCATGCCGTACTGGCCCATGGCCGGTGGCATAGCTTGCCAATCCAGCGCCGGCAGCATGGCTTCGGCTGGCAGGCCACCGGCAAATGACATGACCTGCGGGCGCTGGGCCGCCGCGAGGATTTCACGGATCAAGGAGCTTTTAAGGCGCGAAACACGTTCTGAGAAAGCCATAGGGTCACCGGTAGCAAAGCCTGGGGAAAATACGTCAAACTGGTTGACCAAAATTACGACGACCCAGGTAGATACGTCAATATGCTTGACCTTAAAAACCAGACCTCGCAGCAAGCCGCCATGGAAGCGTTCTTCTTCGGCTACCAGGCCTTTACCGCCAAGGCCGATGAAATGCTGGAGCGCCGAGGCTTGAGCCGGGTGCATCAGCGCATTGTGTTTTTTATCGCACGCTACCCGGCCTTGAGCGTCAAACAACTGCTGGAACTGCTGGGGGTGAGCAAGCAGGCGCTGAATATGCCGCTGCGCCAATTGCAGGAAATGCACCTGGTCGACAGCGTGGCCTCGGACACCGACAAACGTAAGCGCCTGCTGCACTTGACCGAGGAAGGCCAGCGCTTCGAACACGCCCTGCGCCGCGAGCAAGTCAAGTTGCTGCAGCGCGCCTTTGCCGAAGCCGGCGAGGACGCGGTGAATGGTTGGCTGGCGGTGAACAAGGCGCTGACCCTGCCTTGAAATTGGCCTTTCATCTTTTTTGCACACATAATCGCAAACATTATTTGCTTTATTTGTATACAAAAGCATAATTCGCTTCGTGCGAGTTCCTGACCTACTGGTCAACAAAGCCCGCTGGTACCTCAAAGCGCCGCTGCCCCACTCATGTGTCCGGCGCTGGAAATAACAATAAAACTCTTGAGGAGTACTTGCTGTGGAAAGCCATAAATCCGACGCCCCGACCCTGGACCTCAGTCCGCCGCATCTTGCGACCAAAAAGCAGGGTTGGCTGGAACGCCTGTTCAAACTCAGCCTGCATGGCACCACAGTGAAGACCGAACTGATCGCCGGCCTCACCACGTTTATCACCATGGCCTACATCATTTTCGTCAACCCCAACATCATGGCCGACGCCGGCATCGACCACGGCGCCGCCTTTGTCGCGACCTGTATCGCCGCCGCGCTCGGCTGCCTGTTGATGGGCCTGTACGCCAACTGGCCGGTCGGCCTGGCGCCGGGCATGGGCTTGAATGCGTTTTTTACCTACACCGTGGTCGGCACCATGGGCTACACCTGGGAGACCGCGCTGGGTGCGGTGTTTATCTCCGGCGTGCTGTTCATGATCCTGACACTGTCGCGCATCCGCGAATGGCTGCTCAACAGCATCCCGGTGAGCCTGCGCCATGCCATGGGCGCCGGGGTGGGTCTGTTCCTGGGGGTGATCGGCCTGAAAACCGCCGGCATCATCGTGACCAGCCCCGCCACCCTGATCAAGCTCGGTTCCCTGCATGAGCCGGCGCCGCTGCTGGCGGCCGTGTGCTTCCTGCTGATCGCGATCCTCAGCTATCACCGGGTGTTCGGCGCGATCCTGATCAGCATCATCGCCGTCACCCTGGCCGGCTGGGGCCTGGGGCTGGTGCAGTACCAGGGTATCGTTGCCGCACCGCCGAGCCTGGCGCCCACCTGGATGGCGATGGACGTGATGGGCGTGTTCAACGTGAGCATGATCAGCGTGGTATTCGCCTTCCTGTTTGTACACATGTTCGACACCGCCGGCACCTTGATGGGCGTCGCCCAGCGTGCAGGCCTGGTGAAGGCCGATGGCAAGATCGAAAACCTCTCGCGGGCCTTGAAAGCCGACAGTGCCTCCAGCGTGTTTGGCGCGGTGGTCGGTGTGCCGCCGGTCACCAGTTACGTGGAAAGCGCTGCGGGTGTGGCGGCCGGTGGGCGCACCGGGCTGACGGCCGTGACCGTGGGCGTGCTGTTTGTGGCGGCGATGTTTTTCGCCCCGCTGGCGGGCATGATTCCTGCGTATGCCACGGCCGGCGCGCTGATTTATGTAGCGATGCTGATGATGAGCGGCATGGCCCATATCGAATGGGACGACGCCACCGACAGCATTCCGGCGATTGTCACGGCAATCATGATGCCCCTGACCTTCTCGGTCGCCGACGGCATCGCTCTGGGCTTTATCACCTACGTGGCGCTCAAGGCCGGTACGGGCAAGTACAAACAGATTTCCATCAGCCTGTGGGTGCTGTGCGCGATTTTCATCGCCAAGTTTGTGTTCCTGTAACGCGTAAGCTGGCGAAAACCGCCTCACCTCCGGGTGGGGCTTTTGCATGTATGGAGGAATGTAATGAGCGTGGAAACCTGGCTGCTGTTCAGCGGCGCTGCTTTGATCGTGATCCTGATTCCGGGGCCGCTGTCGCTGCTGATGATCAGCAACAGCCTGAACTACGGCCTGCGCCGTTCGTATCCGGCGTTTCTGGGCGGGGTGTTCGCCTCGATCTGCCTGTTGAGCGCCTCGGCCCTGGGCCTGGGCGCGCTGTTGCTGGCGTCGGAGCAGTTGTTCAGCGCCCTGAAGATCGTCGGTGCGCTGTACTTGTTCTACCTCGCCTGGCAGAGCTGGCAGCAATCGCGCCTGCCGTCCAAGGGCGCCGTGGTACCGGACGCAGCGCCTGTGCCGCGTTTTCGTGCACTGTTTGGCCGGGCGTTTGTGCTGGGCGCCAGCAACCCCAAGGACATTCTGTTTTTCGCCGCCTTCCTGCCGCAGTTTCTCAGCAGCCAGCAACCGTTCCTGCCACAACTGCTGATCATGATCGCCACCTGGACCGTGCTGGACCTGCTGTGCAAACTGGCCTATGGCCTGGGTGCCCACGGCGCCGCGCGCTACCTGCGCACCGGCAAGGGCCAGAGCTGGTTCAATCGCTTCAGTGCCGGACTGTTTGGCAGCGCTGGGGCGGCGTCGCTGCTCAGGGGCTAACACACAACCCTGTGGGGCTCGACAGCTCCCACAAGGGTTCCTCTGGTTCGCTGGCATTGGCTCATGACCCGCCTTTTGGCGGGCAAAAAAAAGCCCGCAGTGTGCGCGGGCGAAACCAACGAAGAGCATTTGGGGGCGTGAAGCCAGGTGACGACTCAGCTACCGCGATAGGTGGAGTAGCTGTAGGGCGAAATCAGCAGGGGCACATGGTAGTGATCCTGTTCGGCGCTGATGCCAAAGCGCAGCACCACTACATCGAGAAACGCCGGCTGGGGCAATTGCACACCACGGGCGCGGTAGTAATCCCCGGCACTGAACTGCAACTGGTAGACGCCACTGCGGTAGTCATCACCTTGCAGCAGCGGGGCGTCGCAACGGCCATCGCTGTTGGTCAGGGTGCTGGCGACCAGTTCCAGCTGGGCGCCTTCGACGCGATACAGTTCAACCTTGATGGCGCTGCCTGGGCAGCCGTGCGCGGCGTCCAGTACGTGTGTGGTCAGTCGTCCCATGGATCGGAGCTCCCAAGTCATCAATTAATAAGCGGCCGCACCTTTGCGGGGCACTGAAAAGCCGGCGATGGCTGATTAAGACACTTTTAAAAAAAATTGTACACAATAAATTCAACAAATCCCCTTCCCCCCTGCAGCAGCAGGCTTGTCGACCGTGCCGGTGTATCCCTCAGCAATGCCGTCACTCGACGCTGGCCATCGTCGGCAAGCCAGGGCCTACAGTAAAGCTGCGTCGTAGGTTTGCATATTTTAGTTGACCAGTCGGGCAAGTTTCTTGCAAGGATAGGTCGAGGCGACCGCCTGGAAAAAATGCAAAAATACAGGCTTACAAAGTGAGCATTAAGTTGTATACAATCAGTCCATCGCTGTGACGCAACAGCCGCCACACCCTTGATCACGAACAAGAAGGAAGACTGCAGTGAGCGCTGACTACCCACGCGACCTGATCGGTTACGGCAGTAACCCTGCGCACCCACACTGGCCTGGCAAGGCGCGTATCGCCCTGTCGTTCGTACTCAATTACGAAGAAGGCGGTGAGCGCAATATCCTGCATGGCGACAAAGAGTCCGAAGCCTTCCTCTCGGAAATGGTCTCGGCCCAACCGCTGCAAGGCGCGCGCAACATGAGCATGGAGTCGCTGTACGAATACGGCAGCCGTGCCGGCGTGTGGCGCATCCTCAAGCTGTTCAAGGAATTCGACATTCCGCTGACCATCTTCGCCGTGGCCATGGCCGCCCAGCGCCACCCCGAGGTGATCCGCGCGATGGTCGCCGCCGGCCACGAGATCTGCAGCCACGGCTACCGCTGGATCGACTACCAGTACATGGACGAGGCCCAGGAGCGTGAGCACATGCTCGAGGCCATCCGCATCCTCACCGAGCTGACCGGCGAGCGCCCGCTGGGCTGGTACACCGGGCGCACCGGCCCCAATACGCGGCGGCTGGTGATGGAGGAAGGTGGCTTTCTGTATGACTGCGACACCTATGACGACGACCTGCCCTACTGGGAACCCAACAACCCCACCGGCAAGCCGCACCTGGTGATCCCCTACACCCTGGATACCAACGACATGCGCTTTACCCAGGTCCAGGGGTTCAACAAGGGCGATGACTTTTTCGAGTACCTCAAAGACGCGTTCGACGTGCTGTATGCCGAAGGGGCAGAGGCGCCGAAGATGCTGTCCATTGGCCTGCATTGCCGCCTGATCGGCCGCCCGGCGCGCCTGGCTGCACTCAAGCGCTTTATCGAATACGCCAAGGGCCATGATCAGGTGTGGTTCGCCCGCCGCGTCGATATTGCCCGCCACTGGCATGACGTCCACCCTTTCCAGGGAGCCGCCAAATGACTGCTTTCCAGACCTTGAAACCATCGGCCCTCAGCCGCGACGCATTCGTCGCAGCCTTTGCCGATATCTACGAACACTCGCCATGGGTGGCCGAAAAGGCCTTCGACCTGGGCCAGGACGCCTCGATCGACGAGATCGAAACCCTGCACCAGCGCATGAGCGATATCCTATTGAGCGCCGATCACACCAGGCAACTGGCCCTGATCAACGCTCACCCGGACCTGGCGGGCAAAGCTGCCGTCCAGGGCCAACTGACCGAAGCCAGCACGAATGAACAAGCTGGCGCCGGTATCCACCAATGCACGGCCGAAGAGTTTTCTCGCTTCACCGAGCTGAACGACGCCTACAAGGCCAAGTTCAAGTTTCCCTTCATCATGGCGGTAAAAGGCAGCAACCGGCATCAGATCCTCGCCGCGTTTGAAACGCGCATCCACAACCCGGTCGACACCGAGTTCAAGTGCGCGCTGGCAGAGATCAACAAGATCGCGTTGTTCCGTTTATTGACCCTCTAAACGACCATCCCCAGCCACTCTATCTAAGGCAGACAAGAAGAATGAAAGCTTACGCCGTACCTTTCGAAAAGTTCGTCAACCTGGCCGACGCCCGCCTGGGCACCAAGATCATCTCGGTGACCGATGACTGGTTCGCCGACGCCAACCGACTGTTCCAGCCGACCCCGGCCGTATGGAAGGAGGGCGTTTTCGATGATAACGGCAAGTGGATGGACGGCTGGGAGTCACGCCGCAAGCGCTTCGAAGGCTTCGACAGCGCAGTGATCCGCCTGGGCGTACCGGGTTCGATCAAGGGCGTGGACATCGACACTTCATTCTTCACCGGCAACTTCCCGCCATCGGCGTCCCTGGAAGGCTGCTTCCTGGCTACCGGCGAGCCCGATGACAACACCCAGTGGGTCGAAGTGCTGTCTGCCGTGGAGTTGCAGGGCAACAGCCATCACTTCCACGAGATCAACAACGACCAGGCGTTCAGCCACCTGCGCTTCAACATCTACCCGGATGGTGGCGTTGCCCGTCTGCGCGTGTACGGCATTCCGTTCCGCGACTGGTCGGCCGTGGGCGACAACGAACAAGTGGACCTGGCCTCCTCCCTCAATGGCGGGCGTGCCCTGGCGTGCTCCGACGAGCACTTCGGGCGCATGGGCAACATCCTCAACCCGGGCCGTGGCATCAACATGGGCGATGGCTGGGAAACCGCGCGCCGTCGCACGCCAGGCAATGACTGGGTAATCGTCGCGCTGGGGCATGCCGGCGAGATCGACAAAGTAGTGGTCGACACTCTGCACTTCAAGGGCAACTACCCGGACACGTGCTCGATCCAGGGCGCGTTCGTCAAGGGCGGTACCGACAGCCAGATCGAAACCCAATCGCTGTTCTGGCGTGAACTGCTGCCAGCACAGAAGCTGGAAATGCACGCCGAACACACCTTCGCCGAGCAGATCAAGGCGCTGGGTCCGATCACCCACATCCGCCTCAACGTGTTCCCGGACGGTGGTGTAAGCCGCCTGCGGGTGTTCGGCAAGGTCGCTAAGTAAGCAGTGAACCCAATCGCGGGCAAGCCCGCTCCCACAGGGGAATGCATTCCAAATGTGGGAGCGGGCTTGCCCGCGATAGCAACAGCCCCAACAACACAGCATTCGGATAAGAAGACAGCCATGCGCACACTGATGATCGAACCCTTGACCAAAGAAGCCTTCGCCCCTTTCGGAGACGTTATCGAAACCGATGGCAGCGATCACTTCATGATCAACAACGGCTCGACCATGCGCTTTCATAAACTGGCGACGGTTGAAACCGCCACGCCAGAAGATCACGCCATCATCAGCATCTTCCGCGCCGACGCGCAGGACATGCCGCTGACCGTGTGCATGCTGGAAAGACACCCGCTGGGCAGCCAGGCCTTTATTCCGCTGCTCGGCAACCCCTTTCTGATCGTGGTCGCGCCCATTGGCGATGCACCTGTATCAGGCTTGGTCCGCGCCTTCGTCACCAACGGCAGGCAGGGCATTAATTACCATCGCGGCGTCTGGCACCACCCGGTGCTGACGATCGAAAAGCGGGATGACTTCCTGGTGGTTGATCGCAGTGGCACAGGCAATAACTGCGATGAGCATTTTTTCAAAGAGGATGAGCGGTTGATCCTTGCCCCCCACCAATAAGAGAAGGTCCGATCACCCGACAACAAGGGTGACGGGCGAGAGGTAAAGACTGTGGAAGCACATCTGTTGGAATGGCTGAACCTGAGCGTGCGCTGGGTTCATATGATCACTGGCGTGGCCTGGATCGGTGCGTCTTTCTATTTTGTATGGCTGGAAAACAACCTTAACCGCGTCAACCCAAAAAGCGGCCTGGCTGGCGATTTATGGGCGATCCACGGTGGCGGTATCTACCACCTGGAAAAATACAAACTGGCCCCACCGACCATGCCGGACAACCTGCACTGGTTTAAATGGGAAGCCTATTTCACCTGGATGTCGGGCGTCGCGCTGCTGTGCGTGGTGTTCTACCTCAATCCGACGCTGTACCTGCTCGCCCCCGGCAGCAGCCTCAGTGGTACCGAAGGCGTGTTGCTGGGCATTGGCTCACTGTTCGCTGGCTGGTTCATCTACTCCTTTCTTTGCGACTCGGCCCTGGGCAAACGCCCTGCCCTGCTCGGTTTTATCCTGTTCGTCCTGTTGATCGGCGCGGCCTACGGCTTCAGCAAGGTGTTCAGCGGTCGCGGTGCATACCTGCATGTGGGTGCGATCATCGGCACCATCATGGTCGGCAACGTGTTCCGCATCATCATGCCGGCCCAGCGCGCGCTGGTGGCAGCGATTGCAGAAAACCGCACGCCAGACCCGGCACTGCCGGCCAAGGGCCTGCTGCGTTCGCGACACAACAACTACTTCACCCTGCCCGTGCTGTTCATCATGATCAGCAACCACTTCCCGAGCACCTACGGCAGCCAGTACAACTGGTTGATCCTGGCCGGGATCGCGGTGGCGGCGGTGTTGGTGCGCCACTACTTCAACACACGTCATGACAGCCAGAAATACGCATGGACCCTGCCGGTCGGCGCCCTGGCGATGATCTGCCTGGCCTATGTCACCGGGCCAAAACCCGTGGCGACTGCACCGGATGTGGCCAAGGCGCCAGCGGCCATCGAGTATCAGCCGTTGCCGGAAACCGCAGTGGGCGGTGGTCTCAAGCCAGCCGCCCCTGCCGCTCCAGCCCCGGCCGCCGAACCGGCTCCAGCCCAGGCTTCGACGGACTTTGGCAAGGTCCACAGCGTGATTGAACAACGCTGCACCGTGTGCCATTCGGCCAAGCCCACCAGCCCGTTGTTCAGTGCCGCTCCGGCCGGGGTGATGTTCGATACCCCGGCGCAGATCCAGCAGCAGGCGGCGCGTATCCAGGCGCAGGCGGTTGCCAGCCAGATCATGCCACTGGGCAACATCACCCAGATGACCCAGCAGGAGCGGGAGTTGATTGGTAGTTGGATCAATCAAGGAGCGCGCACCAATTAACTGATCAGCGCAGATCACACTGTAGGAGCTGGCAAGCCCGCTCCTACAGTTGAGAGGTGCTGTGTTTTGAAGATTGGGTTTCACCTGGCAATTGACTGCCAAACAACACAAAAATAAAAAAGATCCGAGGTGTTGCATGTCCGAGTTAGCCGAGCCGCAGATTCCTGCCGCACCCGCCATGGTGCGGCTGCCCCTTTTGCAACTGATCCTGGTAGGCCTGCAACATGTACTGCTGATGTACGGCGGCGCAGTGGCCGTGCCGCTGATCATCGGACAAGCCGCGGGCTTGAGTCGTGAAGAAATCGCCTTTTTGATCAACGCCGACCTGCTGGTGGCGGGGATCGCGACCATGGTCCAATCCTTCGGGATCGGCCCGCTGGGCATCCGTATGCCGGTGATGATGGGCGCCAGTTTCGCCGCTGTCGGCAGCATGGTCGCCATGGCGGGCATGCCGGGCATCGGCCTGCAAGGGATCTTCGGCGCAACCATCGCCGCCGGGTTCTTTGGCATGCTCATCGCGCCATTCATGTCCAAGGTGGTGCGCTTCTTCCCACCGCTGGTGACCGGCACGGTGATCACGGCCATCGGTCTTTCGTTGTTTCCAGTGGCGGTGAACTGGGCTGGCGGTGGTGCTACCGCCGTGCAGTTCGGCTCGCCGATCTACCTGGCCATCGCAGGCCTGGTGCTGGCCACCATTCTGTTGATCAACCGTTTCATGCGTGGGTTCTGGGTCAATATCTCGGTACTGATCGGCATGGCCCTGGGCTACGCCTTGTGCGGACTGCTCGGCATGGTCGACCTCGGCGGCCTGGAGCAGGCGCCGTGGGTGCAAGTGGTCACGCCCTTGCACTTCGGCATGCCCACATTCGAATTGGCACCGATCCTGTCGATGTGCCTGGTGGTGGTGATTATCTTCGTCGAATCCACCGGCATGTTCCTCGCGCTGGGCAAGATCACCGGCCAGGAAGTCACCCCGAAAATGCTGCGACGCGGCCTGCTGTGCGATGCCGGCGCGTCGTTCTTTGCCGGGTTCTTCAATACCTTCACCCATTCTTCTTTCGCCCAGAACATCGGCCTGGTGCAGATGACCGGGGTGCGTTGCCGCTCGGTGACGATCATGGCCGGGGCCTTTTTGATTGTCCTCAGCCTGCTGCCCAAGGCGGCGTTTTTGGTGGCTTCGATTCCTCCTGCGGTGCTGGGCGGCGCGGCCATCGCGATGTTCGGCATGGTGGCCGCGACCGGGATCAAGATCCTCCAGGAAGCCGACATTGCCGACCGGCGCAACCAGTTGCTGGTGGCGGTCAGCATCGGCATGGGCCTGATCCCGGTGGTACGCCCGGAGTTCTTTGCCCAGTTACCGTTGTGGATGAGCCCGATTACCCATAGCGGCATTGCCATGGCCACGCTTAGCGCGTTGTCGCTGAACGTGCTGTTCAACATCCTGGGCGGCTCAGAACGCCCCGCAGTTGCCCATACGCATTGATTCCTTCGTTACGACAAAAATAACAACGAACAGGGAACATCCACATGCACACCCTAGACCTGGGGCCGGCCACACGCCGTGCCCCATTCTCGCCCCCCGCGCTCTTTTACAGCGCACTTGAGCACAGGCTCTGGAGCCAGTATTCTCCGCGCCCGCTCGAATCGACTCAAAAAAAAACAGCGAATGTAAAAGCTGACTTAAAGGCCAACTTATCCCGGCCTTATGTTGGCTGCCAAAGTGCGCAAAAGTCCTCTGTATCCGACTGCATCCCATGTAGCCGGCGGGGATTTTTTGGCTTTTCAAACACTTTGGCGCAGCTCTTGCTAAAAGCATTAAAGCTGACCGAACAGACGATTTTTGCAGCGAACCAAAAGGCGCCACACCAGAGCGCCTGCGTAGAAGAAAAACCACAAAACTTTAGCTCGGGAGCAACCGAATGAAACGTACCGTGAACAGCCTGATGTTGGCCGGATCCCTGCTGGCCGGGGGCCAGGCAATGGCGGGTGACTGGCTGCAGTGGCAGAACAACAGCCTGACTTACCTGTGGGGCAAGAACTTCAAGGTCAACCCAGAGATCCAGCAAACCGTCACCTTTGAACACGCCGATGCGTGGAAGTACGGCGACAACTTCTTCTTCCTCGACCGTATCTTTTACAACGGCAAGGAAGACGGCAACGTCGGCCCCAATACTTACTACGGCGAGTTCAGCCCACGGCTGTCGTTTGGCAAGATCCTGGATAAGGACTTGTCCTTCGGCCCGATCAAAGATGTATTACTGGCGTTCACTTACGAGTTCGGCGAAGGCGACAACGAGTCCTACCTGGTAGGCCCGGCCTTCGACCTGAACATCCCCGGCTTCGACTACTTCCAGTTGAACTTCTACCAGCGCCAGACCGAAGGCAATCGCCCGGGTGATGGTGTCTGGCAGATCACGCCGGTATGGTCTTACACCATTCCCGTGGGCAACTCCGACGTGCTGATCGACGGCTTCATGGACTGGGTGGTGGATAACGACAAGAACGCCCGTGGTACTTACCACGCCAACTTGCACTTCAACCCGCAGGTCAAGTATGACCTGGGCAAAGCCATGAACTGGGGCGCCAAGCAGTTGTATGTCGGTTTTGAATACGACTACTGGAAGAACAAGTACGGGATCCAGGACAGCGGCGCGTTCGAGACCAACCAGGACACGGCCAGCCTGTTGGTCAAGTACCACTTCTAAGGCCGACCCCGGCCTCCCCTGTGGGAGCGGGCTTGCCCGCGATAGCGGAGTGTCAGCCAGCCCAAGTATTGGCTGATTCACCGCCATCGCGGGCAAGCCCGCTCCCACACAAGCCCGCGCCCCGATTCAGTTCGGGGTCAGGCCCAGGAACCGCTGCAACTCCTCGCGCTTGGCCAATGCATCGCGCCGCCCCAACTCGATCAACTCGCTGCAATACCCTGCCTCGAACAACAGATAGCTGAGCACCCCTGCCCCGCTGGTCTTGGTCGCCCCTGGCCCACGCAAGAACAACCGCAATGCCGCCGGCAGTTCCTGGCGATGGCGGGCCGCTATTTCGTCGATCGGCTGGCTGGGCGCAATCACCAACACATCGACCGGTGAAAGCCCCCGCGCGGCGCTGTTGGCCGGTTGCAGATGGCTGAACTGGTTAAGACGCTCCAGCAACTCGATGTCACTCTCGAGGCTGTCAATAAAAGTACTGTTGAGCATATGCCCACCAATCTGCGCCAGGGTGGGCTGCTGGCCGGTGTAGCTGCGCTCCTGCGGCGCCGAAGGGTCAGGGGAACGCGGGTTGCCACTGACCCCCACCACCAGCACCCGGGTGGCCCCCAGGTGCAGCGCAGGACTGATGGGCGCTGATTGCCGGACGGCACCATCGCCAAAATATTCCTGGTCCAGTTTGACCGGCGCAAACAGCAATGGGATCGCCGAACTGGCCAGCAGGTGCTCCACCGTCAACTGCGTGGGCAGGCCGATGCGCCGGTGGCGCAGCCAGGCATCGATGGTGCCGCCGCCCTGATAGAACGTCACCGCCTGGCCCGACTCATAGCCGAACGCCGTCACCGCTACGGCATGCAGGTGCTTGTGGCGGATCGCCTCATTGATACCTTCAAAATGCAGCTTGTCTTGCAGCAACTCCCGCAACGGCGAGCTGTCGAGCAGCGCCACTGGCACCGGCGAGCCCAGGCCCAGCAGGCTGCGGGAGAGGAAACGGCTGGCCTGGTGAATCACCCCCGGCCAGTCGCTGCGCAGCACCAGATGGCTGCGAAAGCCCTGCCAGAATGCGGTGAGGCGCGCGATGGCGGCAGTAAAGTCCATGGCGCCACTGGCCAGGCTCACCGCGTTGATCGCCCCGGCCGAGGTGCCGACAATCACCGGGAAGGGATTGGCGGCCCCCGGAGGCAACAACTCGGCAATCGCCGCCAGCACCCCGACCTGATACGCCGCACGCGCCCCGCCGCCGGAAAGAATCAAGCCTGTGACCGGTTCAGTGGGGCGCATTGCATAACTCCATGGGCGAGGGACAATCCGTTTGTTCAGCGGCGCTTTTCGTACAACTTGGGTTCGCCCGGTGGCCGGCTCTTGAAGCGGCGATGGGCCCACAGGTATTGCTCGGGGCACTCGCGCACCGCAGTTTCCACCCATTGGTTGATGCGCAGGCAATCGACTTCGTCGGATTCACCGGGGAAGTCGCGCAACGGCGGATGAATCACCATGCGGTAGCCGCTGCCATCGGCCAGGCGCTGCTGGGTAAAGGGCACCACCAACGCCTTGCCCAGGCGCGCAAACTTGCTGGTAGCGGTGACAGTGGCGGCCTGGATGCCGAACAACGGCACGAAAATGCTTTGCTTGGCGCCATAGTCCTGGTCCGGCGCGTACCAGATCGCCCGGCCGGCGCGCAGCAGCTTGAGCATGCCGCGCACGTCTTCACGCTCTACCGCCAGGGAGTCGAGGTTGTGGCGCTCGCGGCCACGGCGCTGGATAAAATCGAACAACGGGTTGCCGTGCTCGCGGTACATGCCGTCGATGGTGTGCTTCTGGCCGAGCAAAGCCGCGCCGATCTCCAGGGTGGTGAAATGCAGGGCCATGAGGATCACGCCCTTGCCTTCCAGTTGTGCCTGCTTGAGGTGCTCCAGCCCTTCAACATGGGCCAGGCGCGCCAGACGCTGTTTGGACCACCACCAGCTCATGGCCATCTCGAAAAAGGCGATGCCGGTGGAGGCAAAGTTTTCCTTGAGCAAATGTTTACGCTCTTGCGCGGACATCTGCGGGAAGCACAGTTCCAGGTTTCGCGCGGCAATGCGTCGACGTTCGCCGGCCACCCGGTACATAAACGCACCCAGTACACGACCAATGCCCAGCAGCGCCCGGTATGGCAGTTGGGTAATCAGCCACAACAGGCCGAGCCCCAGCCATAGCAGCCAGAAACGCGGGTGAAAAAATACAGCTCGAAAACGCGGGCGATCCATTACAGATTCCGGTAAAGACAGGGCCGCGCATTCTACAACGGTTCGACCCGGCTTGCGGCTAGCGGTTGTTCTCGTTATAAGTCTCGACACTTTTCGTGACAAGCCGCTTTGCCGACCATGAGCCAAACTGAATCGCTAGACCAAGATCCCGTATTCCAGCTCAAGGGCAGCATGCTCGCCATTACTGTGCTGGAACTGGCCCGTAACGACCTTGACGCCCTGGACCGCCAGCTCGCCGCCAAGGTCGCCCTGGCGCCGAATTTCTTCAACAATGCGCCGCTGGTGCTGGCCCTGGATAAATTGCCGGCCGGCCAGGGCGCGGTTGACCTGCCCGGGCTGATGCGCGTTTGCCGCCAACATGGCCTGCGCACCCTGGCCATCCGTGCCAACCGTATTGAAGACATCGCGGCGGCCATCGCTATTGAATTGCCAGTATTGCCACCGTCCGGTGCCCGCGAGCGTGTGCTCGACCCGGTAGAAGCTGAAGTGAAGAAAAAACCGGAAAAACCGGCAGAGCCGACGGTCAAGCCTACAAGGATCATCACCTCTCCCGTACGCGGTGGGCAGCAGATTTACGCCCAGGGCGGCGACCTGGTGGTGGTCGCTCCGGTCAGTCCCGGCGCGGAACTTCTCGCCGATGGCAACATCCATGTATACGGCCCAATGCGCGGTCGGGCACTGGCTGGGGTCAAGGGCGATACCAAGGCACGGATTTTCTGCCAGCAATTGAGCGCTGAGCTGGTGTCGATCGCCGGCCAGTACAAGGTTTCGGAAGATTTGCGCCGTGATCCGCTGTGGGGGGCCGGGGTACAAGTCAGCCTGTCGGGCGATGTGTTGAACATCATCCGTCTTTAACGGATACTGCCGCATTTTCCAAGCATCTCTGGACTCTGATAGCACAGCGAAACCGGCAAGACTTGTGTAGGAATAATTGAAAGCTGGCGTTTCCCTTACGGGAGGCACATCTTTTTCCTACGAAGGCTGTCCGCCTGCAGCGAGTTTCAAGAGATGTTTTTCAGGGACTGAGAGGTCCTTTTTCCTTAGGGGTGAAACACCTTGGCCAAGATTCTCGTGGTTACATCCGGCAAGGGTGGTGTGGGTAAGACCACCACCAGCGCCGCTATCGGTACCGGTCTCGCTCTGCGCGGCCACAAGACAGTCATCGTCGACTTCGACGTCGGTTTGCGTAACCTCGACCTGATCATGGGCTGCGAACGCCGCGTGGTGTATGACTTCGTCAACGTGGTCAACGGCGAAGCCAACCTGCAACAGGCCCTGATCAAGGACAAGCGCCTTGAAAACCTGTATGTACTGGCCGCCAGCCAGACCCGCGACAAAGACGCGCTGACCAAAGAAGGCGTGGAAAAAGTCCTGATGGAACTCAAGGAAACCTTTGAGTACGTGGTCTGCGACTCCCCGGCTGGTATCGAGACCGGTGCTCACCTGGCGATGTATTTCGCCGATGAAGCCATCGTCGTGACCAACCCGGAAGTGTCCTCGGTACGTGACTCGGACCGTATGCTGGGCCTGCTGGCCAGCAAATCCCGGCGCGCCGAGAAGGGCGAAGACCCGATCAAGGAACACCTGCTGCTGACCCGCTACAACCCTGACCGTGTCAGCAAGGGCGAAATGCTCGGCGTTGAAGACGTCAAGGAAATCCTGGCCGTGGCTCTGCTGGGTGTGATCCCGGAATCCCAGGCGGTGCTGAAAGCATCCAACCAGGGCGTACCGGTCATCCTCGACGACCAGAGCGACGCCGGCCAGGCGTACAGCGATGCCGTTGACCGCCTGTTGGGAAAAACCGTGGAACACCGCTTCCTCGATGTCGCGAAGAAGGGATTCTTCGAGCGCCTGTTTGGAGGCAACTAAACAATGAAATTTCTCGACTTCTTTCGCGCCAACAAAAAGCCAAGCACCGCATCGGTAGCGAAAGAGCGTCTACAGATCATCGTGGCGCACGAACGCGGCCAACGCAGCACGCCGGACTACCTGCCAGCCTTGCAGAAGGAACTGGTCGAGGTGATCCGCAAGTACGTCAATATCGGCAACGATGACGTGCATGTCGCCCTGGAAAACGACGGCAGCTGCTCGATTCTGGAACTCAATATCACCCTGCCTGATCGTTGATCGAACAGGCGGTCGCCACGGCGGCTCCGTCACCTTGATCCCCTTTGGGGAACCGGGTGGCCGAGCCGCCGTTGGCGTTTGTTACGAGGCTGTTTAATGCCGTTGTCCAATATCCATATCCTTCACCAGGATGACGCTGTCCTGGTGGTGAACAAGCCTACCCTGCTGCTGTCGGTGCCAGGCCGCGCCGACGACAACAAGGACTGCCTGATCACCCGCCTGCAGGAAAACGGTTACCCAGAGGCGCGTATCGTTCATCGCCTGGACTGGGAAACGTCGGGAATCATCCTGCTGGCCAGGGATGCCGACACCCACCGCGAACTGTCCCGCCAGTTTCACGACCGCGAAACAGAAAAGGCCTACACCGCCTTGTGCTGGGGCCAGCCGGAACTGGACAGCGGCAGCATCGACCTGCCGCTGCGCTATGACCCGCCGACCAAGCCGCGGCATGTGGTGGACCATGAGTTCGGCAAGCATGCGCTGACCTTCTGGAAAGTCCTGGAGCGTTGCGGGGATTGGTGCCGGGTCGAGCTGACGCCGATTACCGGGCGTTCGCACCAACTGCGGGTACACATGCTGTCCATCGGGCACCCGCTGCTCGGTGATGGCCTGTATGCCCATGAACAGGCCCTGGCCGCCTGGCCGCGCCTGTGCCTGCACGCGAGCATGTTGAGCTTTACCCACCCGCAAAGCGGCGAGCGCCTGCGCTTCGAGTGCCCTGCGCCTTTTTGAAGTGGTAACCCAATCCTCTGTGGGAGCTGGCGTGCCTGCTCCCACAGAGGTCTTGTGTTGCACTTAAGAAAGTAGCTTCAAGCCAAATCCTGAGCCAATACGGTAAACTCCGCGCATTGCTGTCTGGAGCTACTTATGCGCGAAGCGTTGAATCAAGGCCTGATCGACTTCCTCAAGGCCTCTCCCACTCCCTTTCATGCCACTGCGGCCCTCGCCCAGCGCCTGGAAGCTGCCGGTTTCCAGCGCCTCGACGAGCGCGAAACGTGGACCACCGAGGCCAACGGTCGCTACTACGTGACCCGCAACGACTCCTCGATCATCGCCTTCAAGATGGGCCGCCAGTCGCCCCTGCACGACGGCATCCGCCTGGTCGGCGCCCATACCGACAGCCCGTGCCTGCGGGTCAAGCCGCAACCTGAACTGCAACGCCAGGGCTTCTGGCAGTTGGGTGTGGAAGTCTATGGCGGCGCGCTGCTGGCACCGTGGTTCGACCGCGACCTTTCCCTCGCCGGCCGCGTGACGTTCCGGCGTGACGGCAAGGTCGAAAGCCAGTTGATCGACTTCAAACTGCCGATTGCCATCATCCCCAACCTGGCCATCCACCTGAACCGTGAAGCCAACCAGGGCTGGGCGATCAATGCCCAGACCGAGCTGCCGCCGATCCTCGCGCAGTTTGCCGGTGACGAGCGCGTGGATTTCCGCGCCGTGCTCACCGACCAACTGGCCCGCGAACATGGGCTGAACGCTGATGTGGTGCTCGACTACGAGTTGAGCTTCTACGACACCCAGGGCGCAGCGGTGATTGGCCTGCATGGCGACTTTATCGCCGGTGCCCGCCTGGACAACCTGCTGTCGTGCTATGCCGGCCTGCAAGCCCTGCTCACCAGCGAGACCGACGAAACCTGCGTACTGGTGTGTACCGACCACGAAGAAGTCGGCTCCTGCTCGGCCTGCGGTGCCGACGGCCCGATGCTGGAACAGACCCTGCGTCGCCTGCTGCCTGAAGGTGATGAGTTCGTACGGGCGATTCAGAAGTCGCTGTTGGTGTCTGCCGACAATGCCCACGGCATCCACCCCAACTATGCCGACAAGCATGACGCCAACCATGGCCCGAAACTCAATGCCGGCCCGGTAATCAAGGTCAACAGCAACCAGCGCTACGCCACCAACAGCGAAACCGCCGGGTTCTTCCGCCACCTGTGCATGGCTGAAGAAGTGCCGGTGCAGAGCTTCGTGGTGCGCAGTGACATGGGCTGTGGCTCGACCATCGGCCCGATCACCGCCAGCCACCTGGGCGTGCGCACCGTGGATATCGGCTTGCCGACATTCGCCATGCACTCGATCCGCGAGTTGTGCGGCAGCCACGATTTGGCGCACCTGGTAAAGGTGCTGAGTGCGTTCTACGCAAGTCGCGACCTGCCCTGAAAGGGGCGGCGCTTGCCCTCATGCCGATCAGTTCTCAAAGCAGCGAAGATCAAATGTGAGAGCGGGCTTGCTCGCGAAGACGTCCGCCCAGCAAACATTGATGTTGACTGACCCACCGCTTTCGCGAGCAAGCCCGCCCCCACAGGGGATCTGCGCTTAACTGAACGGCATCAGGGCTTGCCCGCGATGGCGATTCCCAGCGCACTGCGGCGCTATCTGACACACATCAAGGCACCCCGCGCCAATCCCGCCTAGACTGACACTCATCCCTCAACGACAAGGCCGTCCCCACCATGATCCCGATGTCCGCCTTCCACGCCATGCTCATCCCCATCCTCACGGGCATGATCCTGCTGGCCGTTGGCTTCAACTTCCGCGACAAAAACCTCGGTGTATTTGGCATGTGGATCGGCATGCTGCTGATCCTCGCCACCATCGTCTATCGGATCCTGGCGAAACTGGCCGAATAATAAATGCACTCGCATTGGGCATAGCGCCCTCGTACACTCGGGCGATCCATCGTATTCAAGGTTGACCGCCTCGTGCTTGCCCGTCTGTTTGCTCTGCCACACTGCCTGCTCCTTTGCCTGCTGATCCTGTTGCCCATCGCCCCTGCCCAGGCGGTCGGCCTGCCCGGTATCCTGGGCAACACCACCAAAGCCCAGCCACAGGCCGACGTGCCGCTGGGGCAGTCTTTGGACGAGGTGATCAAGACCCTGGAAAACGACCAGCAGCGCACCAAGCTGCTGGCCGACCTGAAAAAGCTGCGCGAAGCCACGAAAAAAGCCCAGCCGGCTGCCGAGCAAGGGGTGCTGAGCCTGATCGGCGGCACCCTGGCCAGCCTGGAGCAACAGCTGTCCGGCGCCGACAGCCCACTCAATCGCTGGTCCGTCGAATTCGCCCAGGCCAGGACCGAGCTGGGCGCGCTGATGCTGCCCGCCAGCGAATGGCTGCCGATTATCTTTGGCTTTGCCGTGGTGTTGATGCTCTGGAGCCTGCTCGCGGCCGCGCTGATCTGGCTCAGCCATCGGGTGCGCCTGCGCTTTGGCCTCAGTGAAGAATTGCCGCAACACCCCAAGACCTGGGACATGCTGCGCTTTGCCCTGCGCAAGCTCGGCCCCTGGCTGATTGCCCTGGTGATCACCGTCTACCTCAGCTACGCCCTGCCCTCCTCCCTGGGCAAATCCCTGGCGATGGTGCTGGCGTACGCGCTGGTGGTCGGCACGTGTTTTTCGGCGATCTGCGTCATCGCCTTTTCCGTGCTTGACGGCCCGCACCGTCACCGGGCGCTGTATATCCTGCGCCACCAGGCGTTTCGCCCGCTGTGGCTGATCGGCAGCTTCGCCGCTTTCGGCGAGGCCTTGAGCGATCCGCGCCTGACCGAAGCCCTGGGTACCCACCTGGCCCACAGCGCCGCGACCGTCGCCAATGTCCTGGCGGCACTGTCCACCGGCGTGTTTATCCTGCGTTTCCGCCGGCCCATCGCCCACCTGATCCGCAACCAGCCACTGTCCCGGCGCCTGACCCGCCGCGCATTGAGCGATACGATCGAGATCGTCGGCACCTTCTGGTACCTGCCCGCGCTGCTGCTGGTGGGCATTTCGCTGTTTGCCACCTTCGTGTCGGCCGGCGATACCAGCACCGCCTTGCGCCAATCATTGCTGTGCACGGTGTTGCTGGTGCTGTGCATGGTGATCAACGGCCTGGTGCGCCGCCACGCCCTCAAGCCCCAGCGCGGGCACAAGCGCCATGCGCTGTATTCCGAGCGCCTGAAAAGCTTTGTCTACACCCTGGCCCATCTGATGGTGTGGCTGGTGTTTATCGAACTCGGCCTGCGGGTCTGGGGCTGGTCGCTGATCCGCTTTACCGAAGGCGACGGACATGAAATCAGCGTCAAGCTGTTCGGCCTTGCCGGTACCCTGCTGTTTGCCTGGCTGATCTGGATCCTCAGCGACACCGCGATCCACCACGCCCTCACCCGCTCGCGCAAAGGCCTGGCCAATGCGCGGGCGCAGACCATGATGCCGTTGATCCGCAACGTGCTGTTCGTGACCATCTTCATCATCGCCGCCATTGTCGCCCTGGCGAACATGGGCATGAACGTCACGCCCCTGCTGGCCGGTGCCGGTGTGATCGGCCTGGCCATCGGTTTTGGTGCGCAGTCACTGGTGGCGGACTTGATCACCGGCCTGTTCATCATCATCGAAGACTCCCTGGCCATTGATGACTATGTGGATGTCGGCGGCCACCTTGGCACCGTCGAGGGCCTGACCATCCGTACCGTGCGCCTGCGCGATATCGACGGCATCGTCCACACCATCCCGTTCAGCGAGATCAAGAGCATCAAGAACTACTCGCGGGAATTCGGCTACGCGATTTTCCGCGTAGCGGTGCCAGCCAGCATGGACATCGACACCGCGATCAAGCTGATGCGCGACGTCGGCCAGAAAATGCGCGCCGACCCGCTGCAACGCCGCAATATCTGGTCGCCCCTGGAGTTCCAGGGTGTGGAAAGCTTCGAGTCCGGCAACGCCATCCTGCGTGCGCGCTTCAAGACCGCGCCGATCAAGCAGTGGGAAGTGTCGCGGGCGTTCAACCTGTCGCTCAAGCGCCACCTCGATGAGGCCGGGATGGACCTGGCGATGCCGCGCTTGAGCGTGCAAGTGGTGACGGCGGCGAGTGGGCCGCAGGAAGCTCAGGTCACATCCACCCCGACATGAATCGCATCATGGCGCCAGAACTCCAGATCGCAGTCGATCAGGCGCTGATGCTGATCGTAATTGACCCGGGCGATCCGCAGCCCGGGGCTGCCCGCCGAGACTTTCAAGGCGGCTGCCGCTTCTACCTGTAGAGAAGTCGGCACAATCTCAAAGCGCACGCGACCGTAGTGCAGGTCGTACTTGCGGGCGTACAACTCGGTCATCGACTCGTTCAGGTCACACGCCAGGATCCCCGGAAAATACTGGGGGTTGAGGTAGTGCTCCACATACAGCACCAGCCGCCCATCAATACGCCGCCGCCGGCAGATCTGGATCACGCTGGACAGTGCCGGCAGTTGCAGCCACGCGCAGACCGCGGCCGAAGCCGGTTGCAGGCGTGCCGAGATGACTTCGGTAGAAGGCACTCGCCCCTGAGCGCTGACCATGGCGTGGAAGTGGCTGCGCTGCATCAGGTTGTAGGCCAACCGGGGCGGCGAGACAAACCAGCCACGGCGCTCCTCGCGGTAGATCTGGCCCTGAGCCTCCAGTTGCAGCAAGGCCTCGCGCACCGTAATGCGGGTGGTACTAAACAACTCACTGAGTTTGCGCTCGGCGGGCAGCTTGCTCGTCGGGCTCAACAAACCGTGGCTGATCTGCTCTTGCAGCGCCAGGCCAATGGCTGTCACCGCTTTGGTTGCCTCATCACGCATCAACGTTACCTATCTGGACTAGGCCAGCACTGTTTGGGTGCGCCAAATGCCCCTGGAATGAGCGGCGGCTGTTGCATGCCAGCCTAGGCATCACACATGACCGACAGATGACAGCGCCTCGTGACACTGCCCCACACGCCCTGCAATACATCGGCCAAGTCCAAGAATTACGGGGGCCTGGCCTTGGTCTACGCTTACCCGGCAAGTACCTGCCCAGGCGCTTTAAAAACGACACCGACATAAAACTGTCATCCATCGCGCCTAAATTGGCTCGTGTATTGCTGACCTAGACCAAACCCACCGCGCCATCAAAAAATCGCAGCGTTGAAAACGCCCAAAGGAGCTTCGGATGAAACAGCTTTTCCTGGCATCACTGTTAGGCTCGACCATTGCCATGTGCACCGCCGCCATGGCCGCTGACACCGATTTGAAAACCCTGGAAGCTGCCGCCAAGGCAGAAGGCGCTGTGAACAGCGTCGGCATGCCCGATAACTGGGCCAACTGGAAAGGCACCTGGGAAGACCTGGCGGCCAAGTACGGCCTCAAGCACATGGACACCGATATGAGCTCGGCCCAGGAAATCGCCAAGTTCGCCGCAGAAAAAGACAATGCCAGCGCCGATATCGGCGACGTGGGCGCAGCCTTCGGGCCGATTGCGGTCAAGCAGGGCGTGACCCAACCCTACAAGCCAAGCACCTGGGAACAGATCCCGGACTGGGCCAAGGACAAGGACGGCAACTGGGCCCTGGCCTACACCGGCACCATTGCGTTTATCGTCAACAAAAAGCTGTTGCACGGCTCCGAAGTGCCGACCAAATGGTCTGACCTGAAAACCGGCAAATACAAGGTTTCGATTGGTGACGTGAGCACCGCCGCCCAGGCCGCCAACGGTGTACTGGCCGCCGCCCTGGCCACTGGCGGCGACGAGAAGAACATCCAGCCGGCGCTGCTGATGTTTGCCGAAATCGCCAAGCAGGGCCGTATCTCCCTGGCCAACCCGACCATCGCCACCATGGAAAAGGGCGAAGTGGAAGTGGGCGTGGTCTGGGACTTCAACGGCCTGAGCTACAAGGCCAAGATGGCCAACCCGGATGACTACGTGGTGCTGATCCCCTCGGATGGCTCGGTGATTTCCGGCTACACCACCATCATCAATAAATACGCCAAGCACCCCAACGCGGCCAAGCTGACCCGCGAATACATCTTCAGTGATGCCGGGCAAATCAACCTGGCCAAGGGCAATGCGCGGCCGATCCGTGCCGAACACCTGACCCTGCCACCTGAAGTGAAAGCCAAGCTGCTGCCTGACGAGCAATACAAAGGCGTGACTCCGATCAAGGACGCCGATGCCTGGGAGAAGACCTCCAAGGCGCTGCCGCAGAAGTGGCAGGAAGAAGTCATCATCAATATGCAATAAGCCCCGGGTGGGAGCTGGCTTGCCGGCGATAGCGGTATGACATTCAGCACGTGTATCGGCTGATGCACCGTTATCGCCGGCAAGCCAGCTCCCACAGTTGATCCGTTTCCGGAAGATCCACCGAATCAAGCCCAATTTGTCGCGGAGCCCCTGCCCCTATGAAGCACAACGTCATCCTTGTGGTGCTCGACGGCCTCAATTACGAGGTTGCCCGGCATGCCATGGGGCATCTCCAGGCCTACGTCGGCGCCGGGCGCGCAGCGCTGTACAAGCTGGAATGCGAATTGCCCGCCCTGTCGCGCCCGCTGTACGAATGCATCCTGACCGGCGTAACGCCGATCGACAGTGGCATTGTCCACAACAACGTCTCGCGCCTGTCCAACCAGCGCAGCATTTTCCATTACGCCACCGACGCCGGCTTGACCACTGCGGCGGCGGCCTACCATTGGGTCAGCGAGCTGTATAACCGCTCGCCGTTTATCGCCGCCCGCGACCGGCATACCGACGACCCGGCGCTGGCAATCCAGCACGGGCACTTCTACTGGAGCGATCATTACCCCGACGCTCACCTGTTTGCCGATGCCGAGAGCCTGCGCCTCAAGCACGCGCCGAACTTTTTGCTGGTACACCCGATGAACATCGACGACGCCGGCCACAGGCACGGCCTCGACACCGCGCAATACCGCAACAGCGCCCGCTCGGCGGACGTCATCCTCGCCGACTACCTGCAAGGCTGGCTCGACACCGGCTACCAGGTGCTGGTCACCGCCGACCACGGCATGAACAACGACCGCTCCCACAACGGCCTGCTGCCGGAAGAGCGCGAAGTGCCGCTGTTTGTGTTCGGTGATGCCTTCAGCCTCGAGCCCGAGGCCCAACCCAGGCAAACCGATATCTGCGGCACCGTCTGCGCCCTGCTTGGCGTTGCCCACGACAAACCTGTCTGCCAGGAGCTGTTGAAGTGAGTTCAGTGATCCGTGGTAAGTGGCTGGCCGCCTTGTGCCTGGTGCCTTTCGCCCTGTTTTTTATCGTGTTCCAGATCGCGCCGCTGTTCTGGGTGATGGTCAACAGCCTGCAATCGGAAGAATTCGGCTGGGGCCTGGCCAACTTCAGCAAGATCTTCAGCTCGAAGTTCTACTTGCAGGCGATCCAGTACAGCCTGGAGCTGAGTTTCTACTCCAGCGTCTTCGGCATCATCATTGCCGTGCTCGGCAGTTACTCGTTGCGCAAGGTGGATTCGCCGCTGCGCAACTTCGTCACTGCCTTCGCCAACATGACCAGCAACTTCTCCGGCGTGCCCCTGGCCTTTGCCTTCATCATCCTGCTGGGGTTCAACGGCAGCATCACCATCATGCTCAAGCAGGCCGGGATCATTCAGGACTTCAACCTGTACTCCAAGACCGGCCTGATCATCCTGTACACCTATTTCCAGATCCCCCTGGGCGTGTTGCTGCTGTACCCGGCCTTCGATGCCCTGCGTGAAGACTGGCGCGAGTCCGCAGCACTCCTGGGCGCCAATGGCTGGCAGTACTGGCGGCATATCGGCCTGCCGGTGCTGACGCCGGCGTTGCTGGGCACCTTCGTGATCCTGGTGGCCAATGCCCTGGGCGCCTATGCCACGGTGTATGCGTTGACCACCGGCAACTTCAACGTGCTGCCGATCCGCATTGCGGCGATGGTCTCCGGCGATATTTCCCTGGACCCGAACATGGCCAGCGCCCTGGCCGTCATCCTGGTGGCGCTGATGACCGTGGTCACCGTGGTCCATCAACTGTTGCTCAAGAGGAGCTACCATGTCTCGCGCTGAAGCCAGCCCCGTCGCCCTCTATCATCGCGTGGTGGTGTACCTGCTGTTCGCGATCCTGGTGCTGCCGCTGATTGGCACCCTGGTGTACTCCCTTGCCAGCAGTTGGTCGGCCACCATCCTGCCCGCCGGTTTTACCTTTGAATGGTATGTACAGCTGTGGAGCGACCCGCGCTTTTTGCATGCCTTTGGCCAATCGCTGCTGGTGTGTGTCGGCGCACTGATCCTGTCGGTGGTGCTGATCCTGCCGCTGCTGTTCGTGGTGCACTACCACTTCCCCAGGCTCGACGCGCTGATGAATATCCTGATCCTGCTGCCTTTCGCGGTGCCACCGGTGGTGTCCTCGGTGGGCCTGTTACAGCTGTATGGCTCGGGGCCGCTGGCGATGGTCGGCACACCGTGGATCCTGATTGGCTGCTACTTCACCGTGGCACTGCCGTTCATGTACCGCGCGATCACCAACAACCTACAGGCGATCAACCTGCGTGACCTGATGGACGCCGCCCAACTGCTCGGCGCCAGCACCTGGCAGGCGGCGATCCTGGTGGTGCTGCCGAACCTGCGCAAGGGCTTGATGGTGGCGTTGCTGCTGTCGTTCTCGTTCCTGTTCGGCGAGTTTGTGTTCGCCAACATCCTTGTCGGCACGCGCTACGAGACCTTGCAGGTGTACCTCAACAACATGCGTAACAGCAGCGGCCACTTCACCAGCGCCGTGGTCATCTCCTATTTCCTTTTCGTGCTGCTGCTCACCTGGGCCGCCAACTTCTTGAACAAGGACAAAAGCCAATGAGCTTCGTCAGCGTCCAGCACCTGCAAAAAAGCTACGCCGCCACCCCGGTGTTCAGTGATATCAACTGCCAGATCGCCAAGGGCGAATTCGTCACCCTGCTTGGCCCGTCCGGTTGCGGCAAATCCACGCTGCTGCGCTGCATCGCCGGGCTGACGCCGGTGGACAGTGGGCAGATCCTCCTGGACGGCCAGGATATCGTGCCGCTGAGCCCGCAGAAGCGCCATATCGGCATGGTGTTCCAGAGCTACGCGCTGTTCCCCAACATGACCGTGGAACAGAACGTCGCCTTCGGCCTGCGTATGCAGAAGGTCAACGCCGATGACAGCCACCAGCGGGTGCAGGAAGTGCTGCAACTGGTCGAGCTCAAGGACCTGGCCGGGCGCTATCCGCACCAGATGTCCGGCGGCCAGTGCCAGCGCGTCGCCCTCGCCCGCTCCCTGGTCACCCGCCCGCGCCTGCTGCTGCTCGATGAGCCGCTGTCGGCACTGGATGCGCGGATTCGCAAACACCTGCGCGAGCAGATCCGTCAGATCCAGCGCGAACTGGGGCTGACCACGATTTTTGTGACCCATGACCAGGAAGAAGCCCTGGTCATGTCCGACCGCATCTTCCTGATGAACCAGGGCAAGATCGTACAAAGCGGCGACGCTGAAACCCTGTACACCGCCCCCGTGGACGCCTTCGCCGCCGGTTTTATCGGCAACTACAACCTGCTGGACGCCGAGCAGGCCAGCAAGCTATTGCAGCGTCCGGTCAGCAGCCGTATTGCGATCCGTCCCGAGTCCATCGAACTGAACCGCAACGGTGAGCTGGACGCTCTGGTGCGCAGCCACAGCCTGCTGGGTAATGTGATTCGCTATCGCGTCGAAGCCCGGGGCGTTGAATTGGTGGTGGACGTACTCAACCGCTCGGCCCAGGATCTTCACCCAGACGGGCAACGCCTGGCACTTTCCATCGATCCCAGCGCACTGTGTGAGGTAGCCTGAGGATGCAGTGTTTATTGAGGAAGCATGACTGATGGCTTTGGTAATTTTTGATCTGGACGACACCCTGATCCACGGCGACTGCGCCACCTTGTGGAGCGAACAAATGGGCCGCCTGGGCTGGGTGGACCCCGATTCGTTCATGCGCAAGAACAACGAACTGATGGCCGCCTACAGCCGCGGCGAGCTGGCCATGGAAGAGTTCATGGACTTCAGCCTGGAACCGATGATCGGGCGCACCCCGGAAGAAGTCGCGCACCTGGTCGAGCCGTGGGTGGAAGATATTATCGAGCCGCTGATCTACAGCGACGCCACCAAGACCATCGCCCGCCACCGGCAGAACGGGGACCGGATCCTGGTGATCTCGGCCTCGGGCACGCACCTGGTCACGCCGATTGCCGCACGCATTGGCATTGATGAAGTACTGGGGATTGAACTGGACGTAGCCCACGGGGTGTACAGCGGCAAGACCGTGGGTGTACTGACGTACCGTGAAGGCAAGGTCGCCCGCTTGACGCAATGGCTGGAGCAGGAAGGTGAAAGCCTGGAGGGTGCGTATTTCTATTCGGATTCGCGCAATGACTTGCCGCTGTTGAGCAAGGTCGATTTCCCGCAGGTGGTGAACCCGGACCCGGTGCTGCAGGCCCACGCAGAACAGGCCGGATGGCCGATCCACCAGTGGGCCTGAAGGCCCATTTTGGGCATTGAAACCCAATCAAATGTGGGAGCTGGCTTGCCTGCGATAGCGGTGTATCAAGTTAAGGTCTGTTACTGACACACCGCTATCGCAAGCAGCCCCGCTCCCACCTTGGGCTGCATTTCAACCCTGGACTGGCCTCAAACCAGGCTCTCGTCGATCACCAGCACCAGCTTCCCGGAAATCTGGTTGGTCGCCAGCTCCGCAAACGCCGCTTCCGCGTCCTTGATCGGGAAGGTCTTGGCCAACTGCGGGCTTAGCCGCCCTTCGCCAAACAACGGCCACACCTGCTGGCCCAGATCGCTCAACAGATCCGCTTTGAATTGATCATCACGGCTGCGCAAGGTCGAGCCCAGCACCTGCACGCGCTTGGCCAGCACCTGCGCCAGGTCCAACTGGGCCTCGCGCCCGCCCATCAAGCCGATCAATACCCAACGCCCATCGCGGGCCAGGAGTTTGAGGTTAATGGCCGCATAGTTGCCGCCCACCGGGTCGAGAATCACGTCGAACGGGCCAAAATCCCCCAGGCTCTCGATGCCGTCGGTACGTACCACACCGCCCTGGGCGCCGAGGTCTTCGCAATAGGCCAGGCGGTCCGCCGAGCCGACGCTGACCCAGCACGGGCTGCCAAAGGCCTTGCACAGCTGGATCGCCGCCGAGCCGACGCCACTGGCGCCAGCGTGCAACAGCACCTTTTCCCCGGGCTTGAGCGCCGCCAGTTGGAACAGGTTGAGCCAGGCAGTGCTGTACACCTCGGGCAACGCAGCGGCTTCGGCCAGGGACAGACCTTCCGGCACCGGCAGCACGTGGCGCGCGTCCACCACCACTTCCTGGGCCATGCCGCCGCCTGCCAGCAGCGCACAGACCCGATCCCCCACTTGCCAGGACGAGCCGGCGCCGACCTCGCTGATTACCCCGGAACACTCCAGGCCCAGCACCTCGCTGGCCCCGGGCGGTGGCGGATAGAGCCCTGCACGCTGTAATAAATCCGCCCGATTCAGGCCGGCTGCCGCCACCTGAATGCGAACTTGCCCTACATCGCACGTAGGACTCGGGGTCTCAACCCACTCCACATGACCTTCAACGCCTTGCAATGCTTTCACAGTGCCTCCATAGTGAGTCTGGACTGAGCCCGTTGCTGTAGCGCCGGGCTTTTTGCATTATGCGACCGGCCCAAATGGAACCGGCGACTTCAAAGACGGCCTAATATGCGTTATCAATTGCCCCCGCGTCGAATCAGCATGAAGCATTTGTTCCCCAGTACCGCCCTCGCTCTTTTCATTGGTCTCGGCCTGTTGCCGCTGTCGACCAATACGTTCGCAGCCAACAGCTGGGACAAACTTCAGCCTGATCGCGATGAGGTGATTGCCAGCCTTAACGTCGTTGAGTTGCTCAAGCGCCACCATTACAGCAAACCGCCGTTGGACGATGCGCGCTCGGTGATTATCTATGACAGCTATCTCAAGCTGCTGGATCCCTCGCGCAGCTACTTCCTGGCCAGCGATGTGGCCGAGTTCGACAAATGGAAGACCCAGTTCGACGACTTCCTCAAGAGCGGCGACCTGCAACCTGGCTTCACCATCTATAAGCGTTACCTGGACCGTGTCAAAGCGCGTCTGGACTTCGCTCTGGGTGAGTTGAACAAAGGCGTCGACAAGCTCGACTTCACCCAGAAGGAAACCCTGCTGGTGGATCGCAAGGAGGCCCCATGGCTGACCAGCACCGCCGCCCTGGATGACCTGTGGCGCAAGCGCGTCAAAGATGAAGTCCTGCGCCTGAAGATCGCCGGCAAAGAGCCCAAGGCGATCCAGGAGCTGCTGACCAAGCGCTACAAGAATCAATTGAGCCGCCTGGACCAGACCCGCGCCGAGGATATCTTCCAGGCGTATATCAACACCTTCGCGATGTCCTACGATCCGCACACCAATTATCTGTCGCCAGATAACGCGGAAAATTTTGATATCAACATGAGTCTGTCCCTCGAAGGCATCGGGGCCGTGCTGCAGAGCGACAACGATCAGGTGAAGATCGTGCGCCTGGTGCCGGCAGGCCCTGCGGACAAGACCAAGCAGGTCGCCCCGGCCGACAAGATCATCGGCGTGGCCCAGGCTGACAAAGAGATGGTCGACGTGGTCGGCTGGCGCCTGGACGAAGTGGTCAAGCTGATCCGCGGGCCCAAGGGCAGCGTGGTGCGCCTGGAAGTGATTCCCCACACCAATGCGCCAAATGACCAGACCAGCAAGATCGTGTCGATCACCCGCGAAGCGGTGAAGCTCGAAGACCAGGCTGTGCAGAAGAAAGTCCTCAACCTCAAGCAGGATGGCAAGGACTACAAGCTGGGCATCATTGAGATCCCGGCGTTCTATCTGGACTTCAAGGCCTTCCGTGCCGGCGATCCGGACTACAAGAGCACCACCCGCGATGTGAAAAAAATCCTCACCGAGCTGACCAAAGAGAAGGTTGACGGCGTGGTCATCGACCTGCGCAACAACGGCGGCGGCTCGTTGCAGGAAGCCACCGAGCTGACCAGCCTGTTCATCGACAAGGGGCCGACCGTGTTGGTGCGCAACGCTGACGGCCGCGTGGATGTGCTGGAAGACGAAAACCCGGGTGCCTTCTACAAGGGCCCGCTGGCACTGCTGGTCAACCGTCTCTCGGCCTCGGCCTCGGAGATTTTTGCCGGCGCGATGCAGGACTACCACCGCGCGCTGATCATCGGTGGCCAGACCTTCGGCAAAGGCACAGTGCAGACAATCCAGCCGCTTAACCATGGCGAACTGAAGCTGACCTTGGCCAAGTTCTACCGGGTTTCCGGCCAGAGCACCCAGCACCAGGGCGTACTGCCGGACATTGATTTCCCGTCGCTCATCGACACCAAGGAAATCGGCGAAAGCGCCCTGCCTGAAGCCATGCCGTGGGACACCATCCGCCCGGCTATCAAGCCGGCGTCCGATCCCTTCAAGCCGTACCTGGCCCAGCTCAAGGCCGAACATGACCTGCGCTCCGCCAAGGATGCCGAGTTTGTGTTTATCCGCGACAAGCTGGCCCTGGCCAAGAAGCTGATGGCCGAGAAGACCGTCAGCCTCAATGAAGTGGACCGTCGCGCGCAGCACACTGCGATCGAGAACCAGCAACTGGCCCTTGAAAACATCCGTCGCAAGGCCAAGGGTGAAGACCCGCTCAAGGAGCTGAAGAAAGAAGACGAAGACGCGCTGCCGACCGAACCTGAAAAGACCAAGCCGGAAGACGACGCCTACCTGAGCGAGACCGGGCGGATTCTGCTGGACTACCTGAAAACCAGTAAGGCAGTCGCCAAGCAGTAGATGATGGCAATTTAATGTCTCCGCTCCACTGAGCGTCATCAAACAGACATCATTCTGTCGTGAAATAAAGGACCGGGTACCCCAGGCACCCGGTCCTTTTTTTTCGACCGAGATCATCATGACCATGACCGAACAGCTGCATGCCCTGGGCTCCATCCTGGCTCAAGGCAGTCTGCACAGTCTGTTCCAACCGATTATCAGCCTCAGCGAACGCCGTATCCTTGGCTACGAAGCCCTGAGCCGCGGCCCGTCCAACAGCCCGCTGCACTCGCCCCTTGCGTTGTTTTGCGTGGCGCGCCAGGCCGGACGCCTGAATGAACTGGAGATAGCCTGCAGGCAAAGTGCCTGCAAGCGCTTCAGCGAGCAGGCGCTGCCAGGCAAGCTGTTTCTCAACGTCTCACCCGAGTCCCTGCTGGAAACCACCCATCAACCGGGGCGCACCCTGCAGATGCTGCGCGAGTACGGAATCGCGCCCAGCCAGATCGTGATCGAACTCACGGAGCAAGCGCCGACCGACGACTTCCAACTGCTGCAGACCGCCCTGCACCACTACCGCGACATGGGTTTTTCGATTGCCCTGGATGACTTGGGCGCCGGTTACTCCAGCCTGCGCCTGTGGTCTGAGTTACGCCCGGACTACGTGAAAATCGACCGGCACTTTATCGACGGCATTCATCAGGATGCGCTCAAGCGCGAGTTCGTCGGCTCGATCCTACAGATCGCCAAGGCCTCCCGCGCACAGGTGATTGCCGAAGGCATCGAGTTGCCGGAGGAACTGGCGGTGCTCACGGAAATGGGCGTGGACCTGATCCAGGGCTACCTGCTGTGCCGTCCCCAGGAACATCCGCCGATCGAAGCAAGGTTGATGCTGGCCAAGCCTGACAGCACCAGCGTCTCGCTCAATGAAGACGCCAGTGACCTCAGCGCCCTGCTCAACGAGCAACCGGCCGTGGCCCAGGACACCGCCACAGCAAAAGTCCTGGAAGCGTTTCGCAGCCAGGCCAATCTCAACTCCCTGGCGGTCCTGGATGGGCGCGGCCAGCCCATCGGCATCGTGCATCGGCACTCGTTGTCCGACGTCCTGCTCAAGCCATTTGCCACCGACCTGTTTGCGCGCAAGCCGATCAGCCGCCTGATGAGCGACGACTTCCTGGCCGTGGAGTTGAGCCAGTCGTTGCAACAGGTCAGCCGCCTGCTGACCAGCCGCGCGCGGCAGCGCATCGAAGAAGATTTCATCATCACCCAGAACGGCAACTACCTGGGCCTGGGACGAGTGATCGACGTGCTCAAGCTGATTACCGAACTGAAAATCCAGCAGGCGCGCTACGCCAACCCACTGACCCTGCTACCGGGCAACGTGCCGATCCAGCAGTGCCTGACGCGACTGTTGCAGCAGCAGCGCGAATCGGTGATTTGCTATGTGGATATCGACAGTTTCAAGCCGTTCAATGACATCTACGGCTATGGCCGAGGCGATGAGGTATTGCTGTGCCTGGCACAGTGCCTGAACGACCGGGTGGACCCCAGCCGCGATTTTGTCGGGCATATCGGCGGCGATGATTTTCTCCTGGTACTGGGTGCCCAGGACTGGCGCAAGCGTCTCAACCAATTGGTGGACGATTTCCAGACCCAATGCCGGCGCTTCTACCGCAGCGAGCATTTGGACGCGGGCTGTTTTATCGCCCTGAATCGCCAGGGGGTGCGCCAGGAGTTTGCCTTGCTGTCGCTGTCCATTGGCGTGGTGCACCTGCATCCGCTGAGCTGTGGATATCTGGATGCCAGCCAGTTGGCGGAACTGGCCTCGCAGGCCAAGCATCACGCCAAGAACGTGGCCGGCTACAGCATCCACGTCCTCGACAGCCGCGAACTTCTGTAAGGCCGGCCCTTACAACTGCTCCAGGCGTATCTGCGCCAGCGGATGCCCGGCCTTGGCGGCAATGGTCCACCAGCGTGCGGCTTCGGCCGGGTCTGGGGCCTTGCCCAGGCTGCCCGCCAGGCTCAACACCCCCACCTGATAAGCGGCCTTGCCATCACCGGCCTGGCCCGCCAGGCGCAGCAAGCGCACGCCCTCTTCCCGCGCGCCAAGCCCTTGGCCGCGAAAGGTCAGGATATGCCCATAGAAACTTTGGGCCTCGACATTACCCAGGTTGGCCATGCGCGCAAACTGACCCTCCAGCCAGTGCCAGCCACGGGGCTGACGCACAAACCATGACCAATGAAACAACCTGCGGGCCAACCAATAGCTGGCGTACGCTTTAAGCTTCCAGAACACTCAGGCCTCCGCTGACTCAGGATATTCGTACTCGAACACACGCACCACTTCCGAGGCATGCCACGACGCCGCAGCAACGCCATCGGACGGTCCGCAAAAGCGCCCGAGGCGCTCGACACATTCAAAAAAACCGGTGCGCGGCAAGCGGCTGGCGCCCTGGCTGATCACCAGTGAACTGCGCAGCGGTTGATCCGCCTTGGCATCCAGAGCCGCCAGGTGCTCCAGGGCGGCGGTCAGGGTTTGCATGGCTGGCGTGGGGAATTGCAGACGCTCCAGCAACGCACGGTAGGTCAAAAGATGTCGCTGGCGACGGGCCTGATCGAGTTCATTGAGCAACCCATCCCAATGTTGACGACTGATGCGCACACTCACACTTCATCCCTCCAACCCGCAATCCCCAACTCCCAGGCCAGGCTGCGACGAATCGCAGCATCCGGCTGGCGCTCACCACTTTCAATCAACCCCAGGTAGGACGGGCTGATGCCCACGGTGCGGGCCAAGGTCTCGATGGCCAGGCCTTTGGCTTCGCGCAGGCTGCGCAATTGTGCCAGGGGACGCAAGTCCTGCTCGGTAGCGACGGGAGGGGTCTGTGCGGAAGAAGTGGCGGGTTGCGGCACACCGGCGGCTTTTAGCAGCGCCTGGTACTGAGCCCATGGCAGAACCGCGTATTCGGGTTCGCCATCCCGTGAAATGATTTGTATATCCATGACTGCCCCGTAGGATCACAACACTTACGAAGTAAGTACTTTCCTTAGGAGTGTAATCCTAACAGCCCCAAAGAGCGCAGGGGGATAATCCGCGCCTTCAGTTTTTTTTCGGGTTTTCCTGCTCCAGAAGCTGCGGCGTTGCGGGCAGACGCTCCACCACCACCAGCTTCTCCGGGCGCTGGCGTTCACGCCAGGCGCGGAAGGCACTCAACTCGCCGTCCAGGCTCTTCATGACCCAGGCCAGTACCGCAATGTCATCGAGCATGCCGAACATGGGCAAGAAGTCCGGGATCGCATCAATCGGGCTGAGGAAGTACATCAGCCCCGCCACCACCGAGATCAGCGCCTTGGGGCTGATCGCCCGGTACTCGCCACGCCAGTAGGCCAGGCACAGCGCCTGAAGCAGCTTCAGGTCGTCCTTGAGCTTACCCAGGCGATTGCCCTGGCTTGAGCCTTTGGCAGCCACAGCGAACAACAGGGTGGGCAGGCGCCCACGCCCGATCAGGCGGGCGGCCAACGGTAGGAAGCGGGTGAAATTCCAGGGTGCTTTCATCGTCACTCCAGTTCCAGGCAAGAGAAAAGGTTATCCACACAACTTGTGGATAACCTTGTGAACAGAGCCCATTTTCGCGGCTGAAAGCCACGTAATACAAGGCCCTGAGTCAGATCGGGCGTTTTTTGCGCACATAAAAAAAACCCAAGAATTCATTGACTTGAAGCGCGCCTGCGGCTAGCCGTGCCGAGGTATTGCATCAGACTGCTCTAAGTCGCAGGTGTTCGTTTTGATTTGCCCCACGGTCAACTGTGGGAGCTGTCGAGCCCCAGCGAGGCTGCGATGGCGGCGGCATGGCCAACAGGAGTGTTGCCTGCACCGCTATCGCAGCCTCACCAGCGCTCGACAGCTTCCATACGGATTGGATCAAGCCCCACACCAGAAACAACAACGCCCCGTAAAACGGGGCGTTGGGTGTTTTGCAGCGGCTTACTTGGCAGCCGGTGCCTCAGGCGCATCGGCCTTGGCCGGGTCCTTGATTGCCAGCAGCTCCAGGTCGAAGACCAGTACGGAGTTGGCTGGAATTGCCGGGCTCGGGCTCTGGGCGCCATAGGCCAGGTCGGACGGGATGTACAACTCGACCTTCTCACCCACGTGCATCAGTTGCAGGCCTTCGACCCAACCCGGGATCACGCCGCTGACCGGCAGGTCAATCGGGCTACCGCGATCCACGGAGCTGTCAAAGGTGGTGCCGTTGGTCAGCTTGCCGGTGTAGTGAACAGTCACTACGTCGGTTGGCTTGGGCTGGGCGCCTTCGGCTTTCTTCACGATCTTGTACTGCAGACCGGAAGCGGTGGTGACTACACCGTCTTTCTTGGCATTTTCTTCGAGGTATTTCTTGCCGGCAGCTGCCGACTCTTCACTCATCTTGGTCATGCGTTCTTCAGCACGCTTCTGCAGTGCGGAAAACGCTTCCACCAGTTCTTCGTCTTTCAGCTTCTGTTCTTTCTTGCCGACGGCATCTTCGATGCCTTGGGCCACGGCCTTGGAGTCCAGGTCGTCCATACCTTCCTGAGCCAGGCTTTTGCCCATGTTCAGGCCGATACCGTAGGAAGCTTTCTGCGCCGGGGTTTTCAGCTCTACGCTGGTTTGCGAATCACAACCCGCAAGTACCAGGCTAACCAGGGCCACCGCCGCCGCCAACCGATGCTGTTTCATGCTATTTCCTTGTTCATGCGCCAAAAGGGCATTCGAATAAAGTCGCGAGCTTATCAGGCGGCCACGACCAATGGCTACCGGCATGTGAGCAGGAAACTTCTGATAAGTTCACGTGTTTAAAAGCATTTTCATCTGCCCCAAAGCCCGGCGAAGGACAGCAGGCAAGCCGAAAACCGCCGCAACAGACCGATCATGGCTACTTGCCGCCTGCTACGCTCGGTGGCATAAGGACGCAACAACTCGACAAGGATAGTTATCTTGCGCATTTTTTCCCGTGTTTTACTCCTGATCCTGTCATTTATGGGACTGGCCCTGGCCGTGGTCCTCTATTACGTGGTCAACCCCAAGCTGCCGGATTACGTGCCGGTGCAGCAGGTGCACTACC
Source organism: Pseudomonas shahriarae (assembly GCF_014268455.2). Lineage (NCBI taxonomy): Bacteria > Pseudomonadati > Pseudomonadota > Gammaproteobacteria > Pseudomonadales > Pseudomonadaceae > Pseudomonas > Pseudomonas shahriarae. The sequence goes on along the minus strand of NZ_CP077085.1, from coordinate 2,027,834 downwards.
AGGACCAATGGACCGCCACCGACCGCCAGGTCTACTACTTCACGCCCCAGGGCACCCAGGTCAAGGGCCTGCGCTATAACTGGTTCACCGCGCTGGAGCTGCCGTTTTCCCAGCAGCGTTTTGCCGAACCGGCCAACCTGGCGCGTTTCGGTTTCCTCGTGGACCCGCGACAACAGGCCACAGCCCAGAACCCTGGCAACCTGCCCGTCGGCTTCGCCCGGCACAAGAATGCCGGCAGCGACGACGAGTTTCTCGATATCACTTGTGCCGCCTGCCACACCGGCGAATTGCACTTCAATGGCCAGGCCCTGCGCATCGACGGCGGCGCTGCACAGCATGTGCTGCCCTCCAGCGTGCCGACCCTGCGCGGTGGCAGCTTCGGCCAGGCGTTGGTGGCCAGTCTCGCCTCCACCTATTACAACCCGCTGAAGTTCAGGCGCTTCGCCCACAGCGTGCTGGGGGATCAATACGACGCCCAGTACGATCAGTTGCGCCAGGACTTCAAAAAGTCCCTGGACAACTTCCTCAAGGTGGCCTGGAACGATACCCACCGTGGTCTCTACCCCACCGAAGAAGGCCCGGGGCGCACCGATGCGTTCGGCCGCATCGCCAACGCGAGCTTTGGTGATGCGATTTCGCCGGACAACTACCGCATCGCCAACGCGCCGGTGGACTACCCGCAACTGTGGGACATGTGGACCTTCGACTGGGTGCAATGGAACGGCTCGGCCCAGCAACCCATGGCGCGCAATATCGGCGAAGCCTTGGGCGTAGGCGCGACCCTGGCGTTCTTCGACAACGCCGGCCAGCCGCTCAAGGGCGATGCACGCTACCCTTCCAGCGTACGCGTGCGTGACCTGAACCGCATCGAAGAAACCCTGCAACGGCTCAAGCCGCCGACCTGGCCTGAAGCGCTGTTCGGCACCATCGACAAACCCCTGGCCGCCCGTGGCCGCGCGCTGTTCGCAGAGAACTGCGCAGCTTGCCATGTGCCCAGCGTGAGCGAAGTCAACGGGCGCCCGGTGCAGCAGTTGAAGATGCTGCCAGTGGACTACATCGGCACCGACCCAGGCACCGCCAGCAACATTGCCGACCAGCGCTACGACCTCAGCGCCCTGCAATGGGACCCGGCCGAACTGGCGCAGTTGAATGTGGAGTTGCACCCGACGCCGACCGAACCGCTGGACTTGCGCAGCCTGTCCGTGGCCAAGGGCCTGGCCTATGTCACGGCGTTTGTCGAAGAGCACGCCTACCGCGCCGCCGGCATCACCCCGGCCGAACGCCCGCGCCTGGACGGCTACGGCCTGCCTATCGGCGTGCGCGAACTGCGCGCCTACAAGGCCCGCCCCCTGGCTGGCGTGTGGGCCACGCCGCCGTTCCTGCACAATGGTTCGGTGCCGACGATCTACCAGTTGCTTTCGCCCCAGTACGAGCGCAGCCGCACCTTCTATAAAGGCACCTTCGATTACAACCCGCGTCACCTGGGTTATCGCACCGAAGCCTTTAAAAATGCGTTCCTGTTCGATACCCGCATCACCGGCAACCACAACAGCGGCCACGAATTCCGCGCCGGCAAGCGTGGCAATGGGGTAATTGGCCGGGGCCTGGAGCCTGAGGAGCGCTGGGCGCTGCTGGAATACCTCAAAGTACTGGGCGGCCCCCTGGAGCAACAACTGCCATGACTTCCCCATTTCGATACAAGGACCGTTCCATGCTCGCTCGACTGTGGCTGCGCCTCGGCGCGTTTCTCGGCAAGACGCTGTTATGGCTGGTGGGCCTGGGCTTGCTCGGCTGGTTGCTGGCGACCCTGTGGTTTGCCTGGCACCACCGCGGCCCGGTGTCGGCCGATGAACAGATTCCACCCGGCGAAGCCGCCATGACCCAAGGCATCATTCAGACGGCCGTGCGTATCGTCGACCAGCACCGCGAAGGCACCCGCTACCTGCGTGATGCCCATGCCAAGGCCCATGGCTGCGTGAAGGCCGAAGTCAGTGTGCTGCCAGGTCTCGACCCGGCGCTGCGCCAGGGCGTGTTCGCCGAGCCGGGCAAGACCTGGCAGGCGATGATGCGCCTGTCCAACGGCAACGCTTATCCACAGTTCGATAGCATCCGCGACGCCCGCGGCTTGGCGATCAAACTGCTGGACGTGCCGGGCAAGCAACTGCTGTCCGATCAGCAGGCGCGCACCGAGCAGGACTTTGTGATGTTCAGCCACCCCAACTTCTTTGTCAGCGACGTGGCGGAATACGCGCAGAACGTCGGGGCCCAGGCCGATGGCAAGAAGGCCATGGCGTTTTTCCCCAGCCTCGACCCGCGCAGTTGGCAGGTGCGCCATCTGTTCATCGCCCTGGCGACGTTGGCGCCGGCCCCCGCCAGCCCGACCGAGGCGACATACTTTTCGGTATCGCCCTACAAATTTGGCACGGCCAACGCCAAGTTCCGCGTCGCCCCGGACCCGCAAAGCTGCCCGGAGTACAGCTTGCCCAAGCAGAACCAGGACTTGCCGAACTTCCTGCGCAGCGCCTTGAGCCAGCAGTTGTCCACCGACCGGGTCGACGCGTGTTTTGTGTTGCAGATCCAGCGCCAGAACCCACAGAAATACATGCCCATCGAAGACACCAGCATCGAATGGAAGGAAAGCGACGCGCCCTACGAGAGCGTGGCAAAAATCCGCATTCCGGCGCAGGACTTTGATACCCCAGCCTTGAACCTGGCCTGCGACAACCAGTCGTTCAACCCATGGTTTGGTGTGGAAGAGCACCGGCCGATTGGGGGGATCAATCGGCTGCGCAAGGCGGTGTATGAAGCGGTGAGTGATTATCGGCATAGCCGCAACGCCCCGTGAACAACGCCCGCGCTGACGTCAGCAAGAACGCCTCACCGCGTCATCGTTAACGATCATCGCGGGCAAGCCCGCTCCCACCGAACAGCCCCTGCGGCGTTGTATCGGACGCCGTCAGCAACCATTGCTGAAAACTACGCGCTGCCGAAGGCGGGTTGCGATGCTGTGGTTGCATCAGTTGCAGGCGGCCACGGCTGTGCATGTGGTGCGCCAAGGCCAGTTGCAGGCGCCCGGCAGCCAGCTCGCCTTCGAGCAAGCGCTTCCAGCCCAGGGCCACGCCATGCCCCATCACCGCCGACTGCATCAGCAACTGATAGCTGTTGGTGCGCAAAGCGTGCCGGGGCGTGTGGTATTGCGCGCCGATATCGGCGAACCAGTCGGTCCAGGTCAACCAATCGTGATAGTGGTCCTCGACGATCAACAAGGTATGGCTGTGCAACAGGTGTTGGGCGTCGCGTATCGCGCCATAACGCTCGATGTAGGCGGGGCTGCACACGGCGATGACCTGCTCGCTGGCAAACACCGGGGTCAGTTCCAGGCCAAGGGGCGCCGGCAGTTCGTCGAGGTGGTAGAACAGGCCCAGGTCATATTCGCTGACATCCAGGTGGCTCGGGCTTTCACTGCACAGGATGCGGATATCCAGGTCCGGGTGCGCATGCTGGAACGCCGGCAGCAGCGCGGCGAGCCAGATCGAGCTGATGGTCGGCGTGCTGGCCAGGGTCAGTTGGCGATCGGCACCGCGTCGGCGCAGCTCCGCCGACTCACGGTCGAGCTCGCGCAGCAGGCGCTGGATGGTGCGAAAGTAACGCACCCCGGCCGGGGTCAGGCTCAGCCCCAACGCCAACCGATAAAACAGCGGCCGTGCCAGGTCCTCTTCGAGGCGCTTGATCTGCCGGCTCACCGCGCTTTGGGTCAGGTTCAGTTCGTGGGCCGCCTGGGTAAAGCTCAGATGACGGGCGGCCGCTTCAAACGTCTGCAAACAATTGAGCGGTGGAAGGTCGACATTTCGGCGCGACATGCAGGGATCCGTGGCTGATCAGATGAGCAGGCATCCTGCCATTTGCCCGCTCACAACGCGACCCGCGCGACCCGTTTGCTCCAGGTGCGGTGATGCACCTGCACCCCGTTTTCCAGGGCCTGCTGCTGCGCCTCAATGTAGAACCACTGGGCGTCGGCGCGCACCTGCAGGCGGCTGTCGACCGCCACCGACCACGGCGCTCGCTCGACGCGGTACTGCCAGTGGATATCGGCCTGGGTCGACAACGGGTCCCAGGGCAAGGTGCGATATTGCTCGGTACAGCGCTGGTCCACCGCCAGGCCATGCTCGGTGAAACGCACGGCGCCCAGGTCGTCCTCGATGGTGACGCAGACTTCGCCACTGCCCACATCCTCGCTCAAGGTGCGTTTAGGCGCTGCCGCCCGCAGCACCTCCAGCGCAACCGGGCTAGCCGCTTGCGGGGCCTCGAACGGGCACGGCACGGCCGCGCCGCTGAAGATCGGCAATTGCACACGCTGCACGGCGGGCAGCACAGTCAGGGTGGTCAACTCGCGACTGGGCCACAGCAACGGGAAGCTCGCGGTACTCAGGGCCAGACGCAGGCGGTGGCCGGCCGGCACGCGCACGCCGACGTGATCCAGGTTCAATTGCACGTCCATGGGCTCGCCCGGCACAGGCGGCGTCAGACGGGAGAAATCTTCACGTAGGACAAGGTTAAGCACGCCGTAGGTGATCTGCGTGACTTGGCCGTCGGGCGCCACCGCATTCAGACGTGCCACCAGTTGCCCGCAGGGGGTATCGCTGGCCAGGCGCAGGTGCAAGCGCACATCCCCCAGCAGCGCCAGGGGTTCAGCCAACGGCGGCGAGTCGAAACACAGCGACTGCGCATCGTCGCGACGCTGATCGGTGGGGCCATCGGGGCCGAACCAGATGGCGCAGTACTCGCCCTGGTGCAGACCGGTGGTCAGTGGCGAACAGATACTGCGCGGGCCGCCCAGTGCCTGCTGGCCGGGGCTGAGGCCATGGTCGTTGAGGCTGTAGTCGGTCCATTGCACCTGGGGATCGGGCCAGCCCGAGGTCTGCACCCAGATCCCTGGGCGCTCGGCATAACTGCCCTTGGGTGCCAGCACATCCTGTAGGTAAAAGGTGCAGGCAGCGTCGTCCATCACCCGATTGTCGATACCTTTAAGCCAGTGGTCCCACCAGCGCCTGGCCTCCTGCAGGAAGCCAATGGCCGGGTTGGGCACGGCGAAGTGCGGGTACTTGTGAATCCACGGGCCGATCATGGCTTTCTTCGGTCCCGGCAGATGTTGCATCAGGCGCGGCACCGCATTCTTGTAGGCATCGCCCCAACCGCCCACGGCATACACCGCCGCCTTGATCGCCGAGTAGTCCTCGCAGACCGAACCGTGACGCCAATAGGCATCGCGGGTCTGGTGCTGCAGCCAGGTCTCGGCCAGCAGCGGCATGGCGTCGAGGCGTTGTTGCCACAGGCTTTTCCAGGCATCGCCGACCAGCAGCGGGTCGGGCGCCGCCGCGCTGAAGTTGAGCATGGTCGCGGCCCAGCCGAAGTTCTCCAGCAGCAGGTTGCCGCCCTTGTAATGGATGTCATCGGCATAGCGGTCATCGGTGGAGCACAGGGTGATGATCGCCTTCAATGCTTCGGGCTGGCGCGCGGCGACTTGCAGGCTGTTGAAGCCGCCCCAGGAGATGCCCATCATTCCCAGGTTGCCGTCGCACCAGGGCTGCTGGCACAGCCAGTCGATCACTTCGAGGGCGTCATCCTGCTCCTGCAACAGGTACTCATCGGCCATCAGGCCCTGGGATTCGCCATTACCGCGCATATCGACCCGCACGCAGACATAGCCCTGCCCCGCCATCCACGGATGGGTCAGCGCATCGCGTAGCGCCGTACCATCACGCTTGCGATAGGGCAGGTATTCGAGGATCGCCGGGAAGGCCTGCACACTGGCGGTGTCAGGCAGCCAGATACGCGCTGCCAGTTGCGTGCCGTCGCTCAGGGGGATCAGGCAGTGCTCGATTTCAAGGACCTTGTAGGCAAATTCGGTGACGATTTCCATCGGTAACTCCAGCAACAAAGAGGCAAGTCAGCGGGCAAAATCCGCCACGGGGCTGGCACCACGCAGGCCAGGTTCGACGTGGACCGCAGGGGCCTTTACGTCCAGCAGCGCGGGGTTCTTCAACCAGTAGAGCAACGACGTGCTGGCCAGCAGCACCAGGATCATTCCCGGCAGGCCGCCGAGGTTGGAGAGCATCTTCACCCCGTCGATGCCGACAAAGGCCACCATGACCCACGACACCGTGCCGATGATCACGCCCCAGACAATCTTCAGCAGCGGGTTGCCGTCCAGGTCCGAATCGGCGGTGACGCCTTTGCTGCACAGGTTGGCGATCACGTCGGTGCTGGAGTCGGCGGCGGTGACAAAGGAGATAAAGGCAACAAACAACAAAAACGCGATCATCAGGCCGCTGGCCGGCAACTGCTGGAACATCTGGTACAGCACATGCTCCACGCCTTGCTCGTTGAGCACGCGGTTCAAACTGCCATCGCCGAGGGCATCGAAGTACAGGCTGCTACCGGAGAAAATGCAGATCCACAGCGCGGTAAACAGCGCCGGGTACAACATATTGATCTGGATAAATTCGCGCACCCTGTAGCCCCGGCCGATCTTGCCGAGGAACAGCGCACTGACCGGGGCCCAGGCGAACCACACCGACCAGTAGAACACCGTCCAGCTCTGCGGCCAGCTGTCGCCACTGGCGGCACCGGTGGACAGGCTGCGGCTGAAGAAGGTGTCGAGGTACACCCCCAGGGACTCGACGCCCAGGCTGAAGATGTACAGGGTTGGCCCACACACCAACACGAACGCGCCCAGGGCCAGCATGATCCAGGTGTTGAACGACGACAGCATGACGATGCCGCGCTGCAGGCCGCTGGCGGCCGAGGCGACAAAGGTGAACACGATCACCGCGATGATCAGGCCCAGGCGCAACGGCGTGGTCTCACCGCCGATGTACTGGCTCAGGCCACCGGACAGGGTCAGCGCCCCGGTGCCCAGGGACGACGCCATGCCTGCGACCAGGGCGAACATCGCCAGGGTGTCGATCAACCCGGCATAGCGTTTGACCCGCTCGGCGCCGAGCAAGGGTTGCAACATGGCGCCAATCGAGAAGTGGCTGCGCAGGTTGTAGAACACCAGGGCAAACACCAGGGAGGGCACCAGGTAAATCGCGTAGGGCGTGAGGGTCCAGTGCAGGAACATTGTCGACAAGGCAAAGCTCTTGGCCGCCGCGCTGCCCGCCTCGATCGGCAGGCTGGAGGGTGGCGAGTACAGATGGTAGAGCGGTTCGGCCGTGGTCCAGAACAGCACGCCCACCGCCAGGGTGGTGCACAGCGCGACCATGAACCAGCGCCATTTGCTCAACAGCGGCGTGGCGCCCTCCCCGCCGATACGCACCTGGCCCAGGGGCGAAAAATACACAATGGCCGTGAGCACCAGCATGGCGAAAGAACCGGCACTGAATAGCCAGGAAAAGTTTTGCAGGATCACCGTATTGAGCTGTTTGCTCACGGCGAGGAATGCGGTGAGGTCAACGTAGCTGGCGATCACCGCCGCCAGCAAGATCAGAAAGGTTGGCCAGAAGACCAAAGGACGCAATGGGTATTTCATCTCGTGCGCTTCCCCAGACAGACTATTTTTATTGCCTTTGCAGGCCATTGTTAGAAGCGGGCACTGTGCCGCCTTGAAGTCTTCGCGTGGCTATAGATAAGCGTGGGTGCCGGCCGCGGTGCAATCGACCAATGGGTATGGGGGTATTCCGTCAGGTCATGGCTGAGCAAGAGCAAAACCGCGATTGCTGTGGCGAGCGGGCTTGCCCGCGTTGGGTCGCGCAGCGGCCCCAGTAGGGTCGCGCCGAGTTTTCCAGGTAGACCGGGGGGATGGTTTTGGGGCCGCTACGCAGCCCAACGCGGGCAAGCCCGCTCGCCACAACAAGCCCGCTCGCCATAATTGAGTCTCAGGTTTTAGGGTTTTTATCCGCCCCCTGTAAAGAGTTCATATAGTTTGCCTGTTCGCCATAACGTTTACGTCGCCGCTATTGAGTAACTAAGTCCAAACCCTCTACCGTTACCTCCTACCCCAACACCCGTAGGAAGTTATCGTGGAAAGTTCAACTTTAGGCATGGTCGTCCTGTCGATGATTGCGCTCTTCGGCACTGCCGCGTTTTGCTTCGAACACCTCGCCACCCGCAGCGAGAAGAAAAAGAAAACCAAATAAGCGGGTCGTCAACCTCAGCAGCACCCCAGCGTTTAAATGACGGGGCTCGCCGTACTGATGGGCAAATGGCTGACCCGGGTCTTCACCGGAACCCACCATGCCTTGCCGGAACGTTATACCTATCGCCTGCGGGCATCGACCCACAGGAAACCATGGGCTGGGCCCGCTTCGGTTCGGCGCTGTTGTTATCGAACGCGGCGTGCTGGAACTGGCCCAGCGCGATCGCCTGAACGACCCACAGGAACACCGCCTGGTGGAAGCCTGCATGAGCCAACTGGCGATTGCCCTGGAGCGTGTGCATTTCGTCGAAGTGGCGCAAAGCAACCTGGTGCAGATGGAAGGCGAAAAAATGCGCAACACCCTGCTCGGTGTCGCCGGGACCGCCTTGCGCCTGAACCGCCAATGGCACTCGCTGGAAGAAATCGTCGGCAGCGCGCCGGCCAATCTGTCATATGGCGCATCTACGGCAAAAGCTGGAGGTGGATCCGGCGCAGCCGCAGTACTTTATTACCGAATTGCAGGTGGGCTACCGGCTGGTGGGGTTGTAGGACAGCAAATCCCAGGCACAAAAAAGCCCGCTCAATGAGCGGGCTTTGCGTGGTGACCTGGCGTTCAGCGTTCCAGGTAACCGAATATGGCGCAGCGGACGGGACTCGAACCCGCGACCCCCGGCGTGACAGGCCGGTATTCTAACCGACTGAACTACCGCTGCGCGTAGCGTTGGACGTAATGGTGGGTGATGACGGGATCGAACCGCCGACCCTCTGCTTGTAAGGCAGATGCTCTCCCAGCTGAGCTAATCACCCTTTACGTTCGGTGCGGGGCGCATCATATACGAAAAATCCGCAATGTGTTGATTTAAATGCAATTTATTTAAAATATCTTTTCGCCGGCAGCCTACGCCCCGGAAAACCGGCGCGTGGAGTGGGTAAACGCGAGCCTATTGGTTACCCCGCCCCAGCCCCACAAAAGGACGACGCGGCGCTCTCAGGTGCTTCGCGAGCAAGCCCGTCCCCACAGAAAGGCAAACCCCAGACAGCAAAAAGCCCGCTCGATGAGCGGGCTTTCTGTGGTGACCTGGCGTTCAGTGTTCCAGGTTACCGAATATGGCGCAGCGGACGGGACTCGAACCCGCGACCCCCGGCGTGACAGGCCGGTATTCTAACCGACTGAACTACCGCTGCGCGTAACACATGAAGCGAATGGTGGGTGATGACGGGATCGAACCGCCGACCCTCTGCTTGTAAGGCAGATGCTCTCCCAGCTGAGCTAATCACCCTTCGTTTCGGTGTGGCGCGCATTCTACGGAGCGTCCCCTGGTCTGGCAAGCACTTTCTTAAATCTTTTTTTTCAGCCCTTCCAATGGCTTAGGCAGGGTTGGCCTCAGGCCTTATCAAGAGAATAATGCCCCACTTTGTATAAAGGAGAGACTCACCCCATGTGGTTCAAGAACCTGCTTATCTATCGCCTGACCCAAGATCTGCCTGTTGATGCCGAGGCGTTGGAAACTGCAATGGCCACCAAACTGGCGCGCCCTTGTGCAAGCCAGGAGTTGACCACTTACGGTTTCGTCGCGCCTTTTGGCAAAGGCGAAGACGCGCCCCTGGTGCACGTCAGCGGTGACTTCATGCTGATCGCTGCGCGCAAGGAAGAACGTATCCTGCCGGGTAGCGTGGTGCGTGATGCGGTGAAGGAAAAGGTCGAAGAGATCGAAGCCGAGCAAATGCGCAAGGTCTACAAAAAGGAGCGCGACCAGATCAAGGATGAAATCATCCAGGCCTTCCTGCCTCGTGCGTTTATCCGTCGCTCGTCGACCTTCGCTGCCATCGCGCCGAAACAGGGCCTGATCCTGGTGAACTCGGCCAGCCCCAAGCGCGCCGAAGACCTGCTGTCGACCCTGCGTGAAGTGATCGGCACCCTGCCGGTACGCCCACTGACCGTGAAAACCGCGCCGACTGCGGTGATGACCGACTGGGTCACCACCCAGAAGCCGGCCGATGACTTCTTCGTGCTCGACGAATGCGAACTGCGCGACACCCACGAAGACGGCGGCATCGTGCGCTGCAAGCGCCAGGACCTGACCGGCGAAGAAATCCAGCTGCACCTGACCACCGGCAAAGTCGTGACCCAACTGTCCCTGGCCTGGCAGGACAAGCTGTCGTTCATGCTCGACGACAAAATGACCGTCAAGCGCCTGAAGTTTGAAGACCTGCTGCAAGACCAGGCCGAACAGGACGGCGGCGACGAAGCCCTGGGCCAACTGGATGCCAGCTTTACCCTGATGATGCTGACCTTCGGCGACTTCCTGCCGGCGCTGGTGGAAGCATTGGGTGGTGAAGAGACCCCGCAAGGCATCTAAACGCGCACGCTCAATGTAGGAGCTTGGCCTGCGATGGCGGCGTATCAGTTACAGAGTCACTGACTGACACACCGCTATCGCAGGCAAGCCAGCTCCCACAGTTGATGGGGTTACCACTCCCAGTACTCTAATAATAAGGACATCGCCATGCGCGCACTCGCCGCCTTGAGCCGTTTCGCCGGCACTACCTTCGCCTACTGGGTGCTGATTTTTGCTGTGCTCGCCTTCCTTCAGCCCCACTGGTTTATCGACCTGAAAAGCGCCATCGTGCCGCTGCTGGGCCTGGTGATGTTCGGCATGGGCCTGACCCTCAAACTGGAAGATTTCGCCGAAGTCGCGCGCCATCCGTGGCGCGTGGCCCTGGGCGTGATCGCGCAATTTGTGATCATGCCCAGCGTGGCCTGGCTGCTGTGCCAGACCTTCAACCTGCCAGCAGAAATCGCCGTTGGCGTGATTCTGGTCGGTTGCTGCCCTAGTGGCACCTCTTCCAACGTCATGACGTGGCTGGGCCGTGGCGACCTGGCGCTGTCAGTGGCCATCTCTTCCATCACCACCCTCCTCGCCCCGCTGCTGACGCCGGCCTTGATCTGGCTGCTGGCCTCGGCCTGGTTGCCGGTGTCGTTCATGGACCTGCTCTGGTCGATCCTGCAAATGGTGTTGCTGCCTATCGTGCTGGGTGTCCTGGCGCAGCGTCTGCTGGGTGAGCGCGTGCGTCATGCCGTCGAAGTGCTGCCGCTGGTCTCAGTGGTCAGCATCGTGACCATCGTCGCTGCCGTGGTGGCTGCAAGCCAGGCGAAGATTGCCGAGTCGGGCCTGCTGATCATGGCGGTGGTGATGCTGCACAACAGCTTTGGCTACCTGCTGGGTTACCTCACCGCCCGCGTATTCGGGCTGCCACTGGCCCAACGCAAGTCATTGGCCCTGGAAGTCGGCATGCAGAACTCGGGGCTGGGCGCCGCACTGGCCAGTGCGCACTTCTCGCCACTGGCGGCGGTGCCCAGCGCGTTGTTCAGTGTCTGGCACAATATTTCCGGGGCGTTGTTGTCGACGTATTTCCGCCGGATGAGCGAGAAGGAAGATCGCAAGGCCCTCACCGAAACTTGATCGGCTGCGGGCTTTTCGGCACTCTACGAACCTTCGCGGGGACGACCCCGCGACTCGTTTGAGCACTTACCAGGGGACGACCCCACTTCTAAAAGGAAGGTCTTTATGTCCTGGGTCATTCTGTTTTTCGCCGGGTTGTTTGAAGTTGGCTGGGCCGTCGGCCTGAAATACACCGACGGTTTCAGCAAGCCAATGCCCACCGCCCTGACGATTGCCGCCATGGCCGTCAGCCTCGGCCTGCTGGGGCTGGCCATGAAGGAGCTGCCGCTGGGTACCGCCTATGCCATCTGGACCGGCGTCGGTGCAGTGGGCACGGTGATTGCCGGGATTATCCTGTTTGGGGAGTCCATGGCGCTGTTCCGACTGGCCAGTGTGGCGTTGATCATTGCCGGGTTGATCGGGCTCAAGATTAGCGCGTAAGCCACTAACGCTATCGCAGGCAAGTCGAATCGTCGACTTGCCTGCGATGAGGCCCTTAAATCCGAAAACCTACCTGACACTCCCCCGCAACGCCCCAACCTGTTCCTGCAAGGCCTGTGGCGTCGCCTGCTCCACCGCCAACGGCGGCCCCGCCACCAACGTCACCCGCGACCAGATCCGGTGAAAGATCCCCTTGTTCGGGTCACGGCTGAAAAAGCTCCCCCACAACCCCTGCAACGCCATGGGAATCACGGGTACCGGGGTTTCCTCGAGAATCCGTGTCACGCCACTCTTGAACTCGTTCATCTCACCGTCGGCAGTCAACTTGCCTTCGGGGAAGATGCACACCAACTCGCCATCCTTCAGGTACTGGCTGATGCGCTGGAAGGCCTTTTCGTAGATCTGCAGGTCTTCATGGCGTCCGGCAATCGGAATGGTGCCAGCGGTGCGGAAGATAAAGTTGAGCACCGGTAAGCGGTAGATCTTGTAATACATCACAAAGCGAATCGGCCGACGCACCGCGCCGCCAATCAGCAATGCATCGACAAACGACACATGGTTGCACACCAGCAGCGCCGCACCTTCGTCCGGTATATGTTGCAGGTCGCGATGCTGCACGCGGTACATGGAGTGGCCGAGCAGCCAGATCATGAAGCGCATGGTGAACTCGGGAACAATCCTGAAGATGTAGGTGTTGACCGCAATGTTGAGCAGCGACACCACCAGGAACAGCTCGGGGATCGACAGCTTGGCCACACTCAACAGCACGATGGTGACAATCGCCGAGACCACCATGAACAGCGCATTGAGAATATTGTTGGCGGCAATCACCCGCGCCCGCTCGTTTTCAGCGGTACGCGACTGGATCAAGGCATACAGCGGCACGATATAGAACCCGCCAAACACCCCCAGGCCGAGGATGTCAGCCAGCACCCACCAGGCCTGGCCGTACCCCAACACCGCCAGCCAGTCGTTGGCCTGGACGTTTTGCGGGAAGCCACCGGAATGCCACCAGAGCAACAGGCCAAACACCGTCAGGCCGAATGAACCAAAGGGCACCAGACCGATTTCCACCTTACGCCCGGAGAGTTTTTCGCAGAGCATCGAGCCCAACGCGATACCGACCGAGAACACCGTGAGAATCAGGGTCACCACGGTCTCATCGCCATACAGCCACTCTTTGGCGTAGGCCGGGATTTGCGTGAGGTAGATCGCCCCGACAAACCAGAACCACGAGTTGCCGACAATCGAGCGCGACACGGCGGGCGTCTGCCCCAGGCCCAGGCGCAAGGTGGCCCAGGACTGGCTGAAGATGTTCCAGTCCAGGCGCATCTCGGGGCTGGACGCCGCGGCGCGCGGGATACCCCGGCTGGCCAGGTAGCCCAGCACGGCAATCGCGACAATCGCAGTCGACACCACCGGCGCGTACTGCGCAGAGGACATCATGACCCCGGCCCCGATGGTCCCGGCGAGGATCGCCAGGAATGTGCCCATTTCCACCAGGCCATTGCCGCCCACCAACTCCTCTTCGCGCAAGGCTTGCGGCATGATCGAGTACTTCACCGGGCCAAACAGCGCCGAGTGGGTGCCCATGGCAAACAGCGCCAGCAGCATCAGTTCCAGGTGGTTGGTCATAAAGCCGACGGCCCCCACGACCATGATCACGATCTCGCCGAGCTTGATTGCGCGGATCAACGCATCCTTGTTGAATTTCTCGCCAAACTGCCCGGCCAGGGCCGAGAACAGGAAGAACGGCAGGATAAACAGCAAGGCGCACAGGTTGACCCAGATCGAGCGGTCACCTTCGATGGTCAGCTTGTAGAGAATGGCGAGGATCAACGACTGCTTGAAAATATTGTCGTTGAACGCCCCCAGGGACTGGGTAATGAAGAACGGCAGAAAACGCCGTTTGCGCAGCAAAGTAAATTGCGAGGGGTGACTCATCGTCAGTGTTCCTGCGTGGCCTGAAGGCTTTATTGATTTTTCAGGCCACGACTTTACCTAATCCTGCTTACTTATTCCCCAATCCTGCAATGCACGGTGAAACAAACAGCTCACCTTTATAGGCACCCTGCACCGTGCGCTTGCTGACCACCAGCCACATCAGGGCCAGCGCGGCGACCAGCACGCTGCCGGTCACGCTGAAAAATGCCAGGTGCAAAGTACTGCCCAGTTTCAACGTGGTCAGGGCATACACCCCCAGCGGGAAGGTAAACCCCCACCAGCCCAGGTTGAATGGAATCCCGGCACGCAGGTAACGCAGGGTGATCAGCACCGCGATCAACATCCACCACAGGCCCAGGCCCCACAGGGTGATGCCGGCAACCAGCCCCAGGCCGGCGGCAATCTCGCCGATGCCGGCAAAGCCATTGGCGGCGAAGATCGCCGGCGCGTCCTGGCCCAGCAGCAACATGCCCAGGGCGCCGGTGCCGATCGGGCCCAGGGCCAGCCAGCTCGACGCGGCCATGTTGGCGTGGGGCAGTTTATGCAGGGCCATGCGCAGCATCAGGATCGTCAGAATGCTGAACGCAACCGGCAAAGAAAACGCCCAGAGCACGTAGCTGGTCACCAGCATCACCAGTTGCGAATGGGCGTCGACCAGATGCGGCGCCAACAGGCCACCACTGGCGGCGGCGACTTCGGCAGCCACCACCGGCAACAGCCAGACCGCTGTCATCTGGTCGATGCTGTGTTCCTGGCGGGTAAACATCATGAACGGGATCAACACCCCACACGCCAGGGCCATGGCGACGTCCAGCCACCACAGGGCCTCGGCCAGTTGCACCACGCCCTCGCCCCAGCGCGGCAGGCCAAACAGCAGCAGGCCATTGATAATGGTCGCCAGGCCCATGGGGATGGTGCCGAAGAACATCGAGACCGTGGAGTGTCCGAAGATTCGCCGCGCCTCGTGAAAAAACATCACCCAGCGCGCCGCGTATAAACCGCTGAACAACACAAACAAAACGATCGTCAGCAGCCACAGCCCTTCGGCGATGGCATAGACACCCGGCAATTGCACCGGCAATTGCGCCAGGGCCAACGCCAGCACGCCGGTGCCCATGGTGGCGGCGAACCAGTTGGGGGTGAACTGGCGAATCACTTCCCTGGGGGCGGCCAAATGGCTGAAAGGTTTGTAACTGGGGGTGATGCTATTGGGGCAGGTCATGGCTCAATCCTCTTCCTCGTATGAGGTTGAGCCCATGATAGAAGCCTAAGGAATATCTATATAACGGGTAATATCTCTAACTGTTATCTGTTTCACCTATATGCAGACTTGGCCGGCGCTTGCCTCATCAAGCCAATCAAGGCGCCGAGGGCCAATACGATCAACACCCCGCCGTAGCCATAAGTGGTAGCGATCAGGCCAAAACTGCGGGTCAGGTTGCCCGCCAACAGGGTCGGCAGGCAGAACGCCAGGTAACTGAGGACGTAGAACGCCGACATCAACCCGGCCCGCTCATGGGGCAAGGCCAGGGGGACTACGCTGCGCAACGCGCCGAGAAAACCTGCGCCAAATCCGCTGCCAGCCACCAGCGTGGCGAAGAAAAACAAGCTCAGGTTGGCGCTGTGAACCGCACCGAGGATCAGTGCGACGCCCACGGCCAACAGGCCGGCTCCCAGGCGCAGCACCTTGCCCGCCGGGCGATTGCGCAGGCTGAAAATCATCACCGCACCGCTCAAGGTCAACACCGCGACCAGGCCGCCACCGATCAGGTTGGAGGTGGATCCGGTCGCCGCCCTTACCAGCGACGGCGCCAGCGACAAGTAGAAACCGCTCATGGCCCACACCGCGATATCCACCGGCAGCGACAGCCACAAGGCCCGGCGCGCCTGGGCCGGCACATGCAGGGTCGGCCATAGCGAGGCGAGCGCGCCAGGGATGGGGCTGACGCTTTCCGGCAAGCGCCAGACATACAGGCTCTGCAACAGCATCAGCGCGAGCAAGGCCCAATAGATCAACTGGGTCGGCAGCGGCGCGAACTCCACCAGCACACTGCTGCCCATGGCGCCACAGGCCATGCCCAGCAATGGCGCGACACTGTTGACCAGCGGGCCCTGCCGACGGTCAGTGTCGAGCAACGCAGCGCCGAGCACGGCGGTGGCCATGCCTGTGGCAACCCCCTGCAAAGTGCGGGCGGCGATCAGCCAGGCAACACTGTCGGCGTAGATAAACAGCAGCATCGCCAGCATATTCAGCACCAGCGCGGCGAAGATCACTGGCTTGCGCCCCAGGTAATCCGACAGCGAACCGACGGTCAACAACGCAGCCAGCAGGCTCAAGGCATAGACGCCGAAGATCAGCGTCAAGGTGCCAGCAGAAAAGTGCAGGCCCTCCTGGTAAAGGTGATACAACGGCGTCGGCGCGCTGGAGGCGGCGAGAAACGTCAGCATGGTGCTCGCTAGAAACACCAGGCTGGAACGATGAGAAGTGACGCTGGACATGGGCACGCTCCGCTAAAGCTAATATTTTGCTTTTGTGGAGTGTGCTACTGGGTCGCGCTTAAAGCAAATTCTTTGTGTTAAGGTTTTGGCATGGCGATAAAAGAAGGCCTCCGCCCGGGGGGCCGTAGTGCCCGGGTACAAGAATCGGTTCATTCGGCGGTGCGCCAGCTACTGCAAGAGCAAGAGCGCGCCAGCGTGACAGTACCGCAAATTGCCACACGCGCCGGGGTCACGCCGTCGACCATCTACCGGCGCTGGGGCGACCTCGCAGCCCTGCTCGCCGACGTCGCCCTGGCCCGCATGCGCCCCGACAGCGAGCCCGCCAACACCGGCAGCCTGCGCGGCGACCTGCGAGCCTGGGCCGAGCAGTACCTGGACGAGATGAGTTCGGAACCGGGGCGCACGATGATGCGCGATGTGCAGTGCAGCCAGACGCCGGGGTACTGCGTGACGATTCTGGGTGGGCAACTGCAAGTGATCCTGGACCGTTACCAAGGCAGCGGCCAGGCATTGCCCAGCGTGGATCGACTGATCAATCTGCTGGCGGCGCCGACGGTGTTTCGAATTCTGTTTGACGCGGCGCCGATGCGGGTTGAGGAGTTGCATGAGCTGATTGAGATTGCCCTGCACACCTGACCCGACTGTGTGTATGCGGGCTTATGTGGGAGCGGGCTTGCCCGCGATTGCAAGGTGTCAGTCAATACCTCTTTAACTGACCCGCCGCTATCGCGGGCAAGCCCGCTCCCACATATGCCCACACATCTTTAGACCTGGCTTAGGTACGCATCCCACGCCCGCTCACCAGCAGCCGTGCACAGCCCAGATACAACACCACCGTCGCCACGATCATAAAGGTGATCGCCACGCTGATCTTGATATCCGACACGCCCAGGATCCCGTAGCGGAAGGCATTGACCATATGCAGCACCGGGTTGGCCAGCGACACGGTCTGCCAGAACGGCGGCAGCAGGGTAATCGAGTAGAACACGCCGCCCAGGTAGGTCAGCGGGGTCAGCACAAAGGTCGGGATGATCGAGATGTCATCGAAGTTGCGCGCAAACACGGCGTTGATAAAGCCCAGCAGCGAGAAGATTGTCGCCGTGAGCACCACCACCAGGATGGTCACCCCCAGGTGATGCACCTGCAGGTCGGTGAAGAACATCGACAGCACCGTCACAATCGCCCCGACCATCAAGCCACGCAGCACGCCGCCCAGGGTGTAGCCGATCAGGATGGTGTGTGGCGACACCGGCGAAACCATCAATTCCTCAATGGAACGCTGGAACTTGCTGCCAAAGAAACTCGACACCACGTTGCCGTAGGAGTTGGTGATCACCGACATCATGATCAGCCCAGGCACGATGTATTCCATATAGGTGAAGCCACCCATATCGCCAATCTGCCGGCCGATCAGGTTCCCGAAGATCACGAAGTACAGAACCATGGTGATCGCTGGCGGCAGCAGGGTCTGCGGCCAGATGCGCATAAAGCGCTTCACTTCGCGGTAGACGATGGTGTTGAGCGCTACCAGATTGGGTTGGAACTCGGAATTCATACCGCCACCTTCGCCAGATTCTTCTCCACCAGGGACACGAACAACTCCTCCAGGCGATTGGTTTTGTTGCGCAGGCTCTGCACTTCAATGTTCTGCAAGGCCAGTTGGCTGAACAGCGCGGTGATGCCCACGGTTTTATCGACCTGCACTTCCAGGGTATGGCTGTCCACCAGGCGGTTGGGGTAGCCGATCAACGCAGGGGGCGCGGACAGGTTGTTTTTCAGGTCAAGCAGGAACGTCTCCACATGCAACTGGCCCAGCAAGTTACGCATGCTGGTGTTCTCGACAATGGTGCCGTGGTCGATGATGCCAATGTTGCGGCACAGCTGTTCAGCCTCTTCCAGGTAATGGGTGGTGAGGATGATGGTGATGCCTTTCTGGTTCAGCTCGGTGAGGAAGGTCCACATTGAGCGGCGCAATTCGATGTCCACGCCGGCCGTCGGTTCGTCGAGGATCAGCAGGCGCGGCTCATGCACCAGGGCGCGGGCGATCATCAGGCGCCGCTTCATGCCGCCGGACAAGGAACGTGATGGCACGTCGCGCTTGTCCCACAACCCCAGCTGGGTCAGGTACTGCTCGGCGCGCTCCTTGGCGATTTTCGGCGGGATGCCGTAGTAACCGGCCTGGGTCACGACGATATCGAAGGTCTTTTCAAACTGGTTGAAATTGAACTCCTGGGGCACCACACCAATGCAGCGCTTGAGCGCGGCCGGGGATTTATCCAGGTCATGGCCAAAGATATTCACCGTGCCACTGGTCTTGTTGACCAGGGTCGACAGAATACCGATGGTGGTGGATTTGCCGGCACCGTTGGGGCCGAGCAATGCGAAGAAATCACCTTCGGCGACATCCAGATCAATACCACTCAGGGCCTGGAAACCGTTGCCGTAGGTTTTGGTTAGCTGCCGGATGGACAGAGCGGAACTCATATCGGATTACGCACCAAGGAAGGGAATAGAAGAAATAGATAAGGGCGCGCCACACCTAATACAACCGCAGCGCACGGCAAGCATGGTGCTTGCCTGCGCCGCACAAGTACAGTCACCTGTATTAATAGTCAGTATTAAGTCAACGCGGTCATTACCGCTTTTTGATAGGCCGGACGTTGCTGCAAACGCCGGTACCACGCCTCTAGATTGGGCATCGCCGGGCGTTCGATCGGCATCTCGAACCAGGCATAAATAAAGCTGCCCAGGGGAATATCACCCATGCCGATCTCGTTGCCGGACAGGTAGGGCTGCTCAGCCAGGGCCTGGTCCACGGTTTTCAACACCTCGATACAGGCATTGCGCCCGGCATGGATGCTGTCCCAGTCCTGCCGCTCGGCCGGCGTGCGCAAAATGCCCCAGAACACCGTCTTGAACGGTTCGGCAAAGGTCGAGGTGGTCCAGTCCATCCACTTCTCGGCATTGGCCCGCGCCTGCAGATCGGCGGGGTACCAGCTCGAAGCCTGTTTGGCGCAGAGGTAACGCACGATGGTGTTGGATTCCCACAACACAAACTCGCCGTCCTCGATCATCGGCACCCGGCCATTGGGATTCAATGCCCGGTACTGCGGTGTATCGACCACACCAAAGGCCCCGCCCGCATCAATTGCCTCATAGTCCAGGCCGAGTTCCTCGGCGCACCACAGTGCTTTCCTGACGTTTGACGAATTTTTACGACCCCAGATCTTCAGCATGACCGCCTCCCAGTGGATGAATGCCGGAGCAGCATACGCCGGTTCAGCCGCGACTCAAATCGCTCTGCATATCACCTAACAATTGCGGCGAATGCTCGCCAAACAGGTGCGGGTAACACTTTTCCAGGTGGGCAAAGAAGAATTCCTCGGGCACCTCGGCAAATTGCCCATGGTCCACCACATACTCCATGGAGCGCTGGCCCTGGCGGTTGAACGGGTGGAAAACGCTGTCGTTGATTCCGTCGAAATCCAAGGGCGGCACATCGAACAATTCGCACAATTGCTGGTTGAACGCCGGGGTCGCCTTGACCCAGCGCCCATCCAGATACAACTCCGTGTAGCCATGCATGGCGAACACATCACTCTTGAGCAACTCGATCAGGCGCGGGGTCGACAGATGGTTGCGCACATCGGCCAGGCCAATGCGCGACGCTATGCCGCAATGCCGGGCGCACGCCGCCAGCAGGGTGGCCTTGGGCACGCAATAGCTCTGCCCGGCAGCCAGGGCGTAGCTACCACGCAGGGTTTGCGGATCGCGGCTGAAGGTGTAAGGGTTGTAGCGTACCGCTTCGCGCACGGCGTAATACAGACTGACTGCCTGGTCACGGGGATCACGGCTCGAACCGCGATGTTTTTCGGCGAACTCCACCACCGTGGGGTGGTCACTATCGATGAAGCGGCTGGGACTCAAGTACGCATTCATGGGGATTTTCTCCGAGGCGAGCCTGGAGTCTAACCACAGGCCCGACCGAAGGTTAACGACGATTCGGCCAAATGTCGGCGCCTGCTGCCTGTGACTGTCGAGCACTTCCCGCCACACCACGTAACACCCTCAGGCACCGTTTTTCCGGATGCCGGCTAAGCTCTGAGGGTGCTTCTGCCCCTGGTTTCACGGAGGATTGAATATGCTGTTGTTGTGGATACTGGTTCTGGTGCTCGGCATTGCCTACCTGGCACACCGTCGTACCGCGCCCCTGCCCGCCCTGGGCGTGGTCGCCGTCTACCTGTTGGCGATGGGCGCCTTCAGCCATGCCCCGGGCTGGTTGCTATTGGTGTTCTGGGTGCTGCTCGCGGTAGTCGCCGCCCCCCTGCTGCTGCCCGACCTGCGTCGCCAGTATTTCACCGCACCGCTGTTCAACTGGTTCCAGAAAGTATTGCCGCCGATGTCCGAGACCGAGCGCGATGCCATCGACGCCGGGACCGTGTGGTGGGACGGCGAACTGTTCAGCGGCCGTCCCGACTGGGACAAGCTGCTGGCCTACCCCAAGGTGCAGTTGACCGAAGAGGAACAGGCTTTTATCGACGGCCCCACCGAGGAGCTGTGCGCGATGGTCACCGATTGGGAAATCGGCCAGGCCATGGACCTGCCGGCAGCGGCCTGGGACCATATCAAGCAACACGGTTTCTTCGCCCTGATCATCCCCAAGGAGTTCGGTGGCAAGGGCTTTTCCGCCTACGCCCACTCCCAGGTGGCAATGAAACTGGCGACCCGCAGCGGCGACCTCGCCTCCACCGTCATGGTCCCCAACTCCCTGGGCCCGGCCGAGCTGCTGTTGCACTACGGTACCGACGAGCAACGCAACCACTACCTGCCGCGCCTGGCCCGTGGCGATGACATCCCGTGCTTTGCCCTGACCGGCCCGCTGGCCGGCTCCGATGCCGGCGCGATGCCCGACACCGGGGTGATCTGCAAGGGCGAATGGCAAGGCAAGGAAACCCTTGGCCTGCGCCTGAACTGGGAAAAACGCTATATCACCCTGGGCCCGGTCGCGACCCTGCTGGGCCTGGCCTTCAAGGCCTATGACCCGGACCATCTGCTGGGCGAGGAAGAAGACCTGGGCATCAGCCTGGCGCTGATCCCCACCGACACCCCCGGCGTGGAAATCGGGCGCCGTCATCTGCCCCTCGGCGCGGCATTCATGAACGGCCCCAACTCCGGCAAGGATGTGTTCATTCCCCTGGACTTCCTGATCGGTGGCCAGGAAATGCTCGGCAAGGGCTGGATGATGCTGATGAACTGCCTGTCGGTCGGCCGTTCGATCTCCCTGCCGGCGGTGGGCACCGGTGCAGCCAAGTTCACCAGCCTGGTGACCGGCCAGTACGCCCAGGTGCGCGAGCAGTTCAACGTACCGCTGTCCGCCTTCGAGGGCATCCAGGAAGCCCTGGCCCGTATCGGCGGGAATGCCTGGTTGATGGACAGTGCGCGGATGCTCACCGCCAATGCGGTCGACCTGGGGGAAAAACCTTCGGTGCTCTCGGCGATCCTCAAGTACCACCTGACCGAGCGCGGCCGCGAGTGCATCAGCCACGCCATGGACGTGCACGGCGGCAAGGGCATCATCATGGGCCCCAACAACTACCTGGGCCGCAGCTGGCAGGGGGCGCCGATCTTCATCACCGTGGAAGGGGCGAATATCCTTTCGCGCAACCTGATGATCTTCGGCCAGGGGGCGATTCGCTGCCATCCATTCGTCCTCAAGGAAATGGCCCTCGCCGGTCGTGAAGATCGCGACCAGGCACTCAAGGAGTTCGATGGGCTGTTGCTGCAACATATCGGTTTTGCGGTGAGCAACGCCGCCAGCACCCTGGTGTTGAACCTGGGCCTGGGCCACTTCGAAAAAGCCCCGGGCAACCGCTTGAGCCAGGGTTACTTCCGCGCCCTCAACCGCCAGGCCGCCGCGTTCGCCCTGCTGGCAGACCTGAGCATGATGCTGCTGGGTGGTGAGCTGAAGCGTCGTGAACGCCTGTCGGCACGGCTGGGGGATGTACTCAGCCATATGTACCTGGCCTCGGCGGCGCTCAAGCGCTACCACGACCTCGACTCCCCGGATCATCTGGAACCGCTGTTTGCCTGGGCCATGGAAGAAAGCCTTGGCCAATCGGAACGCGCGCTGGATGAGTTACTTAGCAACTTCCCCAACAAAGTGCTGGGCTGCCTGATGCGGGTCATCGTGTTCCCATTCGGGCGTCGCCATAAAGGCCCGTCCGATGCACTGGACGCTGAAGTCGCCGCAGTGATTGGCCGAGCCAAGGGCGACCCGACCCTGGAAGAACTGCTGGCTGGCTGCTATCGCCCGCAATCGGCGGAAGATCCGGTCGGCGCGTTGCAACACGCCTATGACCTACTGGGTGCCAGCCACCCGCTGCAAAAGAAACTCCACAGCGCCCTCAAAAGTGGCCAGGTCAAGCCGCGCGCCGGGGAACACGCCATCGACGCCGCACTGGAAGCAGGCGTGCTGCAACCGGCTGAAGCGCAAACCCTGCGCGACGCGGAAGTGGCGCGGCGCAAGGTGATCGACGTGGATGACTTCAGCAAAGAGGAGCTGGCCCAGGCGCCCGGCAGAGTCCGCTGAGACCAACCGTCATATAAAAACGGGCGCGAGGGCTATATACTCTCGCGCCCGTTTTTGCTTTTGAGGACTTACTCTCGTGTCCAACGTCGTTGCCGATCATCTCGTCTTGCTCGACCACCTGCGCAGCATCCTGGTTGCCGTCGGCGAAGCCGAACAGGTTCCCGAGGAAAGTCACGCGCTGTTCCTGGAACGCTTTGATGAACTGCGGGCCCTGCTGCCCATCGACCCGATCGAAAGCCAATACCTGGGCCAGGACATGATGAGCCAGGTCATCCTGCGCTACCCGCAGATTGCCCATCTGGTACCGCGCGACCTGTTGTGGTTCTTCGGCGGTGACTGCCTGCACTTCATGCCCGACGATGAGCTGGACCTGTACCAGGCCCTGGAAGAACGTCGTTTCGAAGCCGAACAGAACGACGAACCGTTCGACTGGAACCAGGAAAAGCAATTGCTGGCCATGTCCAACGACCAGCCCAAGCACTGATCTCAAAAGCACCAAAGATCCAAATGTGGGAGCGGGCTTGTGTGGGAGCGGGCTTGCCCGCGATAGCGGTGTATCAGTCAACCAATGTATCGACTGACACTCAGCCATCGCGGGCAAGCCCGCTCCCACACTAACCTGCTCCACATTCTCGATCGCGCGCCTACCGCCGATGCAATGTAGGCTCCTTAGCCATGCACTCCACCAGATAATCAATAAACACCCGCAATTTCGGCGGCAGGTAGCGTGTGGGCGAATGCAGCAACCAGGCATCCCCATGGTACGAGGCAATGAAATCCCATTGCGCCAGGACCTGCACCAACCGCCCCTCCTCCAAGGCATGCCGCGCGGTGAAGTACGGCAAGCTGCCAATCCCTACATCCTGCAACACCGCATCCAGCCGCACCCCCGTGTGATTGGCCGCATACCGCCCGCGTACCCCCACCGTCACTGTTTTGCCCGCCTGGCGGAATTTCCAGCGCGCATCCCCCGGCGTTTCGCCCAGGTAGATGCAACTGTGCCCCAGCAAATCATGGGGATGCAGCGGCGTACCGTGGGCAGCCAGATACTGCGGCGTGGCACACAACAAATGCTCAATCGGTAATAACTGGCGCCCTACCAACCCCGGTGGCGGGCTATCGGTGATGCGGATGCTCAGGTCGACATTGTCATCAATCAAATCCACCTGCCGATCTTCGAGGATCAACTGCACATCGACCTTGGGATAACGCCGCAAGAACTCTGGCATATGCGGATGCACCACAAACCGCCCGACCGCCTTGGGCACACTGACCCGCACCAGTCCTTCGGCTTCGTGGGTGTACTGGCCGCTGATTTCCATCACTGAGCGCGCCGCGCTGACCATTTCCTGGCAGCGTTTGAAAACCTCTTCGCCACCTTCGCTCAAGCGCAATTTGCGTGTGGTGCGCTGCAGCAGCCGCGTGGCCAGGGCCTGCTCCAGGCGCGAGATGCTGCGACTCACCGCCGATGGCGACGCCCCCAGTTGGCGAGCCGCCTCGGAGAAGCTGCCGGTTTCCACCACCTTGACGAAAATCGCCATTTCGCCCAGCAGCGGCAAAGGAAGATTGATGCTCATGACGCACAAGTCCATTGAGATTTCAGCGGATTATCACCCATTGGCGCACTACTTATACTGCTGTTTAGAGCCCTGATGCGGATGTAGACGATGACCCAGCGCCTGTTTTTTACCCATGACCACCTGGTTGCCGATGTTGATGTGCTGGAGTGCACGCCGTTTGAGCAGCAGTTTGCGGTGGTGCTGCACTCCACCATTTTCCACCCCCAGGGTGGCGGCCAGCCTTTTGATACGGGGTGGCTGGGAGACAGCAACGTGTTGAAAGTGGTGCAGGAAGCCGAGCGCATCGTGCACTACGTGGACCAGCCCGTCGCACTCGGGCTCCAGCAAGCGCGGGTCGACGGCGAGCGCCGCGCCCTGCATACACGCCTGCATTCGGCAGGGCATCTGATTGGCAACGCCGGTGAGACCCTGGGCTGGATGCCGATCAAGGCCCACCACTGGCCAGGCGAAGGCAAGATCAGTTTTATCCGTGGGGAATTCGCCCAGAACATGGAGGCCGATGCCCTGCAACAACAGGTCAACCAATGGATCGCCGCAGATTTACCGCGCCAAATGACGCTGCAAAGCGGCTCCCGGGAAGTAGGTTTTGGTGATCTGCCGCCCTACGCCTGCGGCGGCACTCACGTACAGGCCCTCGCCCAAGTCGGCCAGGTCACGATCCTCGGCCTGTCGGAGAAGAAGGGCACGTTGTCGGTGCGCTACAGCCTCGACTGACAGATTGATGGCAGGCGGCGTTTTATTATTGAGATAGGACATCACCGCGCAAGGGGCTCCCCTGGAGCTTGTGGGTGATGCTAGTGTGTGAAAATGTTTCCGACATAAAAATCGGAAACCTCCTACTCACCACCTGCAAAGGAATGCCCCCAGCAATGGACTTCTCCCTCAAGCACCTGGCCGCCGCCACCCTGATGGTCGCCAGCCTGTCCGCCGTTACCGCACCAGCGTTCGCCAATATCACCCCGCAACAGAGCGCGACCATCCTCAAGACGTTCAATGACGCCTCGATCAAGGACTTCCGCACCTTCCTCGGCAGCCTGGCCAAAAGTGAACTGGGCAAAACCGCCGACTTGGGCCCGGCAATCAGTGCTTTTCTCGATAACAAACGCCTGTCCGCCGAACAGCAAAACGAAATTCATCGCCTGCTGGGCCTCTACGCCCGGGTGAAATACGGCGCGGCGGCTACCGAGACCCTGCGCGAGCTGGTGGCCATACCGACCTTCCAGGTAGAAGGCGTAGCCCAGCACGACAACCCTGAATTCATCAAGATCGCCGACAAGATCAAGAGCCTGGCCCAGGCGTTCAACCTGAAGTTCCGCAATATCGACAACCGCGTCTACGAAATTTCCCTGGAAGGTGCCGGCGACGAAGTTGTGGGCATCCACGCCCACGCCGACGTGGTGCCGGTGACCCCGGAAAACTGGGTACTGGCCGATGGCACCCGCCTCGACCCGTTCAAGGTCACGCTGATTGGCGACCGCATGTACGGCCGCGGCACCGAGGATGACAAGAACGGCATCGTGGTGACGCTGTATGCGATGAAAGTGATCAAGGAAGAAAACCTGCCCCTGGCACGCAACTTCAAGCTGCTGGTGGACACCACCGAAGAAACCACCGGCGACGCCATTCCCTACTACTTCGAACACAACCCGACGCCCAACTACAACCTCGCGCTGGACGGCGGCTACCCGGTCGTCATCGCCGAAAAGGGTTATGGCACGGTCATGGCCACCTTTGCCAAGCGCAAAGCCGACGGCAAAGGCGCCGAAATCATTGCCATGACCGGCGGCCTGGCGACCAACCAGATTCCTTCGGCCTCGGTGGCCACGTTGCGTAGCGACAGCCCCGCCGAACTGGCTGCCAGCCTGCAACAGGCCGGGAGTGCATTCGCCAAGGCCAATGGTGGCGATTTCACTGTAGATGCCAAGGTCGTCGACAAAGACGTCAAGCTGACCGTCACCGGGGTATCGGCGCACTCTTCCGAACCCGAATCGGGCATCAACCCGGTGGCGCGGATGCTGGTCTTTATCAACAGCCTGGACGGCAAGGTTGCGTTCAAACACAACGAGATTACTGACGCTGCCCGCTATGCCGCCGATAACTGGGGCCTGGATTACCTGGGCGGCAAATTGGGCGTGGGCTTTGCCGATACGTTCATGGGGCCACTGACCACCTCGCCGACCTTTGTCGGCATGGACGAAAAAGCCTTCAAGCTGGCGGTCAACCTGCGGGTGCCAAAAGGTAAATCCCCAGAAACGCTCAAGAAAGAGATCGCTGACAAGCTGAGCGCCTGGAGCCAAAAGACCCATATTGCGCCAGCCTTCGATTACTCGGTCGCCGCGCCGATGTACCGTAACCCCGAGGGTGAATGGGTCAAGGCGCTGCTGGCCGTGGCCACGGAAAACCTGGGCATGAAGCCTGAGTACGGGACTTCGGCTGGCGCAACCTCGGTGCATGACCTGCCCAATGGCGTGCAATTCGGCCTGGCCCGCCCCGAGGTCAAATACACCGGGCACACCGACAACGAGTTCAAGACCACCGAGCAGTTCCTGCTGGACCTGCAGATCGTGACGGAAATGATGGGCCGTATCGGGCAGTTGCCGAAACTCTGACCCAGCACCTGGACCCGCTTGTGCGGCGGGTCCATTTGCGCAGGCTTGAATTGCAGACAAACAAAAACGCCGCTCATCACTGAGCGGCGTTTTTGTTGAATATGGAGCGGGAAACGAGACTCGAACTCGCGACCCCGACCTTGGCAAGGTCGTGCTCTACCAACTGAGCTATTCCCGCAAATGGCGTCCCCTAGGGGACTCGAACCCCTGTTACCGCCGTGAAAGGGCGGTGTCCTAGGCCACTAGACGAAGGGGACACGCTAACTGAAACACATGGTGTGTATTCCAGTGCCCAGAGGCCTTGTCCGAAGACTTGGTCCTGGTTTCACTCAGTGCCGCCCGAAAGCCACACTGTTTAAAAATGGAGCGGGAAACGAGACTCGAACTCGCGACCCCGACCTTGGCAAGGTCGTGCTCTACCAACTGAGCTATTCCCGCAATGGCGTCCCCTAGGGGACTCGAACCCCTGTTACCGCCGTGAAAGGGCGGTGTCCTAGGCCACTAGACGAAGGGGACACACGTACAACATTCACTCCCTACCGCGTTTCGCTGTGTGCTTTACGCTGTAAGTGGCGCGCATTCTATGGATGGATTGAAAGGTCGTCAACCCCCAAGGATAAATTTATTTAAATCAATGACTTCGCCCCGCTTTACCGCCACTGTCGGAGTTTCTCGCCGTCCAGGCTTTGGCGCCTATATTCTGGCGCCCGACAAGACGTTATAGTCCTGACCCGCGAATGGTGGCAATGTGCATCTATTCAGAGTTACTACATATACAGATGAAAGCACTGACTCATCTCGTCGAAGAGTCCTATCCGCCGCAAGCGCCAATCACTACACTTCAACGCACATCCTACAAAGAGGTCACACCGGTGACACCACTCATGATCACCCTGCTGGTAATAGCCGGGATCGTAATACTGATCGCCATTGGCTACATGAACCACGTGGTGGAAAACAACAAACTGGAAAAAGCCCGGGCCCAGATTGAGCTCAATGATCGGCTGCGCCGCTGTGGCGAGATCACCGAGACGTTCCCCGGCCAACTGATGACGCCGCAGCTCAAGCTGCTGCTGACCCGCCTGGAACTGAACGTCAACCAACGCATGCTCCACCTCAACAAATCCAGCAGCACCATCAAGGCCCGTATTGCCGAGTTGGAAGCACTGGTGGGCCAGGGCGAGTCGATCCCGGTGAACAACCCTCCAGGGCCGATCCAGACCGAGGCCAAGGCCAAGGATGTACGCTTCCTGCTCGAAGCCCTGCACGGCCAGGTCACCCGCGCCGCCCAGGACGGCTTTTTGCCCACCAACGAGGCCAAGCACTGGATCCGAGAAATCCGTCACCTGCTGGTGCTGCTGCACATCGAGTTCTTCAACAATCTTGGCCAACACGCGCTGCAACAGGCGCAGCCCGGCCAGGCGCGCCTGGCGTTCGAGCGCGGCGTGCAATACCTGCGCAAGCAGCCTGAACCGGCCACCTACAGCCAGCACCTGCAACTGCTGGAAAAACAATTGGCGCGTGCCAACTCCATGGTGCTGACCAACAGCCAGCAAACCGCCGAAGAGACCAATGAGCTGACCGCAGGCTTGAAAGCCGATGACGCTGATGCCGAGTGGAAAAAGAAAGTCATCTACGACTGATCCTCTCCTGCCTTGATTCGCCGGGTGCATGCTTTGCACCCGGAGCCATCATCCTGCCTCTACCCCTCGCTGCAATAACTCGCGTACAAAAGTGCACTTCATTCCGTAAACGAAAGAGGCCTTCATGCCAAGTGTCATCATTGATGGTCAGCCCCTGCACTACGTGGACCAGGGCGCGGGCCCTGCTGTCCTGCTCGGCCAGAGCTACCTGTGGGACCAGCACATGTGGGCACCGCAGATCGCCGCCCTGTCGCAACAGTACCGAGTGATCGTGCCAGAGCTGTGGGGTCACGGTGAGTCTGGCCCGCTACCGGCACAGACCCGCACCCTGGACGACCTGGCACGCCAGGCCCTGGCCTTGCTGGACCATCTGGAGATTGCCCAGGTCAACCTGGTGGGTTTGTCCGTCGGCGGCATGTGGGGTGCGCCGCTGGCGTTGCTGGCGCCCGAGCGGGTCAACAGCCTGGTATTGATGGATACCTATCTGGGCGCAGAGCCTGAGGCCACCCGCGAACAGTATTTCGCACTGCTCGGCGCAATCGAGGCCGCGGGTGCTATTCCAGATGCCCTGCTGGATATCATCGTGCCGATCTTCTTCCGCCCCGGCATCGACCACGACTCTGCGCTGTATCAGGACTTCCGCCAGTCCCTGCGCGACTTCCCCAAGGATCGCCTGCTGCAAAGCATCGTGCCCCTGGGTCGCCTGATTTTCGGTCGTGGGGATGCGCTGGAAGGCTTATCCCGCCTGAATGCTGATACGACTCTGGTGATGTGTGGCAACGAGGACCAGCCGCGCCCACCCGCAGAAGCGCAGGAAATGGCCGATCTGATCGGCTGCGATCTGGTATTGATCCCGGACGCAGGGCATATCTCCAGCCGGGAAAATCCTGATTTCGTCAATGAGGCACTGCTGACCTTTTTGGCCAATCACGCCTGATCACACCTTGAGTATCTCCAATGTAGATGAGATGCCGAGGCGCGCAGCTACACTCCCCCCTGTGGGAGCAGGCTCGCCCGCGATGGCGCCCGTGAGTACACCTCAGGGTGTCAGCTCCCCCAGGGAACTCGTTCCGGCCCTGAATATGATCACAGCCGGAAATGCCCCACCATCCCCTTGAGTTCCGCCCCCAGTTGCGCCAACTCGATACTCGATGCCGCATTACCCTGCATGCTCAGCGCCGATTGATCGGCGCTGGCGCGGATACTGGTGACGCTGCGGTTGATTTCTTCGGCCACCGAGCTCTGCTGCTCGGCCGCGGCCGCGATCTGCTGGTTCATCTGCTGGATCAGCGACACCGCCGCGGCAATGCTGCCCAACGCACTTTCGGTTTCCAGGGCATCGCTGACAGCCAGCTTCACCAGCTCGCCGCTGTGCTGGATATCCCGCACTGAAGACTGCGCCGCGCTGCGCAAGGTGCTGACCAGACGTTCGATTTCCTCCGTCGATTGCTGGGTGCGCCTGGCCAGGGCGCGCACCTCATCGGCGACCACCGCAAAGCCGCGCCCTTGCTCGCCGGCGCGTGCCGCCTCGATGGCGGCGTTGAGCGCCAGCAGGTTGGTCTGCTCGGCAACACTTTTGATCACCTCCAACACGCTGCCGATATTCTGGATTTCGGCGCTCAGGCTTTCGATGCTGGTGCTGGCAGAGGTCGCCGAACTGGCCAGCAGCTCGATGCGCTGCAGGCTCTGGCGTACCACCTGCTGGCCAGTGTCGACCTTGTCGTCGGCGGTCTGCGCCGCTTGTGCGGCCTGCTCGGCATTGCGTGCCACATCGTGCACCGTGGCGGCCATCTGGTTCATGGCGGTGGCGACTTGCTCGGTTTCTTCTTTCTGGCTACTGACTTCGAGATTGGTCTGCTCGGTCCCCCTGGACAATGACTGGGCCGAGCTGGCCAATTGTTCAATCCCCGCCTGCAGCCCGCTGACCATATTGCTCAGGCCCCCGCCCATCTGCTGCATCGCCTGCATCAACTGGCCCATCTCGTCCTGTCGGCTCACCTCCATGCGCCCGCTGAGATCCCCGGCCGCAATCTGCCGGGCCACGGCAATCACGCTGCGCAGCGGCATCACGATCAGCCGGGTAATCAGCCACGCGGCAATCACCCCGACCAATAAAGCTAGGGCCGATGACACAATGATCAGCAAGCTGCTCTTGGCCAACTGCGCCTGCATCGACTGGTCCTGCGCGGCATAGGCCTGGTTGACCTGCGCCACCACTTGCGCGGCCCGCTCATGCAACTGTTGGTAGACGATTTTTTCCTGGGCCAGCAGGCCGGTGTATTCGGTGAGTTTTTCGCTGAAGGCTCCGATATGCCCGACCACTTCATTGAGCACGGTCTGATAGCCAGGATCCTTGACCAGGGTCTGCAGTTGCCCGGCCTGGGCCAGGGCCTGATCGGCCTGCTCGATGTGGCCTTGCCCGGCACTGTCCGCGTCGCCCTTGCGGCTCTGATCCAGGCGCACATGGGCTTCGTTCATGGCCTGCAACATCAAGCGCGAAACCTGCCCCACCTGCCCGGCCTGCTCGATAAACTCGGCGCCCTCTTTGCCTTGGCTTTCCTTGAGGTTATAGGCCCCATCGTCGGCCAGGCCGGCCTGCAATACATCAAGGTTGTTGGCGACACTGGACACCGACCAACTGGCCATTTCCAGCGCCAGGTCCTTGGCCTGGGTCAGCTCGACAAATTCGTCAAATGCCTTGCGATAGGCGCCCAGCGCCTGCTCGACCTCGCTCATGTTGAGCGCCTGGGCTTCGGCCACCAGGCTATCCACCCGTTGGTGCAGGACCTCGACCGAGTCGGCATCGCTGCGCAACGCATACTCCTGCTCAATCAAACGCACATTCAGCAGCCCCTCATTGAGCGAAGACATGCCCTTGAGCCCCACAAAACGCTGGCCAACGGTTTGCAGGGACCACACGCCAATCGCCGCCACCAGGGCCGTCAACAGCAATACCAGGGCAAACCCCAGCCCCAGCTTCCTGGCCAGCCCAAGGTTGGCAAATCGTCGTTGCACGGCCGAAATCATTGCGCAAAGTCCTCTTGGGGTGGCGAACGCCAGCAAGCCCGGTATCCATGCAACGAGATTCGCAATCCCGGGCCCTGCAACACAAGACGTTGGCGCCACAATAATGGCAAAAAGCTACATCCCCGTCGTTTTCAGAATGGTGGAGGTCGATCCTGTGGGGCCCATGGCTTTGAACAATGCCAGGGCCCGATGATCGCAAGCATAGGCCACATTGATCCGCAGCCATTCAGCGTGCTCGCCGGTCGGGCTGAACAACTCGCCGGAAGACAGCAAGACCCCAAGCTGTCGGGCCCTTGCGTGCACCCTTGAGCCATCCCCTGAACCCGGGCGCGCCCACACAAACATGCCACCTGCGGGCACCGCAAAGACCTCCCACTCTTCATCCTCCAGCACCTGCAAGGTCTTCGCCATCTCCGCGCTCAGCCGTCGGCGCAGGCGCTGTACCCATTTGCGGTAGGTGCCGTTGGTCAGGAGACTGGCCACCATCGCTTCGGCAAAGCGTGAGGTGCCCATACCGGTCAAGGTCTTGAGCTTGAGCAATTGGCTGATGAGGGCCGTGCTGGCGGTGAGATAGCCAACCCGCAGGGCGCTGCTCAGGGTCTTGGAAAAGCTCGAGACATAGATCACCCGATCATCATGGGCCAACGCCGCCAGACGGGTACAGGAAGCATGTTGCAGGTCGCCGTAGACATCCTCCTCGACAATCAGGAAGTCCCGAGTGTGGGCCAGGTGCAACAGACGCTCGGCGACCACCCGCGACAGGCTGGTGCCCGTCGGGTTGTGGTAGAGGCTGTTGATGAACAGGCACTTGGGGCGGTGGCGGGCCAGCAGCGTTTCCAGGGCCTGGATATCCGGGCCGCTGCGGGTTCTGGGCACCTCCAGCAACATGACACCGTGGAAAGCCAACTGACGATATAGGTTGCCGTAGCCAGGGCTCTCGACCACCACCGTGTCGCCGGCCTTGAGCAAGGTGCGGATCAGCAGGTCCTGGGCATGGCTCGCGCCGTGGGTGGTGAGGATCTGCTCGGCAGTGCTGGCCACCTGGATCTGTGTCAGGCGCTTGTGCAATTGCTCACGTAACGCCGGCAACCCCAGGGGCGTGCTGTAATTGAAAACCCCAGCGGTATCGGTACGGCTGATTTCGCGAATCGCATAGCTGATGTCATCACTTTCACGCCAGGAGTCCGGCAGCCAGCCGCACCCCAGCTTCAATTCTCCCAACTGGTTATCGGTAAAGGTCCCCCACCTGCGCTCTGCCCCCTCATACCACTGGCACTCCGCCAATGGGCTGCTGGCCACCGGTTGCTCGGCGATAACAAACCCCGAACCGGCCCTTGAGGCCAAGACCCCTTCGGCCACCATGCGCTCCAGCGCCTCGATCACACTGGATTGACTGAGCAGGTTGTCCTGGGCCAGTTGCCGGATGGAAGGCAGGCGCGTTCCGGGGCTGACCCCGCTCTCCCGAATCCATGCGGCAATGGCGCTGACAATTTGCTGAACCACCGGTACAAGGGCTTGTCGATTGATCCCTAAATCCATGAGCCACCCCCCTTCAACTGTTTGGCATTTAACTCAAAACAGTTAAGCACAGAAGGCCAGGATCACCCTGCTCATAAATTTATTAAATCATTGATTTTATTGGGTTATTTACCTATTGAAACACAATAGCCCAGGGCATCTTGCCACCTGCGGAAACGCCCCACAGCACTGGAAATCACTTTCTCAGTGGTGCACGGCGACCCGTCCTAAATAGCCGTCGCACCGCCATCCACGGCCAATGCCTGGCCAGTGGTGAACGCGGCGCCATCGCTGCACAGATACAGCACCGCGCTGGCGATTTCCCCGACCGTACCAATGCGCCCGACCGGGTGCATGGCGGCGGCAAACTCGGCCTTGCGCGGGTCGGCTTCATAGGCACGACGGAACATGTCGGTGTCGATCACCGCCGGGCACACGGCGTTGACGCGGATTTTCTTTTTCGCGTACTCGATGGCTGCCGACTTGGTCAGGCCAATCACCGCATGCTTGGACGCCGCATAAATACTCATCTTCGGCGCAGCCCCCAACCCCGCCACCGACGCGGTATTGACGATCGCCCCACCGCCCTGGGCCAGCAGCAACGGCAGCTGATACTTCATGCACAACCACACGCCCTTGACGTTGACCCCCATGATGGCGTCGAACTCATCCAGGGTGCCATCGGCCAACTTGCCCTGTTCAATCTCGATGCCGGCATTGTTGAACGCATAGTCCAGGCGACCATAGCTGTTCAGCACTTGCTGCATCAGTTGCTGCACATCTGCCTCCAGGGTGACATTGCAGCGCACGAACAACGCCTCGCCGCCCGTCTCGCGGATCAACGCGACGGTGCCCTCTCCGCCCGCCACATCCAGGTCGGCGACCACGACCTTCAGGCCTTCGTTGGCGAATGCCAGCGCCGTGGCGCGGCCGATACCGTTGGCAGCGCCGGTGACCAGGGCGACCTGGCCGGAAAACGTCATGCTCATTGCTTATATCCTTGGATGAATGCCCGTGGGCCCAGCATAGCCAGGGCCAGGCGCCACGCGTCAGCACTATCAGAGGGCCGGTTGAGCGCCCATGCACGGCAGTGATAAGCCTGCCGGGCCCACTATCAACCCAGCCTATCGCCGGGCATTCGCAGGTATCGGCCGACCTTGCTCCTGGCGCCTGGAAGGTCTATCACTTGAGGTCCATTTATCCAGAGTCCTTGCCATGACTGCCCAGACCAACCGCCAATTCCTGCTTGCCAAACGCCCGGTCGGTGCGGCCACGCGGGACACCTTCACCTACCAGGAAGTGCCGGTGGGCAACCTGGCGGACGGCCAGGTGCTGGTGCGCAACGAATACCTGTCCCTCGACCCGGCCATGCGTGGCTGGATGAATGAAGGCAAGTCCTACATCCCGCCGGTCGCCATCGGCGAAGTCATGCGCGCCTTGGGCGTAGGCCAGGTCATCGCCTCGAACACACCGAAATTCGCGGTCGGGGACTACGTGAATGGCGCCCTGGGTGTACAGGATTACTTCCTCGGCGAGCCGCGCGGTTTCTATAAGGTCGATCCGAAACTGGCGCCGCTGCCGCGCTATCTGTCGGCGCTGGGCATGACCGGCATGACCGCCTACTTTGCCCTGCTCGACACCGGCGCGCCCAAGGCCGGCGATACCGTAGTGATTTCCGGCGCCGCCGGGGCGGTGGGCAGCATTGCCGGGCAGATCGCCAAGATCAAAGGCTGCCGCGTGGTAGGGATTGCTGGCGGCGCCGACAAGTGCAAGTTTTTGCTGGATGAACTGGGGTTCGACGCGGCCATCGACTACAAACACGAAGACGTGCCGGCGGCCCTCAAGCGCGAATGCCCAAAAGGCGTGGACGTGTATTTCGATAACGTCGGCGGCGATATCCTCGACGCCGTGCTCAGCCGCCTCGCGTTGAAGGCGCGGGTGGTGATCTGCGGGGCCATCAGCCAGTACAACAACAAGGAAGCCGTGAAGGGGCCGGCCAACTACTTGTCACTGCTGGTCAATCGGGCGCGCATGGAAGGGTTTGTGGTGATGGACCATGCGGCGAACTTTGCCGCCGCCGGGCAGGAAATGGCCGGTTGGATGGCGCAAGGCAAGCTCAAGAGCAAGGAAGATATTGTCGCGGGACTGGAGACGTTCCCTGAAACGCTGATGAAGCTGTTCAACGGCGAGAACTTTGGCAAGTTGGTGCTGAAGGTCAACTGACACCCCACAGCGCCCTTGTGGGATCGAGTGCCAAGCGGCACACCGTAAGCAACTGTGGGAGCTGGCTTGCCTGCGATAGCATCACCTCGGACTGACTGAAAAACCGAAGTGCCTGCATCGCTGGCAAGCCAGCTCCCAGATTTTTAGCGCAAAGGCATCAGGCGATTTCGGCAACCACCGCCGCCAGGGCCTTGGCCGGATCGGCCGCCTGGCTGATCGGACGACCGATCACCAAGTAATCAGAACCCGCATCCAGCGCCTGGCGCGGCGTAAGAATCCGCCGCTGATCGTCCTGGGCGCTGCCCGCCGGACGAATCCCCGGGGTCACCAGTTGCAGCGTAGGATGGGCAGTCTTCAACGCCTGGGCCTCCAGCGCCGAACACACCAGGCCATCGAGGCCGGCTTTCTGCGCCAGGGCCGCCAGACGCAGTACTTGCTCCTGGGGCTCGATATCCAGGCCAATACCGGCCAGGTCCTCACGCTCCATGCTGGTCAGCACGGTCACACCGATCAGCAACGGCTTGGGACCGCTGCGCTGATCCAGCACCTCACGGCACGCGGCCATCATGCGCAGGCCGCCGGAACAGTGGACGTTGACCATCCACACGCCCATCTCGGCCGCGGCCTTGACCGCCATCGCGGTGGTGTTAGGGATATCGTGGAATTTCAGGTCGAGGAACACCTCAAAACCCTTGTCACGCAGGGTGCCGACGATTTCTGCGGCACAACTGGTGAACAGCTCCTTGCCGACCTTGACCCGGCAGAGCTTGGGGTCCAACTGGTCAGCCAGCTTCAGTGCGGCGTCACGGGTGGGGTAATCCAGGGCGACGATGATAGGAGTCTGGCAGACGGACATTGGAATGGGCTCTCAGGCAAGTCGAAATCGGCGCGGATTGTAGCGCAAGCAGCGGCTTTGCGGGATCCGATGATCGGTAAATCCTCGGCAAGCGCCTATTTTTCTGGGAGAACCGACTAATATTTCAAAGTAGATACATTCACGACACGCCTGCAACATGCCCCGACAGTAGCCTCGCCCGCAGGTGACGGCAAAAACGTGACTACCCGGGACCTAGCCATTGCCGGCTCCTGCAAAGGATCAGCTCACCTTGTCCTCGCGACGAACCTGCGCCTGAGTCGCGCTCCAATCCGTCAACAGGCTATACGCCACCGCCAACAAGGTCGGCCCGATAAACAAGCCGATAAAGCCAAACGCGATCAAGCCACCAAATACCCCCAGCAACACGATCACCAGTGGCAGGTTACCGCCGCGGCTGATCAGGTAGGGCTTGAGCACGTTGTCTACGCCACTGATGATGAATGTGCCCCAGACGCCGAGGAACACCGCGTAGGTGTAATCGCCCTTCCATACCAACCAGGCCGTGGCCGGGATCCAGACCAGGGGCGGGCCCATGGGGATCAGGCTGAGCAGGAAGGTGACGATGCCCAGCACCAGTGCCCCGGGCACGCCGGCAATCAGGAAGCCGATCAGTGCCAGCAATGCCTGGGCGGCGGCGGTGCCGATCACGCCGTTGACCACCCGTTGCACCGTACCGGCCACCAGGTCGATGTAGTAGCCGGCGCGATCACCGATCAAACGCTCCAGCAGCCGGTGAACGAACATCGCCAGGCGTGGCCCGTCGCGGTAGAAAAAGAATACAAACACCAGGCTGAGGGTCAGTTCGAGGATGCCGCCGCCGATCTGCGCGCTGCGGGCCAGCAGCCAGTTGCCGACCTGCCCCAGGTAGGGCTTGATCGTGACCATCAAAGCCGCGCCCTGCTGGTCGATACTGTCCCACATGGCCACCAGCCGCTCTCCCACAAACGGGATCGAGCCCAGCCAGCTAGGTGCTTCGGGCAGGCCGTCGACCTGGAGGTCCTTGATCAGCGCCACAGCATCGCGCACATGGTCGGCCAGGTTGAAGCCCAACCACACCAGTGGCACTGCCACCAGCAACATCCAGCCCAAGGTCAGGATCCCCGCTGCCAGGGACTCGCGGCCGCCCAGGGCGCGGGTCAACAGGCGCATCAGCGGCCAGCTGGCAAACGCCAGCACCGCGCCCCAGAACAGCGCCGACCAGAACGGCGCCATCACCCAGAAACTGGCACCAAACAGCACCAGGAGCAGGATCTGCACCAGCAGGCGATCATTGTTGAGCATGTGCTTTCTCGAAAAGAAGTCTGTTGAGGGAGAGCTTAGGCGAACGGCGCGGGTCCGTTCGCCCTGGAACGATCAGCGGATCACTTGCAGATGCAGGCCCTGGGTCTCGCCAGTAGCGGTTTCCAGGCGCGCCGCACGCACGCCCTTGTCGATCAGGCCCTGGCGCCAGGCTTCAGCGTTGGGTCCGCTCAAACTGACCCGCAAGGTGGTGTCGAGGTTCAATCCACGGGAAATCAGGGTCAACCATGTTGCGTCGGGCTCAGCCCCCAGCAAAGGGAAATCCAGGTCGCCGGTGCTTTTCAGTTCGCGCAGCAGTGTGGCAGAGGTCGGCAGCAATTGCCCCAATGGCGCGCTGGCGTCCATTTGCTCAACATGCAGGTAAGCCCGGCGATTGCCGCGGGTGATGCCGTACAGCGCCACCAGAGAGTTGTCCTGAGGGGCGGCCAGGCGCAGCAAGAGGAATTCCTGCTGGCCATCGGCGCCGACCAGCTTGGCATTGCCCAACACTTCATTGGCCCAGAGGCTGCTTTCGCCACAATCACGGGCCTGGCACCAGAACAACAACTGCGCGCCCTGTTCTTGCAACGCCTCGCGCGTGGCTTTGAAGGCCGTGCTGGAACTGTGCTCGGCAGGCAGTTCATAGGTGATGGCGGTTACTTGGCCACGGGCCGTGGCCTGACCGTCGTAGCGCAACTTGCCACTGATCTTACGGATCGCGCCCATGGGGTAGATGCGTTCTTTTTCTTCGGTGGGACGGTAGTCGACAATCTGCGCATCCACCTGACGGGCCACGCTGGGCAGATCCTGGCTTCCCGGTAGATCAGCAGCGAAGACCAACGGGCTGATGCAGCACAGCCCAAGCACACGGATAATTCCCTTGGCACTACTCATCGGATCGGTGCGCCTTGGCCGGTGGATGCCTTCGCGGTATTCGGATTGTTCATGGTTGACTCCCTTTCAATCTGCCCAGCCTCGACAGTTGCCCCCGCCAAGTCAAGGCGCGGTGAAGAACCGATTGAAACAGTCTGCAACAAGAACCGCTCCCGACTCGTCATTCAGGTGCAAATGATGGCCACCTGCAAGGGTGGTGACAGTGAACGGCACCTGCGCAAGCAGCTCGGGATGTTTGGCCAGCATGCCTTCTTGCGCGACCACCAACTGTGCAGGGCACGCCACTCGACGCACGAAGGCCATGGCCTGTTCTTCCGTCAGGCGTATTGGCGAGGCCAGGGTCAGGCGGCTGTCACTGCGCCAGGTGTAGCCGCCCGGCACCGGCATCAAGCCGCGCCGGGCCAGGAGTTCCGCGGCTTCACGGCTGACGGCCACCACGCCTTTCATTCGCGCTTCCACCGCCCGGTCGAGGGTGCCGTACACCGGTTTGCGCTTGTCCTGCAGGTTGATTTGCGCCTGCAGGGCCATGCCCAGGCGCTCGGCGGGGTCCTCGCCGGTGGCGGTCGGCGGGATCACGCCGTCGATCAACGCCAAGTGCGTCACGCGCTCCGGCAAGGCCCCGGCCAGCACCGTGGAAACGACTGCCCCCAGGGAGTGGCCAAGTAATGCAAAACGTTTCCAGCCCAGCTGTTCGGCCACTTGCAGCACATCAAACACGTAATCCCACAAGGCGTACCCCGCCCCAGCCGGGCGGTGGGCCGAGTGGCCGTGGCCGGCCATGTCCAGGGCGACAATGCGCAAACCCTGCAGCTTGGGCGCCAGGCGCGCAAAGCTGTTGGCGTTGTCCAGCCAGCCATGCAGGGCGATCACCGGCAGGCCGTCTTCCGGGCCGAACAGATGGGCCGCCAGCTCAATGTGCGGCAGGCTCAGGCGCACTTCTTCGACAGGCGTGGTCATGCGCAACTGCGCTCGCGGGCTTCCCAACGGGTAAACAGGTTCTTGATCAGGGTCGCCGTGTCCTGCGGCCGCTCCAGGGGAAACATGTGGCCGCCGGGCATGGTCAGCATCTCGCCCATGGGCAGGCGTGCGACGCCGCTGGCGTGATGGCGCATCACCACCCGGCTCTGCCGGCCGCGTACTACGGCCAGTGGCACTTTCAATTGGCGGGTCTGGCCGGGGCTGGTGTGTGGCACGCCCCGATAAATGCTGATTTCCGTGGCCGGGTCGAACCGCAGGCGCAGGCGATCGCCGACCTGGTGCAGACCATGTTGCAGGTAGGCCTCCAGGCAGTCCGGGTCAAACCCGCGAAACAGTGTCTTGCCGGAAAAATACTGACGCGCGGCGTCCAGGTCGCTGAACTCTTCGCGCCGGCCCAGGGTGCGGCCAGCCGGGGTCAGGCGGTCGATCAGGCCAAAACGCTTGGCCGCGCGGATCACCCAGCGGTCGGCCAGGGTCAGCACCGGCGAGTCGAGCATCACCACCCCGCGATACAACTGCGGGCAACGCAGGGCCGCGTGCAAATGCAGCACCCCGCCCAATGAGTGGCCGACGCCCCACACCGGCTCCGGTTGCTGCTCCAGGTGGTGGATCAGTTCGTCCACCAGGTTCTGCCAATTGTCATCCACCGGAAACCGCGGGTCGTGGCCGTGCTGCGACAGGTGCGCCACCGCGTACTCCGGGGCCAGGGCATCGAACAATTTGCCGTAGGTCGCCGAAGGAAAGCCATTGGCATGAGTGAAAAACACATGTTGCGACATAACCAACCCATCATCCAAAACAGAATTCGATTGTCCTCACGCCTGGCCGCTACAGCAATGACTGTAACTGCCAGGAATGATGACACTCACGCCACACCTATCGCGCCGGCGGGTTCTCGCCCAGGGGCACCACGGCCATGGTCAGGCGCGACACACAACTGGCCTTGCCCTCGTCACTGGTCAGGCGGATGTCCCAGACATGGGTGGTGCGCCCGATGTGGATCGCCCGGGCCACCGCCGTCACCCGCCCGGAACGCAGGCCGCGCAGGTGGTTGGCGTTGATTTCCAGGCCCACGCAATAGAACTTGCTGGCGTCGATACACAGGTAGCTGGCCATGGAGCCAACCGTTTCGGCCAACACCACCGAGGCCCCACCGTGCAGCAGGCCATAGGGTTGATGGGTGCGGTGGTCGATCACCATGCTGGCGGTCAGGGACTGGTCGTCGAAGGTCTCGAAACGGATATCCAGCACTTCACCAATGGTGTTTTTCTGGATGGCATTGAGTTGTTCGATATTGGGGAGGGTGCGCCACAGGCTCATTGCAGTGTCCTTGTTGATTTTATTTGGGTGCTCAATCCTGCCACAGCACTGCCTCGGAACGTGCGCTCCAGGCCTGGAACTGTGGGCCGTAGGTTGACTCGATCACGTTGCGCTTGATCTTCAGGGTCGGTGTCAGAAAGCCGTTTTCCACGGCCCAACTGTCTTTCACCACCACCAGTTGACGCAAGCGCTCATGTTTATCCAGCACCTGGTTGACCTCTTCCAGCAGGCGCTCCAGGCTGCCATGCAAAGATTGCCGGGCCTCGCCGGCGGCCTCCTGCTGGCCCACTGCAGACAGCACGCACAAACCCATCGGCGCGCTCAGGCCATCACCCACCACACACACCTGCTCAATGCGCCCGTGCTCCGCCAGGCGGTTTTCGATGGGGGCCGGGGCGACGTACTTGCCCTTGCTGGTCTTGAAGATCTCCTTGAGCCGCCCGGTCAGGCGCAGGCGGCCTTCGGCATCCTGCTCGCCCTTGTCGCCGGTACGCAGGAAGCCGTCTTCGGTGAGGGTCTCGGCAGTCTTCTGCGGGTCCTTGAAGTAACCGAGCATGGTCGCGCCGCTGCGCACCAGGACTTCACCGGCCGGGTCAATGCGCACCTCCACGTCCGGGCACGGCAGGCCGATCCAGCCAATCTTCTGCTGGCCGGGGCGACAGACATGGGAATAACCACAGCTTTCGGTCATGCCATACACCTCCAGCACATCCAGGCCCAGGCGCAGGTACCAGCGCAGCAACGCCTCGGGCACCGGCGCCGCGCCGGACAGGGCCACCCGCACCGCGTCCAGGCCAAGCCCGGCGAGCACCTTGCGCCCGACGCGCTTGCCGATAAATGGCAGACGCAATAGCAGCTCCAGGCGTTTTTCCGGGATTTTGCCGTACACCCCCATCTGGAACTTGGTCCAGATGCGCGGCACGCCGAACAAGGCCGTGGGCCGGGCGCGTTGCAGGTCGGTGAGGAAGGTGTCGAGGCTTTCGGCAAAAAACACCGTTTGCCCGGTGTAGATCGCAGCCATCTCGACAAACATGCGCTCGGCCACATGGCACAGCGGCAGGTAGGACAGCAGCCGGTCGCCCTCCCCCAGGCCGAACAGCTCGGTGCCTCGGGTTGCCGCAAACGCCAGGGCGCCGAAGGTGTGCATCACGCCTTTGGGCAGGCCGGTAGTGCCGGAGGTGTAGATGATGGTGGCCAGGTCCGTGGCAGCCGGCGCCGGGTCATCCTGGATCGGTGAGCAGGCCTGCAGGTCGGCCCAAGTGAAGTCGAACGGGCCCTCGGGGCACAGCGGCAGGCTGATGGTCGCAAGCCCGGCCTTGATGCCTGGGGCCATGGCCGGCCAGTCGTCGAGCTTGCCGATAAACACCAACGCCGCCTCGGAGTGCTCCAGCACGTGGGCCACGGAGTCGGCGGTGAGGTTGGGGTACAGCGGCACCGAGACATGCCCGGCCATCCAGATCGCCAGGTCGGCGATAATCCAGTGCGCGCAGTTTTTCGAGATCAGGGCAATGTGCGAGCCCTGGGGCAACTCCCGTGCCCGCAGCCAATGGGCGGCGCAACGGGCCTGGTGGCCGACCTCGCCCCAGGTGAGGGTCTGCACCTCGCCGCCACCCGTGGGCTGGACCAGGAAGCGCTGGCGCGGATGGCGCGCCTCACGTTCAAAGAAGACCTGCAGCGGCAAACGAAAAGCGACAGACATGGGACGCGCTCCTGTGTGTTCCGATGGTAGCCAACCAAGCACTTGCTTGGTGGACTATTCCATGCACACAGGAGCACTGCAAGTCGCTTGCAGGCAGAATGCAATCAAACTGTGGGAAAGGGCTTGTGTGGGGGTGGGCTTACTCGCGAATGCGGAGTGTCAGCCAATACATTCATTGACTGATGCACCGCATTCGCGAGCAAGCCCGCTCCCACAGTTGATTGTGTTGTGCCTTAAAAATCAGGGGTTTTTCACGTTGTTGAGGCTCATCAGCCCCGCCAGCGGGAAGTCCCCTTCCAGCTCCGCCAGGCTGGCGGTGTGCATCGGTTGCGGCTGGCGCTGGTGCCCGTGCTGCAAAAAGCTGATCAGGTTGCCCACCAAAGGCTGATGGCTGACCAGCAGCACATTGTCATCGGTGTCGAGTTTTTCCAGGACTTGCAGGGGGTTGCCGTCCGGCGTCAGCCACGACACCGTGCGGATTTCTGGCACAAACCCCAACGCCTCGCGCACCAACTGGGCAGTCTGTTGCGCCCGCACATAAGGGCTGGCGATGATCGCGCTGATGGGCTGGCCGATCAGGTGCGCGGCGCTGTGCAGCACTTCTTCGCGGCCACGCTCGGTCAGGTTGCGCTGGGCATCGCTGGGTGCATGGGACTCGGCTTCACCGTGGCGCAACACCCACAGCTTCATAGCTTGGGCTCCTCATCGCGCACCGGGTGCGGGGCTGGCGGCACGCTGTGGGCGGCTTCGCCTTCCGGGGCGCGCTGGGTTGGCCAATCGGCAAAGGGCCAGGGTTTCTGCTCACTGTGGAAGCTGCCAAAACGGCCAATCTGCGCGAGGAACTGGCTGAGGCTGTCGCCAAAGTTCATCAGGCCCAGGTTCGGTGCGCCGTAGATCAGGCGGTAGATCAATTGCACCACCACCAACGCCCCGAGGATGAACTGCGCCACTTGCCAGACCAGGGCAAACACCAGCATCCACAGGATGCGCAGGGCAATGGATTCATACTTGGGTGCTGCTTTCGGATCGTTCATCGCGGGTTCCTCAGTTGAAACCACTGGTGGAAATAAAGTCGACATCAGTCTTGGGCTCGGCACGCATCAGCAACTCGATGACCTGGTTCAAGGTGCGCCCTTCGAACAGGATCGCGTGCAGGCCGGCGACCAACGGCATATAGACCCCGGTTTCCTGGGCCTTGGCCTTCAGTACTTTGAGAGTATTGACCCCTTCGGCCACTTCACCCAGGCGGGTGACGGCATCTTCCAGGCTCAGGCCCTGGCCCAGGGCGAAACCGACCTGATAGTTGCGGCTTTTCGGTGACGAACAGGTGACGATCAAGTCGCCCACCCCGGCCAGGCCAAGGAAGGTCATGGGGTTGGCGCCCTGGTTGACCGCAAAGCGGGTCATTTCCGCCAGGGCGCGGGTAATCAGCATGCTCTTGGTGTTTTCCCCCATGCCCAGGGCCACCGCCATGCCGGCGATGATGGCGTAGACGTTTTTCAGCGCGCCGCCCAGTTCTACGCCAAAGCGGTCAGCACTGGCATAGACACGGAAGGTACGGCCATGCAGCACGGCCTGCACCTGTTCGCACAGGGCTTCGTCTTCACTGGCGACCACCGTCGCGGTCAAGGCATGTTCGGCCACTTCCCGCGCCAGGTTCGGCCCGGAGAGCACACCAATGCGCGCCTGGGGCGCGATTTCTTCGAGGATTTCGCTCATCAGCTTGAAGGTCTGGGCCTCGATACCTTTGGTCAAGCTGACCAGCATCTTGCCCGCCAGCCGCTCGGCATGGGGCGCCAGCACCGAGCGCAGGGCACTGGAGGGCAGCGCAACGAAGCACAGGTCG
Source organism: Pseudomonas shahriarae (assembly GCF_014268455.2). NCBI lineage: Bacteria > Pseudomonadati > Pseudomonadota > Gammaproteobacteria > Pseudomonadales > Pseudomonadaceae > Pseudomonas > Pseudomonas shahriarae. Next base: position 1,983,289 of record NZ_CP077085.1, on the reverse strand, counting down.
CAGTCATCCAGGGTGGCCTGCAGGTCCGTGACCGGCGTGACCGCAGCGTGAATCTTGATGCCCTTGAGATAACGGGGGTTTTCGCGGTTGACCCGGATGGCCTCGGCCTGTTCGGGATCGCGCATCCACTGGCGCACCTGATGGCCGTTTTCGGCCAGCAGATTAGCCACGGCGGTACCAAAACTTCCGCCTCCCAGGACCGCAATTGGGCGCTGTTCAGTCATATGCAATCCGTTAATCCATAAGCAGTGGCGATGGCGGCATTATACGGGCCGGCCAGACGGCGACCAGCCCTTCTGTGTTTTCCGCATTTGTCGGAAAATGGCCGAATAGACCACAGTAATTGCGATGGTGCCGACTGGCAAAAGCGCCCGCCTCAGTTAACATGGGCGGCTATCCGCAATTATCAAGGCCGTGCCGTGTATTTGGGCCCTCCTCCTCGTTCATCTCTGTTTCTGGCGCTGTTGGTCAGCACGCCGTTGCTGGCCGACGATCTGTTCCTCGACAACCAGCCACTGCCCCAGGTCCTGACGGCGACCCGACTCAAGCAGTCGGCCGCCGCCGTACCTGGCAGCATGACGGTGATCGACAGCGAACTGATCAAGGCCAGCGGCGCGCGGGATATCGCCGAGTTGCTGCGCCTGGTGCCGGGGATGATGGTGGGCTACACCTCGGGCAACCAGGCTGCCGTCAACTATCACGGCACCAACGCCAGCGAAGCGCGGCGCATGCAGGTGCTGATCGACGGCCGCTCGGTGTACCGCGCCGGCCTGGCCACGGTGGACTGGAGCGATATTCCGGTGGCCATGGAGGATATCGAGCGGATCGAGGTGTTCCGTGGGCCCAATACCGTCAGCTACGGCGCCAATGCGCTGATGGCGGTGGTCAATATCCTCACCCGCTCGCCGGCCAACAGCCAGGGCACCCGGATGAAAATGATCCGGGGCGAGCGCGGGATCAACGATTGGTATGCCAGCCAGGGCCTGGGCTGGGACACCGGCAACCTGCGGCTGTCGCTGTCCGGGCAGCAGGATGACGGCTTTGACAGCGACCGCGTGGGTGCCGACTACCGCGACAGCCGGCGCCTGAGCCGCTTCAGCCTGAAGGTCAGCCAGACCCTCGACCAGCAGCAAAGCATCGACTGGCAGATCAACGCCAAGGAAGGGACCAACCAGCGGCCATACACCTACAAGCCGGTATTTGCCGGGATTACCGATGGCGGTACCGATTCCGACGTCAGCGCCAAGGACTACGCCGCCTCCCTGCGCTGGAACTTCGATTTCAATCCCGACCACAGCCTGTATATCCAGGGTTCGGCGCAGCAATGGGATCGCCGGCAGATCTGGAAGGCCTGTGATGCCAAGGTCTCGTTCAGCCCGCAGTTGACGCAACTGTGGCAAATGAACCCCAACTACGCTGAAAAGTTGGCGCGGCACATAAAGGATTTTGAAAACGGCAGCCCACCACCCGGCTCCCCTGCCGAGCAGGCATTGGCCGAAGAAGTCCTGAAACAATGGAATGAAGGCGGCAAGGAAAGTGTCTGCGGCAATATCGACCAAAGCACCAAGGAAACCCGCTACGACCTGGAAGTGCAGGACACCCTGAGCCTGTCCGACAGCCTGCGCCTGGTCAGCGGCATGAATTACCGCTACGACCGCGCCGACTCCGACACCTACTTCAATGGCCGGCTGGACGACACCACCTGGCGCCTGTTCGGCCACCTCGAATGGCGCGCCAGCGAACACTGGCTGTTGCAGGGCGGGGCGATGTATGAAAACACCCAACTGAGCGATAGCTCGCTGACGCCCAGGGTCGCGATCAACTATCTGATCAACCCGCGGCACGGGCTGCGGGCGGTGTACTCCGAAGCCATCCGTTCGCCGGACATGTTCGAGAACAACGTCAATTGGAGCTATAAGGTCACGAACCTCAGCTCCCCCACCTACGGGCAGAACGCCGGCCAGTATTTCGTCAAGACCCGGGGCCCGGGCGACCTCGACAGGGAACTGATGCGCTCCCGGGAACTGGGCTATAACGGCTTTTTTGCGGATATCGGGCTGAACCTTGACGTCAAACTGTTCTATGACGAAATCACCGGCATGATCAGCGAGCCCCTGCGCAATAACCAGTACATCGCCAGTAACAGTAACAGCTCGCGGTTTACCGGCACCGAAACCCAGCTGGACTGGCACCTGAGCGCCGCCGACCGCCTGCGCCTGACCTATGCTTACGTGGATGCCCACGCCAGCAACGCGCTGGACCGGCAACAGACTGCGCGCAACAGCGGCTCGGCCGGCTGGATGCGCGAGTGGGGGCAAGGCTGGTCCAGCGCGCTGTTCTATTATGGCAACGACGCACTCAACCAATATCGCTTTGAACGGGTCGATATGCGGGTCGCCAAACGCATCGCCCTGGGCAAGGCCAACCTGGAGCTGGCCGGCATGCTGCAACAACGCCTTGACCGCCAGCCCACTACCCATGTCGACAATAACTACGACCAGCGCCATGTCCTCTACTTCAGCGCGGAGCTAGAGTTCTGACATGAACCCTGCCCAGTCAAGGATGACCGCCCTCTTCCGCGCCAAGTTCTGGCGCCGCTGCCTGCTGCTCGTCAGCCTGGCATTGGCCGTGCCCGCGTGGAGCGCCGAAATCCTGCTGACCGCCGCCGAGGATGGACCCGGCGTGCAGGCATTCACTCAGGCCCTGCGCGAACAGCGCCCCGCCGATAGCGTCACCTTCAAGGCCCTGCAAGACATGCCCGCCCCCGGCCAATTACCGACCAGCACCCGCCTGATCCTGCTGGACCTGCCGAGCCTCGACTGGCGCCTGCAGGACCCCCAGGGCCCGGCCACCCTGGTGCTGCGCATCAGTCGCCTGCAAGCCCGCGAGCGCCTGGGCAGCCATGTGCCCGGCAAGATCAGCCTGCTGTGGAGCGATCCGCCTCTGGACCGGCAGCTGCGCCTGATCGCCAATATCCTGCCCCAGGCCCGGCGCATTGGCGTGCTGTACGGTAGCGACAGCGAATTCCTGCTGCCGGAACTGCGCCAGCATGCCGCAGCCCTGGACCTGGAAATCGTCGCCCAGCACTGGGACAACATTAATGACAGCCGCCCGCTGCTCAGCCTGTTTAAAAACAGCGATGTGTTGCTGGGGCTGGATGATCCCCAACTGTACAACCCGAAAACCGTGAAAAACCTGCTGTTGAGCAGCTACGCCAGGCAACTGCCACTGATCGGCCCCAATGCCGGCTTCGTGCGGGCGGGCAGTCTGGCCAGTACCTACAGCGATCAGGCCGACTGGCTGAATGTGCTTGACCGCCTGCTTGATCACGCGCCGGCCGGCTGGCCGCGCTCGCTGTACCCGGAACACTTTAAAGTCGTGGGCAACCCGCAAGTGGCGCGCTCGCTGGGGATCGAAGTGGTGGACGAGACCACCGTCGCAACCCGATTGGCCGAAGGGGAAAAACACCCATGACCTTGGTTCGCCGCTGGGATATCAACACCCGCACCCAGATCATCACCCTGGGCCCGGCCCTGTTACTGACGCTGCTACTGATCAGCTTCTTTACCTTCGTACGGATCCAGGACTTGCGCCAGGAACTGGACCACACCGGCCAACTGATCGCCAACCAGTTGGCCCCGGCCACCGAGTACGGGGTGATCTCCGGCAACAATGACGTGCTCGACAGCCTGCTGCGGGCGACGCTGGCCACGCCCCATGTGCGTTTCCTGGAAATCCAGGACAGCGCGGAAAACATCCTGGTGTATGTCGAGCAGCCGTCGGAAAAGCACGACCGTTCGCTGTCGGTGAAAGTTTTCCAGGCGCCGATTCGCCTGCAGCATATCCAGTTGGGCAACGATTTTTTCCAGGACAGCACCGCGCAGCCCAAGGCGCCACAGGCCGACTATCTGGGGCGGGTGATTGTCGGCATGTCCAATGACGCCTTCAGCCAGCGCCAACAGGAAATCCTTTTCAAGGCTGGGATCCTCGCGCTATTCGCCCTACTGTTCACCTTCCTCCTGGCGCGACGCCTGGCCGCCAGCCTGTCGCAACCGATCAGCGCCATGGGCCATGCGGTCAAGGCGATCCAGCAGGGTGATTACAAGACCCCGCTACCGATTGTCGACGACTCCGAGCTGGGCGACCTGTCACGGCATATCAACAACCTTGCCGAAGGCCTGCACCATGCCAGTCGCGAACAGCAGCAGGCCATGGCCCAGTTGATCCAGACGCGGGAGGAAGCCGAGCGCGCCAACAGCGCCAAATCCGACTTCCTGGCGATGATGAGCCATGAACTGCGCACGCCGATGAATGGCGTACTGGGCATGCTGCAACTGCTCGAAACCACCGCCATGACCGACGAGCAGACCGAGTACGCCGCGCTGGCCTCGGAGTCCACCGAGCACCTGCTCAAAGTCATCAACGATATCCTCGATTTCTCGCGTATCGAACGCTCGGCCCTGGAGCTTGAGCATATTCCGTTCAACCTGGTGGACCTGATCAACAGCTGCGCCCAGGCCTTCCAGCACAGCGCCATACAGCGCGGGCTGGTCCTGGAGTTGTCGATCCCGCCGGGCATGGAAGCGCTGCGCGTGCAGGGCGACCCGACGCGGATCCGGCAGATCCTGGTGAACCTGATCGGTAATGCGCTGAAATTCACCGAGCAAGGCACGGTCAGCGTCGAGCCGAACTGGCAGACCCTGGACCACGAACTGCTGTGGTTCACCTGCACCGTGCGCGACACCGGGATTGGTATTTCGGCCGAGCGACTGGAACTGATGTTCGACGCCTTTCAACAGGCGGACAGCTCTATCTCCAGGCGTTACGGCGGCACCGGCCTGGGCCTGCCGATTGCCCGGACCCTGGCCGAGCGCATGGGTGGCACCTTGCGCGCCCAGAGCGACGAAGGCCTGGGATCGGTGTTTACCCTGGAAATCCCCCTGGCGATCTGCCAGCAGAGCCTGCCGCAGATTGCTCCGGACGCGCAGCACAAAGCCGGCGCCGGTGAAGGCCGCCATGTGTTGCTGGTGGAGGACAACCCGGTCAACCGCACCGTGGTCCAAGCCATGCTGCGTAGCCTGGGGTTTGAGGTGAGCGTCGCCACCGACGGCGCCGAAGCGATCCGCAGTGCCGAGAGCCTGATCTTCACCGCGATCCTGATGGATTGCCGGCTGCCGGTGATCGACGGCTATGACGCCACCCGCCAGATCCGCCAATTGCCCGGCTGCGCCGACCTGCCGATCATTGCCCTGACGGCCAATGCGCTACAGGGCGATCGCGAAGCCTGCCTGGCCGCCGGAATGAACGATTACCTGGCCAAGCCGTTCAAACGCACGGATTTGCAGCAAATCCTACAGCGCTGGGTGCATTAGATGGGCAGCATCAGCCAACTGCGACTGGCGTGAAAGACGAAAGTGCGGCAGTCTTAGGCACCCGAGCGGGCCTATAAATGAGTCCGGTTTAAAATTTCAGTGCACAAGTGTACATTCATGTCCTTGATGCTGTGACTTTCACTACAACGCAATAGTCTACCTGTAGGCTGCCGACGTGAGGCAAGCACGCTTCAGTCGGTCGGGAAGATTTACCCGGCCCTGCCGCATGGGATTATTGAGGAGCTCGCATGACCAAACAAAACGCCTTTACCCGGGAAGACCTGCTGCGCTGCAGTCGCGGTGAGCTGTTCGGCCCAGGTAACGCGCAACTGCCCGCCCCCAACATGCTGATGGTGGATCGCATCACCCTTATCAGCGAAGAGGGTGGCAAGTACGGCAAAGGTGAATTGGTCGCCGAGCTGGATATCACCCCGGACCTGTGGTTCTTCGCCTGCCATTTCGAAGGCGATCCGGTGATGCCGGGCTGCCTGGGCCTTGATGCCATGTGGCAGCTGGTCGGCTTTTTCCTCGGCTGGCAAGGCCTGCCAGGTCGCGGTCGTGCCCTGGGTTCGGGCGAAGTGAAGTTCTTTGGCCAGGTCCTGCCGACCGCCAAGAAAGTCACCTATAACATTCAAATCAAGCGCGTCCTCAAGGGCAAGCTGAACCTGGCCATCGCCGATGGTTCGGTGAGCGTCGACGGTCGCGAGATCTATACCGCCGAAGGCCTTCGCGTCGGCGTGTTCACTTCCACTGACAACTTTTAAGGGTTATCCGCATGCGCCGCGTCGTTATCACTGGTCTGGGCATCGTTTCGTGCCTGGGCAATGACAAAGAGACCGTCTCCGCTAACCTGCGTGCAAGTCGCCCTGGCATCCGCTTCAACCCGGAATATGCCGAAATGGGTCTGCGTAGCCAGGTTTCCGGCTCCATCGACCTTCCCCTCGAAGAACTGATTGATCGCAAGATCTATCGCTTCGTTGGCCATGCCGCAGCTTATGCCTACCTGGCCATGAAAGACGCGATTGCCGACTCCGGCCTGAGCGACGACCAGGTGTCCAACGTCCGCACCGGCCTGATCGCCGGCTCCGGCGGCGCGTCGACCTTGAACCAGATGGAAGCGCTGGACATCCTGCGCGAGAAAGGCGTCAAGCGCGTTGGCCCGTACCGCGTCACGCGGACCATGGGCAGCACCGTTTCCGCGTGCCTGGCCACGCCCTTCCAGATCAAGGGCGTGAACTACTCGATCTCCTCCGCCTGCGCCACCAGTGCTCACTGCATTGGCACTGCGGTCGAGCAGATCCAGTTGGGCAAGCAGGACATCGTGTTCGCTGGTGGCGGTGAAGAAGAGCACTGGAGCCAATCGTTCCTGTTCGACGCCATGGGCGCATTGTCCACCCAGTACAACGAAACCCCGGAAAAAGCCTCCCGTGCCTACGACGCCAAGCGTGACGGTTTCGTCATCGCCGGCGGTGGCGGCATGGTGGTGGTCGAGGAGCTGGAACACGCTCTGGCCCGTGGCGCGAAAATCTACGCGGAAATCGTCGGCTACGGCGCGACTTCCGACGGCTACGACATGGTCGCGCCAAGCGGCGAAGGTGCCATCCGCTGCATGCAGATGGCCATGGCCACCGTTGATACCCCAATCGACTACCTGAACACCCATGGCACCTCCACTCCGGTGGGCGATGCCAAGGAAATGGAAGGCGTGCGTGCGGTATTCGGCGACAAGGCTCCGGCCATCAGCTCCACCAAGAGCCTGTCGGGTCACTCCCTGGGCGCCGCAGGCGTTCACGAAGCGATCTACTGCCTGCTGATGATGGAAGGCAACTTCATGGCCGGCTCCGCCAACATCGACGAGCTGGACCCAGCCGTTGCCGATATGCCGATCCTGACCAAGACCCGTGAAGATGCCACCATCAACACGGTCATGAGCAACAGCTTCGGCTTCGGTGGCACCAATGCCACCCTGGTGCTCAAGCGCTGGCAGGGTAAGTAATACCCCGCAGGTTGTGCTTATGAAAACGCCCCGACTGGTTCGGGGCGTTTTTTATGGGGTGGGGTTAACTTTAGACCGCGTCGGCTTCATCGCAGGCAGGCCAGCTCCCACATTGATCGCATTCCAACTCGGTCGAGTGTGGGCTTGCCTGCGATGGCGGTCTTCAGCCCTACACCGAAAACCTCGCCACCATGGTGTTCAGATCCACCGCCAAGCGCGATAACTCCTGGCTCGCCGAACTGGTTTGATTCGCCCCTGCCGACGTCTGCATCGACAGGTCGCGGATATTCATCAGGTTGCGATCCACCTCCCGCGCCACCGCTGCCTGCTGCTCCGAGGCGCTGGCAATCACCAGGTTGCGCTCGTTGATCAGGGTAAACGCCGAGGCAATCTCCTCCAACGCCGTGCCCGCTGACTTGGCAATCTCCAGGGTCGCACGCGCCCGGCCATTACTTTGTTGCATGGAACTGACCGCCTGATCGGTGCCCTGCTGAATCCCGCCGATCATCTGTTCGATTTCCTGGGTCGATTGCTGGGTGCGATGGGCCAAGGCCCGCACTTCATCGGCGACCACCGCAAAACCACGCCCGGCCTCGCCGGCCCGCGCCGCCTCGATCGCCGCATTCAACGCCAGCAGATTGGTCTGCTCGGCAATGGAGCGGATCACATCCAATACCTTGCTGATGCCGTACACCTTCTGCGCCAAATCCTCGACCTGGGTGGCATTGGCGGTCACATCGTCGGCCAGTGACTCGATCGACAGCACCGTCTGGTGTACCTGTTCGCGCCCGTGCTGGGCAATGCGATCGGATTCGCGCGAGGCCTGTGAGGTAGCTACCGCGTTACTGGCCACCTCCTCCACCGCCGCCGTCATCTGGTTGACCGCCGTGGCGGCCTGTTCGATTTCCTGGCTTTGCTGGTGCAGGCCACGGGTGGCGTCTTCGGTGACCGAACTGAGCTCCTCGGAAGCGGAAGCCAGTTGGCTGGAGGACTGGGAAATACGCTGGATGGTCTCGCGCAGATTTTCCTGCATGCCCTTGAGCGCCTGCTGCAGGCGCGCTGGCTCGTCCTTGCCGCTGACGGTGATCTCGCCGGTCAAGTCGCCGCTGGCCACCCCTTGGGCGACCCTCAGCGACTGCGCCAGTGGCGACACGATGCTGCGGGTCAACAACACGGCCAGGCCGATGGTAATCAGCGCAGTCAGGGCAATCATGCCGATCACCCCTATCCGGGATTGACTGAACACTTGCTGGGCCAGTGCCGCCGCCTGATTGGCGCTGACCTTGTTGAGAGTGACCAATTCGCCCAGGGTACCGGCCATGGTATCGGCCAGATGATTCATCTCGCCATTGACCACCTCGATCGCATCTTCCAACTGGTTCTGCCGGGACAACGCCATGACCTGCTCCTGGCGTTGCAGGTACTGTTGCTGCTCAACCTTGAAGCGGTCGAACAGTACCTGGTCTTCGGGCAGCACAATCAACGCTTCATACAGCAACTGCGCGGTGTGCAACTGCTTTTTGATTTCGAGGATTTTTTGCTCATTCTGCGCCACCGCCTGAGGGTCGCGATTGACCAGCAGGCGCAGGGTCAAAGCGCGTATGCGCAGCAGATCCTGACTCATTTCACCGGCCGCCATCACACTGGGCAGCCAGTTGGTTTCCACCTGGTCGGACTGCTCGCGCATATTGGCCATTTGCAGCAAGGCGAACCCGCCCAGCACAAATACCATCAACGCCACCAATCCAAAACCCAGGCCTGCACGCGGAGCGATATTGAGACTTCTGATACTCATTGCGCTGATTCCTTTCAAGAGCGCTGCATCCACCTGCAGCGAGTTGCTCTTGAAAGGTATCGGCGTCTTCGGCTTTTTGCGTAAGACGAAAACGCGATATCAAAACGCCTTTATCTACTGAGTCTATTAGTGTAGCGATTCAGCGCACGGTAAAGCTCTTCTGGGTCAGCAGGCGATCACCCTGGAACACCATGAACCGCCACTCGCCCGGCACCACTTCGTGGCTTTCGGTGAACTCGTAGGCCATCACGTCCTGAGGCGCACCGGGCACCAGTTTCTGGGTCACTTCGAACTTGTCATGCCGCTGGCCATCGGCCGTGCGGATGCCTGGAGTGAAGTAGAGCAAAGTCAGCGGCGTGTCTTCGGCCACCTTGCCGAGCAACTGGTAACGCAGGCCAAACTTGGTCCCCAGCTTGGCCGGCACTACGGTGGTGGCCTGGATCTGCTCGTTGCTACGGCGCAACACGCGCTCGCCCGATTGCAGCTCGGCTTTCGGGCCTTCGAATACGCCGAATTCCACCGGGCCTTCGATACGGACTTCGGCACTGGCCAGGCCGCTGATCATCATCAATGCCGCCAGGGCGCTTAAACGGGTGAGGTGCATAGTGGGCTCCTTGAGTGAGATGGCGGGAGCTTATGACACCGGTATGACGGGACGATGACAAACCCGATCAACGCGCCTTGGGCAAAATCGCCAGGAAATTGTCCCGTGCGACTTTTCGCGCAACGTCTTCAGGCAAGGCATCGAGGAAGGGATTAAAGCTGCGCATCTCCTTACCCAACTTGTTGAACCGCCCTACTACATCAGACCCCAGCATAAAGCGCTCCGGGAAGCGCTCTACCAGCGCCAGCCATTGCGGACGGGGCTTTCCCGCCTCGTCCAGTAAATACGGGGTGAGCACACTCCAGGACAGGTCGATGTACAGGTTGGGATAGGCCTCCAGCATGCGGCTCAAGGTCGGCAACAGGAAGTCCAACTGCGTCTGGTGCCGGTGGATCTCCATGCTGGTGCCGGCATGGGCCCAGATAAACCGGGTATGCGGATGATTACGCAGTGGCTCTTCGATCTCCGCCAGGTACAAGGGGTTGCGCTCCCGCTTGGAGGTGATGTTGGAGTGCACCAGCACCGGCAGGTCATTTTCGGCGGCCAGGTGATAGATCCGCGTCATGGCCTCGTTATTGGCCCGAGGTGTGTCACCGGAGGTCAGCGCAGTCAGGTCATCATGGCGGGTGAAGACTTCGCCAATGCCCTGCCACAGGCCCGGATACAGGTCGAGCATGCGCTGGATATGGGCCTCGGAGTTCTTGTCGTTGGGGTTGAAGCCGCTGAGGAACGGGTGGAAATGCTGGCGCTGTTCGGGGGCCAGCTCGCTGACGGCTGCCGCGACGATTACATCGGTGGCGCTATACCAGTAGGCACCCGCGTCATCTCCGGCGTAATAGCGTGGGCGCTTGGGTTCGTCTTCGTGCCACTTCTTCGCAACCGGGACGCCGGAAATCATCACATGCTCGATGCGATTATCGGCCATGGCCTTGAGCAGCTTGTCCATACCGGCCGTCTCCTGGAAGAAGTCGACGTAATGCAGGTGCGCGTCGCTGTAGGCATAGTCGCGGGCGTGTACGGTAAGGCTGCTGGCGGCGAGCAACAGGGCAAGACTCAGGCGGGTCCAGGGCACGATACAACCTCAATAAGGGATTAGTCAGGTAGACCAGCGGCGGCCTGCCGGGGTTCAGCCGATAAAAACACGGAACACTCAGGTGCCAGCATGCTCTATAACTGCATGATCTTCATCCTGCCACCCTGTGAGGTTTACCATGCCTGTTATCGTTAATACGCTGAACACCGAGAACTTTCGCCATAGCGTCAACATCAATAACCATGAGCTGTTTACCGACCTGCCCAAGAGCCTGGGTGGCGACGACTCGGCGCCCTCGCCCCACGATTACTTCGACGCCGCGCTGGCCTCATGCAAGGCCCTGACCGTCAAACTGTATGCGCAGAAAAAGGACATCCCCCTGACCGGCGTGACCGCGGAAGTCACCCACGACAGCACCGAGGAGCAAAAGGGCAAGTACAAGCTCAACGTCAAGCTGACCCTCAAGGGTGTGCTCACCGATGAGCAACGCACTGAGCTGCATCGCGTGGCCGACAAATGCCCGGTGCATAAACTGATGACCACCGCCGAGATCAGCATCGAGACCAAACTCGCCGAAGGTGCGTTCAGCCAGTAACACCGATTCCCTGCCTGGCGGGTTATGCTCAAGCCCTACAAACCCGCTCAGACAGGGATGCTCCATGACCACCGTGACTGTGATCCGCCCGCGCGCCGAAGATGTCGAAGGCCAGCCCATCCTGCGCCCGCTGCCCTCGCGGGAATGCCGTAGCGTCGGGCCCTTCGTGTTTTTCGACCATATGCTCCAGACCCGCTATGCCCCTGGCAGCGGCATGAATATCCGCCAGCATCCGCATATTGGCTTGTCCACCCTCACCTACCTGTTTGAAGGCGAACTCCTGCACAAGGACAGCCTTGGCTCCAATCAAGTGGTACAGGCCGGTGACGTCAGCTGGATGACCGCCGGCAGCGCCATTGCCCACGTCGAACGCACACCCGACGCGCTCAAGGCCAAGGGGTTCGATCTGCATGGCCTGCAAGTGTGGCTGGCCTCGCCCAAGGCACACGAGCAAGGGCCGGGGCATTACAGCCATCACCCTGCCGCCAGTTTGCCGGTCAGTGACAACCTCGGGGTGGTGATCCGCATGATCGCCGGCAGTGGCTTTTGCCTGGAATCACCGGTGCCAGTGCTGTCACCGACGCTGTATGCCGAGGTCCATATGCAAACCGCCACCACCCTGCTGATTCCGGATGAGCATGTGGAGCGGGCGGTGTATGTGCTGGAAGGTGATGCGCAGCTCGAGGGCGAACCCGTGGAACCCCATAGCCTGGTGGTGCTGCCGGCGGGCCAGAGCATGGCGCTGTTTGCCGAGACCGACTGCCATCTGGTGGTCTTCGGCGGTGCACCTCTGGATGGGCCACGGCGGATCAACTGGAATTTTGTCGCCAGTGACCCGGCATTGATCGAACAGGCTCGCCAACGCTGGGCGGCCGGGGATTGGCCGACAGTGCCGGGCGAGGCAGGGAGAATTGAGCTGCCTCTGAGATAGCTATCGCGGGCAAGCCCGCCCTCACACTTGGAATGCCCTCCAACATGTGCGGGCTTGCCCGCGATGGGGCCAACTCAGGCGCTAAATATTCAGCCCTTGAACACTTCATCCAACAAATTATGCATCGCCTGGAACGCTCGCCCAGCGGTCTTGGCGTCGTACATCATCTTGCCCGGCACATTCGCCTGCGGGTCAGTGAACGAATGCACCGCGCCACCGTAGCTCAGCAATTGCCAATCCACCCCGGCCGCGTTCATCTCGTCTTCAAAGGCAGGCAACTGCTCTTTGGGCACCAACGGGTCAGAAGCGCCATGCAGCACCAGCACCGAACCCTTGATGTTCTTCGCGTCTGCCGGGTTGGGCGTGTCGAGGGTGCCATGGAACGACACCGCCGCCTTCAGCGGCGCGCCGGTACGCGCCAGCTCCAGAGAGCAGCAACCGCCAAAGCAGAAGCCAAAGGTCGCCAGCTTCGAGGTATCGACAGCCGCTTCGGCCTGGCCTTGCAGTTGTTCAAGGGCCGCCTGCATGCGCTTGTTGAGCAGCCCACGGTCATTCTTCAACGGCATCATTGCCGCGCCGGCTTCATCACCGTTCGACGGGCGCACCTGTTGCCCGTATAGATCGGCGATCAACACCACATAGCCCTTGCCGGCCACGGCCTTGGCGATCTCTTCGGCGCCTGCGCTGACCCCCATCCAGTTCGGCGCCATCAACAGGCCCGGCAGCGGGCCCTGGTGGCTGGCATCGAAGGCCAGGCGGCTTTCATAAGACTGGCCATCAATCTGATAGACCACGGAACGCACGGTGACTTGGCTCATCATTTTCTCCGGTTGATATCCATGAAAACGAAAAACCCCGCCGAAGCGGGGTTTTCTTGCAGCGTTGTTAAACCGACAGTTCAACCAACAGCTTGTTCAGTCGGCGCACGTAGGCGGCCGGGTCTTTCAAGCTGTCCCCTGCGGCCAGGGCCGCCTGGTCGAAGAGGATGTGCGACAGGTCGCCAAAGCGCTCTTCACTCTGCTCGCCGTCGAGTTTCTCGATCAGCGGGTGAGCCGGGTTGAATTCGAAGATCGGCTTGGAATCCGGCACCTTCTGCCCGCTGGCTTCCAGGATCTGGCGCATTTGCATGCCCAGGTCCTGCTCGCCAATGGCCAGGATCGCCGGGGAGTCGGTCAGACGGTGGGAAACCCGCACTTCGCTGACAGCATCGCCCAGGGCGGTCTTGATGCGTTCAACCAGGCCTTCTTTGGACTTGGCCACTTCTTCAGCGGCTTTTTTGTCCTCTTCCGAATCCAGGTTACCCAGGTCCAGGTCACCACGGGCCACGTCGACAAAGCTCTTGCCGTCGAAGTCGCTGAGGTAGCTCATCAGCCACTCGTCGATACGGTCGGTGAGCAGCAGCACTTCGATGCCTTTCTTGCGGAAGACTTCCAGGTGCGGGCTGTTCTTGACCTGGGCGTAGGTTTCGCCGGTCAGGTAATAAATCTTGTCCTGACCTTCCTTGGCGCGAGCCAGGTACTCGGCCAGAGACACCACCTGCTCGCCGTCTTCGCCTTGAGTCGAGGCAAAACGCAGCAGGCCGGCGATTTTTTCCTTGTTGGCGAAATCTTCAGCCGGGCCTTCTTTCATGACCTGGCCGAAGTTTTTCCAGAAGCCCTTGTACTGCTCAGGCTCGTTCTTCGCCAGTTTTTCCAGCATGTCGAGTACACGCTTGGTCAGCGCCGACTTCATGGAATCGATGATCGGGTCTTTCTGCAGGATTTCCCGCGACACGTTCAGCGACAGGTCGTTGGAGTCGACCACGCCCTTGATAAAGCGCAGGTACAGCGGCAGGAAGGATTCCGCCTGATCCATCACGAACACGCGCTGCACGTAGAGCTTCAGGCCTTTGGGCGCTTCACGCTGGTACAGGTCGAACGGAGCACGGGCCGGGACGTAGAGCAGCGAGCTGTATTCCAGCTTGCCTTCGACCTTGTTGTGGCTCCAGCTCAGTGGGTTCTCGTAGTCGTGGGCGATGTGCTTGTAGAACTCCTGGTATTCCTCGTCCTTGACCTCGGTACGCGGACGGGTCCACAGGGCGCTGGCGCGGTTGACCACTTCCCATTCCTGGGCTGGAGCCTCCTCGCCTTCGGCCGCCGCTTGTTCTTTCGGCAGTTCGATCGGCAGCGCGATATGGTCGGAGTACTTCTTGATGATATTGCGCAGGCGCCAGCCATCGGCGAATTCGTCTTCACCGGACTTGAGGTGCAGCACGATGCGGGTACCGCGGTCGGCCTTGTCGACGGTGGCGATTTCGAATTCGCCCTCGCCCTTGGAGGCCCAGTGCACGCCTTCGCTGGCGTCGAGGCCGGCGCGGCGGCTGAACACTTCAACTTTGTCGGCGACGATAAAGGCCGAGTAGAAGCCCACGCCGAACTGGCCGATCAGGTGCGAATCTTTCTTCTGGTCGCCCGACAGGTTCTTCATGAAATCGGCGGTGCCGGATTTGGCGATAGTGCCCAAATGGGTAATCGCATCTTCACGGCTCATGCCGATGCCGTTGTCTTCGAGGGTGACGGTCTTGGCGTCCTTGTCGAAGCTCACACGGATTTTCAGTTCCGCGCCACCTTCCAGCAACTCAGGCTTGGACAGGGCTTCGAAACGTAATTTGTCGACAGCGTCAGAGGCGTTCGAGATCAATTCGCGAAGGAAGATTTCCTTGTTGGAATACAGCGAATGGATCATGAGGTGCAGCAGCTGCTTCACCTCGGTCTGGAAGCCCAGGGTTTCCTTTTGAGTTTCCACACTCATGGTCATCAAACTCCAATTGGATGGCAGTGGCCGCACCCGAAAGGGTTAGCGGCGGGTTGTCATCAAAGTTGGGGGCTAAGACCAGGATTTCAAGGGCGGGCCTGCTCCTGAATCTTGAAATGCGCGCGAGCGGTCGCGATAGGTTCGGCCGGGGTGCTTTGCCAGGCAGTGATTGCCACATTGGCCACCCGCCGTCCCTGGCGCCAAACCTGGCAGGTGGCAAAGGTGTCGCGAAACTGCCCGGCCCGCAGGTAATCCAGGGAAAAATCGACGATCTTGGGCAAGCCTTTTTCAACCCCTGGGGTGCCCGTGGCCACCCATAAATGAAAGGCCGCCGACAGCTCCATAAAGCCTGCGATCACACCGCCATGGATGGCCGGCAATATCGGGTTACCAATATTGTCCTTGTTGGCCGGCATGCGAAACAGCAACTCATCCCCCAGGCGCGTGCATTCAACACCGATCAGCCTGGCGTAGGGGATCAGTTCGAGCAGCGCCTTATAGTCGCCCCGGTGATGGGCCTGTTGCATGCGGGTCTTGAATTGATGGGTCATGCCTGTTCTCCCTTGATGCTGCTGCCCAGTCCTTTGGTGCCCTTCAGGCGTTTGCCCATGCGCATGAACGTGCCCACCACATGGGCAATCGGCTGCTGGGGGTCATCCTGATAAGCGAAGCCACGGGTGAAAATCACATCGGTGGTCACCCGATAGCATTGGGCAAAACCGAACACCGCCTTGTGCGGCTCGGCCGGGTGCATGTAATCAATGCGCAAATCCAGGGTCGGGCAGACCTCAAACTCCGGGAGCACACACAGAGTGGCCATGCCACAGGCCGTGTCCATCAGGGAGGTCAGGGCGCCGCCATGGATAATCCCGGTTTGCGGGTCACCTACAATCTGCGCGCTATAGGGCAAGAGCAAAGTCATGCCCTGGGGGCTCGCATCATGTACTTGGATGCCCAGGACCTGACAGTGACGCAGGGCCGAAACAAAACGTGCGGCACGCTCTAAAAGGGGGCTATCGGTCATTGGATAAAGACTCTTATTAGTAGTGATCCGGCGAAACAAATACCCCGGAAGAAAGTTCCTGAGCGAAACAGCCTATATATCTGTGGGATTAAAGGAACTAATGCGTGCACCCCATGCTCGAAAGGCCAGTAGATATCTTCAATAAGGAGAAACACCCCATGCGCAAGACTTTCGCTGTTTCCTTGATGTTGGCTGCCGCCCTTGGCCTCGCTGCCTGCGATAAAAAATCCGAGGACAAAGCTCAGGATGCCAACCAGCATGCTGAACAAGCTCAAGAAAAAATGAGCGAAGCTCAGGATAAAGTGAACGACGCTGCAAAAGAAAACGCCGAAGCCGCCAAAGCCCAAGCTGAATCTGACGCCGCCGCCGCTAAAGAAGCTGCTCCAGCTACACCTGCAACCGGTTCCTGATACCGCGGTTTAAATACCACGTTGCAAAAGAAAGCCCGCTTAATAGCGGGCTTTACTTTGTGCGGAGCTTTTATCAAATCAGCAAAGTGCGAAATGTCGGACTAAGCATCAACAACAGTGAACACAGTAACCCCACCACCCACACCAGGCTGCGCTGCCATGCCAAGTCGGCCCAGTAGCACGCAAGATAGACTACCCGCGCAATCACAAAGATGATCGCCAGCCAATCAATCAGGTAGCCCTGGGTCTGAGTGGTATGGGCCATCAATACACCCACTGCAAACAAGATAAACGCTTCAAAACTGTTTTGATGAGCGGCCACTGCCCGTGCGCCGAAGCCGGTCAATTGCGCTTGCTGGCTGCGGGGAAGGTGGTTGTCATACCCGCCCTGCTCTTTCATGGCCTTACCCACGGGCATACGCGCCACGAAAATCAGCAGTGCACTGATAAATACACACCAGAACGGAATACTCACGATGTTGCCTCCTTGGTCGCTTCAGGCATCGGTGCCTCTGTAGGGGTATAGACCATGACCTCCAGAACGTCGGAATGAAATTCCCGGCGATACAACACCAGCACCACCCCGCTGCTCATCAGCATGAACAGCCAGGGGCTGACAAACCAGGCAAGCATGGTCATGCCGAAGTAATAGGAACGCAGGCCGAAGTTGAACTGGTTGGCTGCCATCGAAATCACCCGCGCAGCCCGTGAGGCGAACGCCTTGCGCTCCTGCTCGGAGACGTGGCGTTCACCGACCATCGGCGCCGAGCCAATCAGGATCGCCGCGAAGTTGTACTGGCGCATGCACCAACTAAAAGTAAAGAACGCATAGACAAACACCAGGGCCAGGCACAGCAGCTTGATCTCCGACATACCCTGGGACGCCTGCTGCACCATGGGAATGTCCGCCAGCAGCGAGACCGCCCGCTCCGAAGCCCCCAGCACGGTAAGGATACCGGCGAGGATGATCAGGGTGCTGGAGGCGAAGAACGAGGCATTGCGTTCCAGGTTGCCGATCACGCTGGCATCGGCGATGCGGTTGTCGCGCAGGAGCATGCGGCGCATCCAGTCTTCGCGATACAGGTGCAGCACACTGGCCAGGCAGGCCGTGTCCCGGGCTTTCCAGCTGGCGTAGCGGGTGTAGCCGCCCCAGCAGATGACGAACCACAGTGCAGCAAACAAGTGAATCAGGTTGGCTTCGACAAATGACATGCGGGTCCTCTAAACAATAGGGCTGGCTAACTCGGTCAGTATGGGAGCAGGCCGGCCCCCACACTGACCGTGCTCCTGATCTGGAAAATTCATCACCCTTTCGACGTTAGCCCACAAAAAAAGACACTGCCCACCGCCCATAAAAAATGCCCCGGATCGTTTGATACGGGGCATTTCGATGTCAGCGTGTGACGAGCGCTTTAGGCGATGGCTTCGCTGCGCTTGCCGAGCATACGGTCAACCCCGAATGCAGCCACCAGGGTAATCACACAAGGCACCAGCCAGGCCAGGCCTTGCTCGCTCAATGGCAGGTTAGCCATTTGCGCAGGCATCCAACCCGCCAGCCCCGCACCCTTAAGGGCGTCGATGGTGCCAAAGATAAACGACACCAACATCACCGGACCCAGGATGCGGCCATGCTCATGCCAGAAGTCTTTGCAGAAGCTCAGCGCCACCAGCACGATGCACGGCGGGTAGATGGCGGTCAGTACCGGGATCGAGAACGCGATCAGCTTGGTCAGGCCCAGGTTAGACACCAGCAGCGAAAACGCAGCAAGGATCACCACCAGAGTCTTGTAGGACAGTGGCAATACCCGGCTGAAGTACTCGGCGCAGGCACAGGTCAGGCCCACGGCGGTGACCAGGCACGCCAGGGAGATCAGTACCGCGAGGAAACCGCTGCCCAGGGAGCCAAAGGTGTGTTGAACATAGGCGTGCAACACGGCTGCGCCGTTGGCTGCACCGGCGGCCACTTCGTGGCTGCCCGAACCGAGGCGGAACAGGCTGATGTACACCAGCGCCAGGCCCAGGCCGGCAATCAGCCCGGCAATGATCGCGTAGCGGGTGATCAACTGCGGCGACTCGACACCACGGGAGCGGATAGCGTTGACGATCACGATGCCAAACACCAGCGCGCCCAGGGTATCCATGGTCAGGTAACCATTGATAAAGCCCTGGGAGAACGGTGCGGCGACGTACTCAGGCGTAGCAACGCCGATATCACCCGCAGGCAGAGCAAAGGCCGCGATACCCAGGACCGCCAGCGCAATGATTTTCAGCGGCGCGAGAAAACGGCCGACGGTATCCAACAGGCGCCCTGGGTACAGGGAGATGAAGAACACCAGCAGGAAGTACACCGAGCTGTAGAGGAACAGTGCCAGCGGGCTTTCGCCGGTCAATGGCGCCAGGCCGACTTCAAACGACACCGTCGCGGTACGCGGGGTGGCGAACAATGGCCCGACTGCCAGGTAGCACGCGGCAGCCAGGATGCCACCGGCGACCTTGCCGATAGGGCTGCTCAACGCGTCCATGCCACCGCCGACCTTGGCCAGGGCGATGACCGTAACCACCGGCAGACCGACTGCGGTGATCAGGAAACCCAGCGCCGCCATCCAGACATGCGGCCCGGACTGCAAACCAACGATAGGCGGGAAGATGATGTTGCCGGCGCCCACGAACAGGGCAAAAGTCATAAAGCCCAACGCCAGGATATCCTGGCCTTTCAACACTTTCATTTGAGGAAATACCACACTACTGAATCGGAATTTAGAGGGGGATTCCCTATGGATGAGGGAAATACTGCCGGCCCTTATGGGGACCGACCGGTCTAGCACGCGGCTTCCTTTTGGGATGCAGGCGCATAAAGAGGCGGCAAGAGTACCGAATTTGTCTGACAAACGCACTGTTGCGGGGCGAGCTGTCCGATAAGCGACACTTTGATGTCGCGTTTTCATACTTAATTTGGCAATGCTGTCCACTGTGGGAGCTGGCTTGCCTGCGATGCAAGCGGCGCGGTGATACAGGCAAGCCAAGGTGATGCAATCGCAGGCACGCCAGCTCCCACAGTGGATGGCAGAATGCACAAAGGCCACCCGAAGGTGGCCTTTGTGTGGTGAAGCGTCAGTTAAGCGCGAGGCTTACTTGATCGCCCAGCCAGTCAGCTCGGACAAAGCCTTGCCGATGTCTGCCAGCGAACGCACGGTTTTCACGCCTGCGTCTTCCAGGGCAGCAAACTTCTCGTCTGCAGTACCCTTGCCGCCAGAGATGATTGCGCCAGCATGGCCCATGCGCTTGCCCGCAGGGGCAGTCACACCAGCGATGTAGGAAACAACTGGCTTGGTCACGTGTGCCTTGATGTAGGCAGCCGCTTCTTCTTCAGCCGAACCGCCGATCTCACCGATCATCACGATCGCTTCGGTCTTCGGGTCTTCCTGGAACAGTTTCAGGATGTCGATGAAGTTCGAGCCTGGGATCGGGTCACCGCCGATGCCGACGCAAGTCGACTGACCGAAACCGGCGTCAGTGGTCTGCTTCACAGCTTCGTAGGTCAGGGTGCCGGAACGGGAAACGATACCGACTTTGCCTGGCAAGTGAATGTGACCTGGCATGATGCCGATCTTGCATTCGCCTGGAGTGATCACGCCTGGGCAGTTAGGGCCGATCAGGGTAACACCCAGCTCGTCGCACTTAACTTTAGCGTCCAGCATGTCCAGGGTAGGAATGCCTTCGGTGATGCAAACGATCAGCTTGATGCCGCCGAATGCCGCTTCCAGGATGGAGTCTTTGCAGAAAGGAGCTGGAACGTAGATCACGCTGGCGGTGGCGCCAGTTTGAGCTACAGCTTCTTTCACGGTGTTGAACACTGGCAGGCCCAAGTGCTCGGTGCCGCCTTTGCCCGGAGTTACGCCACCAACCATCTTGGTGCCGTATTCGAGGGCTTGCTGGGTGTGGAAGCTACCTTGCGAACCGGTAATACCCTGGCAGATAACTTTGGTGTCTTTATTGATCAGGACGCTCATTATTTGCCCTCCGCAGCTTTGACAACTTGTTGAGCAGCGTCGGTCAGGCTGGTTGCAGCGATGATGTTCAAACCGCTTTCTGCCAGTACTTTAGCGCCCAGTTCAGCGTTGTTACCTTCAAGGCGTACAACAACCGGGATTTTCACGCCGACTTCTTTCACTGCACCGATGATGCCTTCGGCAATCATGTCGCAACGAACGATGCCGCCGAAGATGTTGACCAGTACTGCAGCGACGTTGGAGTCGGACAGGATGATCTTGAATGCTTCGGTAACGCGTTCTTTGGTAGCACCGCCGCCTACGTCGAGGAAGTTGGCTGGTTTGCCGCCATGCAGGTTGACGATGTCCATGGTACCCATGGCCAGGCCAGCACCGTTGACCATGCAACCGATGTTACCTTCCAGGGCTACGTAGTTCAGTTCGAACTTGGCAGCGTGCGCTTCGCGCGGATCGTCTTGCGACGGATCGTGGAAAGTCTTCAGCTTAGGCTGACGGTACATGGCGTTGGCGTCGATGTTGATCTTGGCGTCGAGGCAATGCAGATCGCCGTCAGCCTTGATCACCAGCGGGTTCACTTCCAGCAGGGCCAGATCGTGATCCTGGAACAGTTTGGCCAGACCTACGAAGATCTTGGCGAACTGGGCAACTTGCTTGCCTTCCAGACCCAGCTGGAAAGCCAGCTCGCGACCCTGGAATGGCTGAGCGCCAACCAGTGGATCGATAGTGGCTTTCAGAATTTTTTCTGGGGTTTCGTGAGCGATCTTCTCAATGTCCACGCCACCTTCGGTGGAGGCCATGAACACGATGCGACGGCTCGAACGGTCAACGACAGCGCCCAGGTACAGCTCTTTAGCGATATCAGTGCACGATTCAACCAGGATCTTGGTGACTGGCTGGCCATTGGCGTCAGTCTGGTAAGTCACCAGACGCTTGCCCAGCCACTGCTGTGCGAAGGCCTTGGCGTCTTCTTTGCTGCGAACCAGCTTAACGCCGCCCGCTTTACCGCGACCACCAGCGTGGACCTGGGCTTTGACAACCCATTCAGTACCGCCGATTTTGTCGCAAGCTTCTGCTGCTGCTTCCGGGGTGTCTACTGCGTAGCCCTTGGAAACTGGCAGGCCGTACTCAGCGAACAGCTGCTTACCCTGATACTCGTGAAGATTCATGCTTTTTACCGTCTTCGTTAGGTACTGCGCATTCGGCGCTGCGCTCATTATGAGTGCCGCGCCACCTGTGACTGCTGCTTGCCCAGCTCCACCGCCCTAAGGCCGGCAAAGCTGCGCAAGACTGCGTCCAGCGGATATTCCGCGGTGAGTCTTGCGCGCAAGGCTCACGACGGGCAACCGCCGTGGTTTCTTATTATCTCGCTTAGCGCTTCTTCTTGTTGGCAATGTGGATGGCATGGCCATTCACTGCCAACGCGGCTTCGTGCAGCGCTTCAGACAGGGTCGGATGGGAGAAAACCATCATGCCGATGTCTTCGGCGCTGGTGCCGAATTCCATACCGATAGCGCCCTGCTGAACCAGCTCTGCTGCGCCTGGGCCAATCACGTGGACACCCAGTACGCGGTCAGTCTTGGCATCAGCGATGACTTTGACAAAGCCGCCAGTGTCGTTCGCTGCCATGGCACGGCCAGAAGCGGCAAACGGGAAGGTGCCGACGTTAACTTCAACGCCTTCAGCTTTCAACTGCTGTTCGTTCTTACCAACCCATGCAATTTCCGGGTGGGTGTAGATGACCGAAGGGATCAGGTCGTAGTTCATCTGGGTCTTGTGACCCTTGATGCGCTCAACCACCATGATGCCTTCTTCAGAAGCCTTGTGCGCGAGCATCATGCCGCGAACCACGTCGCCGATGGCGTAGACGCCAGGTACGGTGGTAGCGCAGTGATCGTCAACATGGACAAAGCCACGCTCGTCGATGGTCACGCCGCTGTCAGCTGCCAGCAGATCAGTGGTCACTGGACGGCGACCAACGGCAACGATCAGCTTGTCGAAAGTGATGGTCTGTTCGCCATCCTTGTCGGTGTAGGTCACGACAACTTCTTCGCCGTTGACTTTCGAACCGGTCACGCGAGCGCCCAGCTTGATGTCCAGACCTTGTTTGGTCAGGGTTTTCAGCGCTTCTTTGGACACTGCGGTGTCGGCAGCCAGCAGGAACGTGTCCAGGGCTTCCAGCACGGTCACTTGCGAACCCAGACGGGACCACACCGAACCCAGTTCCAGGCCGATCACGCCAGCGCCGATCACACCCAGGCGTTTTGGTACTGCTTGGAATTCCAGGGCGCCGGTCGAATCGACGATCACGTTCTGATCAACAGGAGCAGGCGGAATGTCGATTGGACGCGAACCTGGAGCCAGGATCACGTTTTCGGCTTCGATGATTTCAGTCGAACCGTCTGGCTTGGTGATTTCAACTTTCTTGCCGGCCAGCAGTTTGCCGTGACCTTGCAGGGAAGTGACGCCATTGGCCTTGAACAGGGTAGCAACGCCAGAGGTCAGGCCTTTGACGATGTTGGCCTTGCGGCCGACCATTGCTGGCACGTCCATGGTCACGCCAGCGTGGTTGATGCCGTGGATGGCAAAACCGTCCTGGGCTTCGTGGAATTTCCAGGAGCTGTCCAGCAGCGCCTTGGAAGGAATGCAACCGACGTTCAGGCAGGTACCGCCCAGGGCCAGTTTGCCTTCCTTGTCGGTGTATTTTTCGATGCAAGCAGTCGAGAGGCCCAGTTGAGCGGCCTTGATGGCGGCCACGTAGCCGCCAGGGCCCGCACCAATCACTACAACGTCAAATTTCTGAGACATGAAAATAGATCCTCTATTTTAGCGACAAGCTTCAAGCCTCAAGTTGCGAGCCAAGCTGCTCATTCCGGCAGCTTGCAGCTCGCAACCCGAAGCTGCTTCTATCAGATATCCAGGAGCAAGCGAGCCGGGTCTTCCAGCAGATTCTTGATGGTCACCAGGAACGTCACGGCTTCTTTACCGTCGATCAGGCGGTGATCGTAGGACAGTGCCAGGTACATCATCGGACGGATCACGACCTGGCCGTTGATGGCCATCGGACGCTGGATGATGTTGTGCATGCCCAGGATCGCAGCTTGTGGCGGGTTGACGATCGGGGTCGACATCATCGAACCGAAGGTACCACCGTTGGTGATGGTGAAGGTACCGCCGGTCATCTCGTCGATGGTCAGCTTGCCGTCACGGGCTTTCTTGCCGAAGCCGGCGATGCCGCCTTCGATTTCAGCCAGGCTCATCAGCTCGGCGTTACGCAGGACCGGTACCACCAGGCCACGGTCGCTGGACACGGCAACGCCGATGTCAGCATAGCCGTGGTAGACGATGTCGCCGCCGTCGATGGAAGCGTTGACTGCCGGGAAGCGTTTCAGGGCTTCGGTGGCCGCTTTCACGAAGAACGACATGAAGCCCAGGCGCACGCCATTGTGGGACTTCTCGAACAGGTCCTTGTACTTCGAACGCAGGGCCATGACTTCAGTCATGTCGACTTCGTTGAACGTGGTCAGCATGGCCATGTTCGACTGTGCTTCAACCAGGCGCTTGGCCACGGTGGCACGTACGCGAGTCATCGGTACGCGCTTCTCGGTGCGGTCGCCAGCAGCGAATACAGGCGCAGCGGCAGCTGGAGCAGCAGCCTTGGCAGGTGCGGCAGCCGGAGCGTTTTTCTTGGCTTCGACAGCAGCAACCACATCTTCCTTGGTCACACGGCCGTCTTTGCCGGTGCCTTTGATGGAAGCCAGGTTGATGCCGTTTTCTTCAGCCAGCTGACGCGCAGCCGGTGCAGCGATTGGATCTTCACTACCCGCAGCCGGAGCGGCAGCAGCAGGTGCGGCAGCCGGAGCAGCAGCGGCGGCTGGAGCAGCGGCAGCAGCACTGCCCTCTTCGATCGAACCCAGTACCTGGTTGGACAGGACGGTAGCGCCTTCTTCGGCAACGATGGCGCCCAGGACGCCGTCGGCTTCGGCCAACACTTCCAGAACAACCTTGTCGGTCTCGATGTCGACGATCAGGTCGTCACGCTTGACGGCTTCGCCTGGTTTCTTGTGCCAGGTGGCAACGGTGCCATCGGCAACCGATTCCGGGAATGACGGGGCTTTGATTTCGATAGCCATTATCTGTGGGTCCTTAAAATTCGGTTTCAGTCAGCGCGAAGGCGTTAAACAGTGAAAGCATCTTGCAGCAGTTTTTCCTGCTGCTCGGCGTGCATCGACGCATAACCACACGCAGGTGCAGCAGAAGCATCACGGCCGGCATACTCCAGGCTCAGGGCCTTGTTGTGGTTACCGATGCTGCGACGCAGATGATGCTGGCTGCTGTACCACGCGCCCTGGTTCATCGGTTCTTCCTGACACCACACCACGTGGGTGAGGTTGGTGTAAGGCGCGATGGCCTCCATCAGGTCGTCTTCCGGGAACGGGTAAAGCTGCTCGATACGCACGATGGCGATGTCTTCGCGGCCTTCGGCACGACGTTTTTCCAGCAAGTCGTAGTAAACCTTGCCGCTGCACAGGATCAGGCGAGTGACCTTGGCTGCGTCCAGGGTGTCGATTTCCGAAATAACGGTCTGGAACGAACCGTCGGCGAGATCTTCCAGGGTCGAGATGGCCAATTTGTGACGCAACAGCGATTTCGGAGTCAGCACTACCAACGGCTTACGCAGCGGGCGGATCACCTGGCGACGCAGCAAGTGGTAGATCTGGGCCGGGGTAGTCGGCACGCACACCTGGATGTTGTGCTCAGCGCACAATTGCAGGTAACGCTCCAGACGGGCCGAGGAGTGCTCCGGACCCTGACCTTCATAACCGTGTGGCAGCAACATGGTCAGACCGCACAGACGGCCCCACTTGTGCTCGCCGCTGGTGATGAACTGGTCGATCACCACCTGGGCACCGTTGGCGAAGTCGCCGAACTGGGCTTCCCAGATCACCAGCGCGTTTGGCATGGTGGTCGAGTAACCGTATTCGAACGCCAGAACCGCTTCCTCGGACAGGAACGAATCGTACAGATCGAAACGTGGCTGGCCTTCATACAGGTTCCGCAACGGGATGTAGGTGCCCGCGTCTTTCTGGTTGTGCAATACCGCGTGACGGTGCGAGAACGTACCGCGGCCGATGTCCTGGCCAGTCATGCGGATCGGGTGACCTTCGAACGCCAGGGTCGCGTACGCCATGGTTTCAGCGTAACCCCAGTTGATCGGCAGGCCGCCGGCTTGCATCTTCTGACGGTCTTCGTAGATCTTCGCAACCTGGCGCTGTACGACGAAGCCTTCTGGAATTTCCAGCAGCTTGGCGGACAGTTCCTGCAGGGTTTTCAGATCGAACGAGGTGTCATGACGTGCAGTCCAGGCGTGGCCCAGATACGGACGCCAGTCAACGAACAGCTCTTTGTTCGGCTCTTTGACCAGGCTTTTTACTACATGCAGACCATTGTCCAGGGCGTTGCGGTATTCATCGATCTTCGCCTGAACACGCGCGTCATCCAATACACCGGCCTTGGTCAGGCTTTCGGCGTACAGCTCACGGGTGGTGCGCTGCTTGGTGATCTGCTGGTACATCAACGGTTGGGTGCCGCTAGGCTCATCCGCTTCGTTGTGACCGCGACGGCGGTAGCAAACCAGGTCGATGACCACGTCACGCTTGAACTGCATGCGGTAGTCAATGGCCAGTTGGGTCACGAACAATACGGCTTCCGGATCATCCCCATTCACATGGAGGATCGGCGCCTGGATCATCTTGGCAACGTCGGTCGCGTACTCGGTAGAGCGTGCGTCCAGCGGATTGCTGATGGTGAAACCAACCTGGTTGTTGATAACGATGTGAACCGTGCCGCCGGTCTTGAAGCCGCGAGTCTGCGACATCTGGAACGTTTCCAGGACCACGCCTTGACCGGCGAAAGCCGCGTCACCGTGGATGGAAATCGGCAGAACCTTCTCACCGGTGGAGTCGTTGCGACGATCCTGACGAGCACGCACCGAACCCTCGACCACTGGAGAAACGATTTCCAGGTGGGACGGGTTGAACGCCATGGCCAGGTGAACTTCACCGCCGGTGGTCATCACGTTGGACGAGAAGCCCTGGTGGTATTTAACGTCACCAGAACCCAGCTCGACCTTCTTCTTGCCTTCGAACTCGTCGAACAGCTCGCGCGGGTTCTTGCCGAAGGTGTTGACCAACACGTTCAGGCGACCACGGTGAGCCATGCCGATCACGATTTCCTTGGTGCCGTAGGAACCGGAACGCTGGATCATCTCGTCAAGCATCGGAATCAGGCTCTCGCCGCCTTCCAGGCCGAAACGCTTGGTGCCTGGGTATTTGGTGCCCAGGTACTTTTCAAGGCCTTCGGCAGCGGTGACGCGCTCAAGCAGGTGGCTGCGCACATCGGCGGACAGCACCGGACGGCCACGCACGCCTTCCAGGCGATGCTGGAACCAGTGGCGCTGCTCGGAATCGGTGATGTGCGTAAATTCAGCGCCGATGGTGCGGCAATATGTCTGCTGCAACGCTTCGTGAATTTCGCGTAGGCTCGCTTCCTCTTTGCCGATGAACAGGTCGCCGGCACGGAAGGTCGTATCAAGATCGGCATTGGTCAAGCCGTAGTGATTGATCGACAGGTCCGCAGGTGCAGGACGCTGCCACAGCCCCAGCGGATCAAGCTGGGCTGCCTGGTGGCCACGCATACGGTAGGCCTGGATCAGTCGCAGTACTTCAACTTGCTTCTTCTCGTGCTCACTGCTCACGCTTCCGGCGGAAACCGGCTGGGCGCGGCGCTGGTTCTTTGCCAGCAGCACAAATTGATCGCGAATTGTTGCATGCGATACATCGGTGGCAGCGTTGCCGTCTGAAGACAACGTCTGAAATTTGGTGCGCCATTCTTCTGGCACAGCGTTAGGGTCGTGCAGGTAGAGCTCATAAAGCTCTTCCACATAGGCAGCGTTACCACCTGAAAGATAGCCGCTGTTCCACATGCGCTGCATCACGCTTTCTTGCATGCTTGGTCACCCTCGATTTGGGGACACCACCGGCGAAAACACCGAGTTTGCTTGCAAAAGGCCAAGTGCAGCGACCAAAACAAGCCACTTAGGATCACGCTGATAGTTCGGGTACCAACCCGAATGCCCCTGCTTGTCTCATTTCTTCAAAATAAGAGCCGCGGCTTTGTAAGTCGCTGCTCAAGTTAAAACTACGGCGCCGGTTGAAGCCTGCGCCGTAGCATTTACGGGCACAACGGTCCTGCTTTTACTACAACGTCTTACACGCCGCTTTGCAGCAGCATGTTACGGATGTGACCAATGGCCTTAGTCGGGTTCAGGCCTTTGGGACATACGTTGACGCAGTTCATGATCCCGCGGCAGCGGAATACGCTGAACGGGTCATCCAGTGAAGCCAGACGCTCGGCCGTCTTGGTGTCACGGCTGTCTGCCAGGAAGCGATAGGCTTGCAGCAGTGCAGCTGGACCCAGGAACTTGTCCGGGTTCCACCAGAAGGACGGGCAAGAGGTCGAGCAGCAAGCGCACAGGATGCACTCGTACAGACCGTCGAGCTTTTCGCGCTCTTCCGGGGACTGCAGACGCTCGATGGCCGGAGCCGGCGTGTCGTTCTGCAGGAATGGCTTAACCTTTTCGTATTGCTTGTAGAAGATGCTCATATCGACGACCAGGTCACGGATAACCGGCAAACCTGGCAGTGGACGTACAACAAGCTTGTTCTTCTTGACCACGGCCGACAGCGGCGTGACGCAAGCCAGGCCGTTTTTGCCGTTGATGTTCATGCCGTCGGAGCCGCAGACACCTTCACGGCAAGAGCGACGATAGGAGAAACCCTCGTCCTGCTCTTTGATCAGGGCCAGCACATCCAGCACCATCAGGTCTTTACCACCGGTATCGACCTCAAATTCCTGCATGAACGGCGCAGCGTCCTGATCAGGGTTGTAGCGATAAACACTGACTTTCAACATGGCAGCCACCCTTAGTAAGTCCGAATCTTCGGTTCAAACGTCGGAACCGTCTTCGGCGAGAAGTTCACGGCACGCTTGGTTACGCGCTTGTCACCCGGGAAGTACAGGGTGTGGCACAACCAGTTTTCGTCATCGCGATCTTCAAAGTCTTCACGAGCGTGAGCACCACGGGATTCTTTACGAACCTCGGCGGCAATCGCAGTCGCTTCAGCCACTTCCAGCAGGTTTTGCAGTTCAAGGGCCTCGATACGAGCGGTGTTGAACGCCTGGCTCTTATCGTTGATCTTGACGTTGGCAATCCGCTTGCGCAGGTCTGCCAGCTGGGTAATACCCTTCTGCATGTATTCGCCAGTACGGAATACACCGAAGTAGTTCTGCATGCAGCTTTGCAGCTCGCGACGCAGGGTTGCTACGTCTTCGCCATCAGTACGCTCGTTCAGAGCATTCAGGCGTGCCAGGGCAGCCTCGATGTTGGCGTCGGTCGCGTCATCGTATTCGATGCCGTCGGTCAGGGCTTTTTCCAGGTGCAGGCCGGCAGCGCGGCCGAATACCACCAGGTCGAGCAGCGAGTTGCCGCCCAGACGGTTGGCACCGTGAACCGATACGCAAGCCACTTCGCCTACCGCGAACAGACCATGAATGATCTCGTCCACGCCTTCGGCGTTCTGGGTGATCGCCTGGCCATGAATGTTGGTCGGCACGCCGCCCATCATATAGTGGCAAGTTGGAACTACTGGTACTGGAGCAACCACCGGGTCGACGTGTGCGAAGGTCTTGGACAGTTCGCAGATACCTGGCAGGCGGCTGTGCAGCACCTCTTCGCCCAGGTGATCGAGCTTCAGCATCACGTGGTCGCCGTTCGGGCCGCAACCGTTGCCGGCGATGATTTCTTTAACCATCGAACGGGCAACCACGTCACGACCGGCAAGGTCCTTGGCGTTCGGAGCATAACGCTCCATGAAACGCTCGCCGTGCTTGTTGATCAGGTAACCGCCTTCACCACGGCAACCTTCTGTAACCAGTACACCGGCGCCGGCGATGCCGGTTGGGTGGAACTGCCACATTTCGATGTCTTGTACCGGCACGCCTGCACGCAGGGCCATGCCAACGCCGTCACCGGTGTTGATCAGGGCGTTGGTGGTCGAAGCGTAGATACGACCTGCACCGCCCGTCGCCAGCACGGTAGCCTTGGCGCGGATGTAGGTGGTTTCACCGGTTTCGATGCAGATAGCGATCACGCCGACGAATGCGCCGTCCTGGTTCTTCACCAGGTCAACCGCGTAGTACTCGTTCAGGAACGTGGTGCCGGCTTTCAGGTTGCCCTGATAAAGAGTGTGCAGCAGCGCGTGACCGGTACGGTCGGATGCCGCGCAGGTACGGGCAGCCTGGCCGCCTTTACCGTAATCCTTCGACTGGCCGCCGAATGGACGCTGGTAGATACGACCCTGTTCGGTACGGGAGAACGGCAGACCCATGTGGTCCAGCTCGAACACCGCAGCAGGGCCTTCCTGACACATGTACTCGATAGCGTCCTGGTCGCCGATATAGTCGGAACCCTTGACGGTATCGTACATGTGCCAGCGCCAGTCATCGTTCGGATCCGCAGAAGCGATGGCGCAGGTGATGCCACCCTGGGCCGATACGGTGTGGGAACGGGTCGGGAACACCTTGGTGATCACGGCAGTCTTGTGACCACCCTGGGCCAGCTGCAGTGCAGCGCGCATGCCGGCGCCGCCGCCACCAATAATGATGGCGTCAAAAGAAATCGTTGGAATGTTAGCCATGAATCAGATACCCCAGAGAATCTGCACACCCCAGACGAAGTAAGCGAACATCGCGACGCCGCATACTGCCTGGAAAAGGAAACGTACTGCAGTCGCGGACTTGCCCAGCGCCATCGGCGTCAGGTAGTCGGTCGCGATGGTCCACATGCCGACCCAGGCGTGAGCACCCAGGGCCACAAGGGCGAGCAGACTGAAGATACGCATCCCGTTGTGGGAGAACAGACCGTGCCATTGGGCGTAGCCAATGCCAGGGTTTGCAACGAGGTACCCGATCAGGAAAATGAAATAAGCCGCGAGAACGACCGCAGACACACGCTGCGCCATCCAGTCATAGAGGCCTGAACGCGATAGGTTCGTAACGCTGGTTACCATATCCAAACTCCTGCCAGAACGATCAGCACCACGGAAATGGCGATGATGATTTTCGAGCCCAGGCGGCCGCCTTCCAGCGTCTCACCGATGCCCATATCCATGATCAAGTGGCGCACACCGGCTACCAGGTGATACAGCAGAGCGGACAGGAGGCCCCATGCTACGAACTTGGCCAGCGGGCTGGTCAAGCATGCCTTCACCTCGGCGTATCCTTCCTCGGAACCCAGGGATTTGCTCAATGCATAAAGCATGATGCCCAAGCCCAGGAACAGGATGATGCCGGAAACACGGTGCAGGAACGACGTAACGCCGGTGATGGGGAGTTTGATGGTCCTTAGGTCTAGGTTTACAGGTCGTTGGCTATTCACGGCTTTTTTTCACACTGAAGAGCCCCTAACAATCAGGGCAAAGTTGTTGGGGAGTGCACTGGTCAGGTAAGCACCACCCAGGGAGTGCGACCCCCAATGAAAGCAAGCCCAAAAGCCCTTGGCGGTCGGTGGCCGAGTATAGACAGTTAGGCTACTAATGACAACGCGCACTCCTCACCCTAATAGCTGATTGCGCTGACGGGATAAAAGGCGTAAACGGCAGGCAATTTCGAGGAAAAAGTACGGTTAAAGCCTTCTGGAGCAAGACTTTAGGCAAATTGACATCTGGATTTATATCAATATAGTGGTGCGGGCCCTGCGTGGGGGGTCTGTCTGATGATTTGAAGCATAAATAGGAGGCCACATGGCTGACAAAAAAGCGCAGTTGATCATCGAGGGCGCAGCCCCCGTCGAGCTGCCCATTTTAACCGGCACCGTTGGTCCCGATGTTATCGACGTACGGGGCCTGACGGCCACGGGCCGTTTCACTTTCGACCCAGGCTTCATGTCGACCGCTTCTTGCGAGTCGAAGATTACCTATATCGACGGCGACAATGGCATTCTGCTACATCGCGGCTACCCGATCGAACAACTGGCCGAGAAATCGGACTACCTGGAAACCTGCTACCTGCTGCTAAATGGCGAATTGCCAACAGCCGAGCAAAAGGCCCAGTTTGTCAGCACCGTGAAGAACCACACCATGGTTCACGAGCAGTTGAAGACCTTCTTCAACGGCTTCCGTCGCGACGCGCACCCAATGGCCGTCATGTGCGGTGTAGTCGGCGCCCTGTCGGCCTTCTATCACGACTCCCTGGACATCAATAACCCGCAGCATCGCGAAATCTCCGCGATCCGCCTGGTTGCCAAGATGCCCACCCTGGCCGCAATGGTTTACAAGTACTCCATGGGCCAGCCCATGATGTACCCGCGCAACGACCTGACGTACGCGGAAAACTTCCTGCACATGATGTTCAACACCCCGTGCGAGATCAAACCGATCAGCCCGGTACTGGCCAAGGCCATGGACCGGATCTTCATCCTCCATGCCGACCACGAACAGAACGCCTCGACGTCCACCGTGCGCCTGGCGGGCTCCTCGGGTGCCAATCCGTTCGCCTGTATCGCCGCGGGCATCGCTGCACTGTGGGGCCCTGCCCACGGCGGTGCAAACGAAGCCGTATTGACCATGCTCGATGAAATCGGCGATGTGTCCAACATCGACAAGTTCATCGCCAAGGCCAAGGACAAGAACGATCCGTTCAAGCTGATGGGCTTCGGTCACCGGGTCTACAAGAACCGCGACCCGCGCGCCACCGTCATGAAGCAGACCTGCGACGAAGTGTTGAAGGAACTGGGCATCAACAACGATCCGCAACTCGAACTGGCCATGCGCCTGGAAGAGATCGCGCTGACCGACCCGTACTTCATCGAACGCTCGCTGTACCCGAACGTCGACTTCTACTCGGGGATCATCCTCAAGGCGATCGGCATTCCAACCAGTATGTTCACCGTGATCTTCGCCCTGGCGCGGACCGTGGGCTGGATCTCCCACTGGAAAGAAATGCTCTCCAGCCCGTACAAGATTGGCCGCCCGCGCCAGCTGTACACCGGCTACGAGTCGCGTGACATTACCAAGCTGGAAGACCGCAAGTAAGCATTCAACTGCTTAGCTGCATTGAGAACGGCCTCCCTTAGTGGAGGCCGTTTTGTTTGTGCTGCCTGACATACCGCTTTCGCGAGCAAGCCCACAGTTGACCGCATTTCAAAGGATGAACGCGGTCAACTGTGGGCTTGCTCGCGAAGGCAATAGCGCAGGCAACACAGAACCCCAGGCAAAAAAAACCGGCCTTTCGACCAGGGCATTTCTTACTGAGCTACAACCTAAGCGGTTGACCGCCCCGCGCGCCCCAGGCCAGTCTGCGAACGCACAAACTGCGGGAAGCGCTTTCACCGCCGCCACCGACTTATCGGTGATGGAGAAGAGCCAGTGATCATCCAGAACAGCGCCGGGTACTCCCACAGCTGACCGCATCGCCCGGGCGCACATCGTTCAACTGTGGGAGCCGGGCCTGCCCGCGATGAGGCCAGCCCAAACACTACAAATCATCCAGCCAAAAAAATGCCCCGGCCTTTCGACCGGGGCATTTCTTATTGAGCTACAACCTTAGTGGTTGACCGCCCCGCTCGCCCCCAGGCCAGTCTG
This sequence comes from Pseudomonas shahriarae, assembly GCF_014268455.2. Taxonomy (NCBI): domain Bacteria; kingdom Pseudomonadati; phylum Pseudomonadota; class Gammaproteobacteria; order Pseudomonadales; family Pseudomonadaceae; genus Pseudomonas; species Pseudomonas shahriarae. The sequence goes on along the minus strand of NZ_CP077085.1, from coordinate 1,950,028 downwards.
CGAACGCACAAACTGCGGGAAGTACAGCGCCCGTTCTTTCACTGCCGCCGCCGACTTGTCGGTGATGGAGAAGAACCAGATACCCACGAACGCGATGATCATCGAGAACAGCGCCGGGTACTCGTACGGGAAGATCGCTTTTTCATGGTGCAGGATCGAGACCCAGATGGTCGGGCCCAGGACCATCAGGCCAACCGCACTGACCAGACCCAGCCAGCCACCAATCATCGCGCCACGGGTGGTGAGGTTTTTCCAGTACATGGAAAGCAGCAGCACCGGGAAGTTACAGCTGGCGGCAATGGAGAACGCCAGGCCGACCATGAACGCGATGTTCTGGCTTTCAAACAGGATACCCAGACCAATCGCCAGCACTGCCAGGGCGATGGTGGTGATCTTCGACACGCGAATCTCATCCTTCTCGTTGGCCTTGCCTTTCTTGATCACGCTGGCATACAGGTCATGGGACACCGCCGAAGCACCGGCCAGGGTCAAACCGGCAACCACCGCGAGGATGGTGGCAAACGCCACGGCCGAGATGAAGCCCAGGAAGATACTGCCGCCCACCGCGTTGGCCAGGTGCACCGCCGCCATGTTGTTACCACCCAACAGAGCGCCTGCTGCATCCTTGAACGCCGGGTTGGTGCTGACCAGCAGAATCGCGCCGAAGCCGATGATAAAGGTCAGGATGTAGAAGTAGCCGATAAAGCCAGTGGCATACAGCACGCTCTTGCGGGCTTCTTTAGCGTCACTCACGGTGAAGAAGCGCATCAGGATGTGTGGCAGGCCAGCTGTACCGAACATCAGGGCCAGGCCCAGGGAGAACGCCGAGATCGGGTCTTTTACCAGGCCGCCAGGGCTCATGATCGCCTCACCTTTAGGGTGAACCTTGATCGCCTCGGAGAACAGCAGGTTGAAGTCGAAGTTGACGTGCTTCATCACCATCAGTGCCATGAACGAAGCACCGGACAGCAGCAGCACTGCCTTGATGATCTGTACCCAGGTGGTCGCCAGCATGCCGCCGAACAACACATAGAGGCACATCAGGATACCCACCAGGATCACCGCAACATGGTAATCAAGGCCGAACAGCAGCTGGATCAGCTTGCCGGCGCCGACCATCTGCGCAATCAGGTAGAACGCCACCACCACCAGCGAACCACAAGCCGACAGGCTGCGGATCTGGGTTTGCCCGAGGCGATAGGACGCTACGTCGGCAAACGTGTACTTGCCCAGGTTACGCAGGCGCTCGGCGATCAGGAACAGAATGATCGGCCAGCCCACCAGGAAGCCGATCGAGTAGATCAGGCCATCGTAGCCAGAGGTGAACACCAGTGCGGAAATCCCCAGGAAGGACGCCGCCGACATGTAGTCGCCGGCAATCGCCAGACCGTTCTGGAAACCGGTGATCTTGCCGCCAGCGGCATAGTAGTCAGCCGCCGAATTGTTACGCTTGGACGCCCAGTAGGTGATGCACAATGTTGCGCCGACAAAGGCGACAAACATCAGGATCGCCGCAACGTTCAACGGTTGCTTGTGCACTTCACCGGTCAATGCGTCCGCCGCCCAAACGGCAGGAGCAAAAAGCGAAGCGCCGAATACAGCCAATAGACGACGGATCATTGCGCAGCCTCCTTGAGAATCGCATTGTTCAGGTCGTCGAATTCGCCATTGGCGCGTCGCACGTAGATGCCTGTGAGCACAAAGGCCGAGACAATCAGCCCAACCCCCATCGGGATCCCCCAGGTGATGGACGACTCAGGGCTGATCTTGGCCCCCAAGACTTGTGGCCCATAAGCAATCAACAGGATGAATCCGGAATACAGCCCGAGCATGATCGCCGAGAGAATCCAGGCGAACCTTTCCCTTTTTCTGACCAGCTCCTTGAAGCGCGGGCTGTTTTGAATCGAGAGGTAAATGCTGTCGTTCATTGTTTTTATCCTCGCAGCACAGCTTTTTATTATTGGGACATATCCACTGTATGCGGCTGCGGGAGAGGTTCCAGACGACCTTAGTCTTAGAACCAGTGTAACGAGGGTTTGGGAGGTGACAGAAACAATTGCGGGAGGGAGCTTATGGGAGAGCTGGCTTGCCCGCGATGGCGGTGAATCAGTCAGGTATCCATCAACTGATCCACCGCCATCGCGGGCAGGCCAGCTCTCACACAAGGCCCATCACCAATACTTTTCAGGGGGTCAAGGAGCGGTCCACTCAGCCACACGCTCAGGGTGCTTGGCCACCCAATCCTTGGCCGCCGCATCTGGCTTGGCACCTTCCTGGATAGCGAGCATTACTTCGCCGATTTCATCCTTGGAGGCCCACTGGAATTTCTTCAGGAATGCCGCGACTTCCGGGGCTTTCTTTTCCAGGCCCTTGCTGCCGATGCTATTGACCGTCTCGGCGGCGCCATAGATGCCTTTTGGATCGTCAAGGAAACGCAGCTTCCACTTGGCGAACATCCAGTGTGGCACCCAGCCGGTCACCGCAATGGAATCCTGCTTGTCTTCGGCACGGGTCAACTCAGCGATCATTGCCGCCCCGGAACTGGCCTGCAGCTTATAGTCCAGGCCATATTGCTTGATGGCTTCGTCAGTCTTGAGCATCACGCCTGAACCGGCATCAATGCCAACGATCTTGTTCTTGAAGGTGGTGTCGGTCTTCAAGTCCTCGATGGACTTGGCCTTGACGTACTCCGGCACGATCAAACCGATCTTCGCATCCTTGAAGTTGGGGCCGTAGTCGACCACTTTGTCCTTGTTCTTGGTCCAATACTCGCCGTGGGTGACCGGCAGCCAGGCCGAAAGCATGGCGTCAAGTTTGCCGGTGGCCACGCCCTGCCACATGATCCCGGTGGCAACCGCCTGCAGTTTCACGTCATAGCCCAGTTTTTGCTTGATCACTTCAGCCGCCACGTGGGTGGTGGCGACACTGTCCGACCAGCCGTCCACATAACCGAGGCTCAGGGTCTTGCTGTCGGCGCTGGCCAGTGTGGAACTCATCGCAACTACCAAGGTGGCAGCTGCGCCCAAGAGTCGTCGCATCTTCATAGTGCTTCCCCGAAAGTGCTGCGCCCGACGGATGCCGAGCGACGTCAACCTGTTGTCATGTGGTGCCGTTCGATCATCAACCTGCTGAACCTGTGGACCTGCTCTGACTACGACCTCAGCGGAGCAAGAAACGACATCACAACGCCAGCAGGAAAATTCCTAGGACGCAGCGTCAAAATCCCGCCCGAACTTTGCATGTCAAAATTATGCGGTCCCCCTGAAAACCGGCAAATACAGGTAAGATGCGCGGCTTTGTTCCCACACGGCCTGACCATGACCGCGACTGCCCGCTTCCCCTTCATGCCTTATGTATTTGCCTTGCTGCTCGGCCTGTTCGCGCTGGGCGGCTACTGGTATGGCCTCGGCCAGCCACTAGTGCTGCCGGACGTCGCCAGCGCCAGCCACAAGTTGCAATGCGCGTCCTACACGCCCTTCGACAAGGACCAGTCACCGTTCGACCAGCCGTTCAAACTGCGCCCCGAGCGCATGGACGCCGACCTGGCATTGCTGGCCACGCGCTTTGAGTGCATCCGCACCTACTCCATGACCGGCCTCGAAGCCCTGCCGGACCTGGCGCGCAAACACGGCCTGAAGTTGATGATCGGTGCCTGGATCAACAGCAACCCGATGGACAACGCCAAGGAGGTCGACCTGCTGATCGCCTCGGCCAACGCCAACCCTGACGTGGTCACGTCGGTGATCGTCGGCAACGAAGCCCTGTTGCGCAAGGAAATCACCGCCACGCAGTTGGTGAAGCTGATCGAAAAGGTCAAAAGCCAGATCCAGCAGCCGGTCACCTATGCCGATGTCTGGGAGTTCTGGCTGCAACACCCGGAAATTGCCCCGGCGGTGGATTTCCTGACCATTCACTTGTTGCCGTATTGGGAAGATGACCCGGCGGGGATCGACCAGGCCCTGCGCCATGTCGGCGATATTCGCCAGACCTTCGGCAACCGCTTCGCCCCCAAGGACGTGATGATTGGCGAAACCGGCTGGCCCAGCGAAGGCCGCCAGCGGGAAACCGCAGTGCCGAGCCGGGTCAACGAAGCCAAGTTCATTCGCGGTTTTGTCGCCATGGCCGAAGCCAATGGCTGGCATTACAACCTGATCGAAGCCTTTGACCAGCCGTGGAAACGCGCCAGCGAAGGGGCGGTCGGCGGTTACTGGGGGCTGTTTGATGCCGAACGCCAGGACAAGGGCATCCTGGCCGGCCCGGTCACCAATGTGCCGTACTGGCCGCTGTGGCTGGGCGTTGGCGGGCTGATCCTATTGGGCACCCTGGTGCTCGGCGGGCGTGTGCGCAGTACCCGCGCCGCGTTGTTGCTGCCGTTGCTGGGCGCGGTGGCGGCGGGCTCGATTGGCAGTTGGGCCGAACTGACCCGAGTGACCGCGCGCTTCACTGATGAATGGATCTGGGCTGGGCTGTTGCTGGCCCTGAACCTGTTGGTGCTGGCCCATGGGGCCCTGGCCTTGAGCGCTCGCCAGGGTTGGCGCGCACGGGCCTACGCCTGGCTGGAGCAGCGCGCTGGCTGGTTGATTGCATTCGCAGGGTTCGCCACGACGGTAATGATGCTGGCACTGGTGTTCGACCCACGCTACCGCAGCTTCCCCACTGCCGCCCTGCTGCTGCCGGCGCTGGTCTACCTGCTGCGCCCGGTCAGGGGGCCACGCCGGGAAATAGCCCTGCTGACCTTCATCATCGGCGCCGGCATTGCACCGCAGCTGTACCGCGAAGGCTTGATGAACCAGCAGGCCCTGGGTTGGGCGCTGGTCAGCGTGTTGATGGTTGCAGCCTTGTGGCGTTGCCTGCGGGTGCGCAATCCATAAGATCGCTATCGCACCGCTCCCACATTTTGATCTGTGAATACATTCAAATGTGGGAGCGGGTTTGCCTGCGATGAGCATAGGTATCTACACAACTCTTTAGCTTATTGGGTTTGTGTACATATCCGTTGCTGCGGTCACGGCCACTTAGGGTTCCGCCCTGACGGCGGCTCACTTTGGAGAAGCGCCAAAGTAAGCAAAACGCTCTTGCCCCACCACTCGGTGCCTCGCCTAGGCTCGGCATGCCCGCAGTCAGGCATTGCTCCGTGGGCCCGCCGCGATCGGCCATCCATGGCCGTGTCGCGGCTACCCCGGCATCCATGCCGGGGTGCCCACTGCGCAATACCTGCCTGCGGCCATCGTGGTTTAACGGGGCGCCTAAGATCAAGATCAAAAGCCAGATCAAAAGCAGAGCAACAGCAATGCCAGAGCGCGAAGCTGCATTCCCCTGTGGGAGCTGTCTCGCCCTGCGAGGCTGCGATAGCGGTGTGTCAGACAACATAAAGGCTAGCAGTGCCGGCGCCATCGCAGCGATGCGGCGATCCGACAAGCCAGCTCCCACAGGAGTCCGCGCACGCTTCGACGATCAGGTCGGCTGTCAGGCCGCCTCGCTTTGCTTTTGATCTGAGGCGCCCCGTTAAACCACGCTGGCCGTCATCCGATATTGATTTGGGGGGTAACCCGGCAGGACGCCGGGTTAGCCGCGCTGGGCCATGGATGGCCCATCGCGGCGGCCCCCAAAATCAATGTCGGATGACGGGCACACCGAGCCTAGGCGAGGTGCCGAGTGGTGGGGCAAAAGCGCTTTGGTTACTTTCGCGCTCTTCTGTACGGACCGGACACATAGTGGACACATGTGCGGGGACATAGTTGACACATTATGAACCATAGTCCGGTTTGCTCACGTCGATCGTTCGTAGGAAATGGTGGCAGAAGTAGACGTCAAAGAGCCCGTCACTTTCAGGGTTAGGCCGAACTGCGATGTGCTGCCCAACCAGCCCCTTGGCAATGCTGAAGTAACGTTTCTGAAAGCGAAATCGGCTGTGATAAACCTTGGCCAGCACATCATCCGGCCCATATTCAAACTCCGATAGCTGCTGCGGATAAGCCCAGGGGCTTGCTCGATACCGGTCCATAGGCACCTTGTAGTCCAGTGCTTGGTGAGGGCGTTTTAAGTTATAGACCTCACGCCATTGATCAAACGCTGTTTGAGCATCCTTGATCGTGGAGAATTGACGCCCATCAAGCACCTCGGCTTTGAGTGAACGATGGAAGCGCTCAATCTTTCCATTGGTTTGAGGGTGATAAGGACGACTGAAGCTGATCCTGATCCCCAAGCGAATCAACCAGATACTTAATTCTGTGATTTCCCCAGGGTTGCGTGGCGAGCCCCATGGCGGCCCATTGTCAACGTTGATGCGAGCCGGTAAACCAAAGCGCTGGAATACCTCGATCATCTTTTCCTTCACTGTGATTCCACGCTCGTTATCACAAGCTTGAATCGCCAAATTGAATCGTGAGTGATCGTCCAGCAACGTCAGCGGATGGCATCGGCCTTCTTGCGTCGGGAAGTGCCCTTTGAAATCCATCTGCCAAAGATCGTTAGGTGCATCGTGTTCAAATCTCAGCTTTGCTTCTTGTTCCTTCTGAACAGGCTGAATCAGCCCGCATCGGTGCAGAACATTGGTGACAGTGCTAGGAGCAATCTGCTTTTTCAAAAGGCTGCTGATTGTACGTCCGCCCCAAGCGGGATGTGCTCGCCTAAGCGCTATGACTTCCGCTTCCAGAGCTGGCGCGGTTAGCTTTGGGCTAGTCGCAGGTTTTCGGGACTTCTCTTGCAGTCCAGACTGCCCCTGCATTTCATAGCGTTTCAACCACTTATAGGCCGTTTGCGGACTGATGCCGAACCGTCGACACAGCTCTCGTTTATTGCTGCCGGGTTGCCGTGCTAAGGCAATGAACTCTTCTTTCAGGCTCATGGTATCTCTCGTGTCCCAGGGCATGATGGCTTTCCGGCGAAGTTGGCTCGCCAAAAGTGTCCACCATGTCCCCGCACACCCGTCAACCATGTGTCCGGTCCGTACACGCTCTTCGAAAGTGACCCGCCGTTGAACTGCCCCCCGAATGTTGGACAGGGACGCTATTGATTCAGCGTCTGGATACGAAATTGTACCGGACTCAAGCCATTCAGTCTGAGGCTTATGCGGTCTTGGTTGTAGTAGGCAATGTAATCCTCTATGCCTGATGCCAGCTGCTCCACACTCTCAAATGATTCCAGATAGAAAAACTCGCTCTTGAGTGTGCCGAAAAAGCTTTCCATGGCGGCATTGTCCAAGCAATTACCCTTGCGCGACATGCTCTGCTCGATGCTCTTTTCGGCCAGCATATGTCGGTAGGTAGGCTGCCTGTACTGCCAACCCTGGTCAGAGTGCAGTATTGGTTTTTCATCTCGACTCAGTCGCCCGAAGGCTTTTTCCAGCATCATCGAGACCATCCTGAATTCGGGACGTCGGTTGATCTGGTAGGCCAGGATCTCGCCGTTGTACAAATCCATGAGAGGCGAGAGAAACAGCTTTTGCCCCTTCACCTTGAACTCCGTCACGTCGGTTACCCATTTCTGGTTAGGGGCTTCTGCCTTAAATTCGCGCTTTAGTAGATCAGGCGCAACAAGCCCTTCAGCACCTCGGTAAGAGCGATATTTCTTCACTTTGACCAGCGACTTGAGGCCCATTATCTGCATCAGCCGATGCACCTTTTTGTGATTGATCAACTCACCACTGTTTCCAAGGGTCGCAGTGATACGGCGGTAGCCGTAACGCCCCTTATTCCCGTGAAAGACGCTGCGGATGCGATCTTTAAGGTCGGCATGCTTGTCGGTTAGCAGTGTTTTGCTTTGGTAATAGAAGGTGCTGCGTGCAAGTCCCGCTGCACGTAGCAACAGAGCAAGTGGATGCTCATGCCTCAATCCTTGGACGGCCTGCGTTTTTTTGGCTGCGCAGTACGGGGATCCGCTTGGATTAAGGCATCGAGCTTTTTTAAATAGGCATTCTCCGCGCGCAGATAGGCCAGTTCTGCGAGCATTTGTTCAGGGGTCAGCTCTGCGTCCGCAGGAAGAGCAGGACTTGCTTTGGGTTGTCTGGAAGGTTTGCGGGGCATGCTGGACTCTTGAAGACGATGCGGTTGTAGCGCTTCTACGCCGCCCTCATCGTACAGCTTTTGCCACTGCCTGATACTGCTTGGGCCACGGATATCAAACTGTATACAGGCCTGTTGGGCCGACAGTCCGTCTTGTTCGATGCACTGCAAAACCTTCAATTTAAACTGGGCATCGTAATGGCTGTACTTAGCAATCAAGCCAGAGGAACCGTGCTTTTCAAAACCCTTGATCCAGCGCCGCAGTAGCGATGGACTCAAGCCATGCCTGAGGGCCACCTCATGAACGCTACTGGCAGACAGACACTCTTCAATCAGTGATTGCTTGAGCGCTAGGTTGTATTTCGTCATGGAACACCCTCCCGAGGGGTCAGGTGTCCAACATTCGGGGGGCAGTTCACGTAAGGGCGGAACCAATAGCCGCCGTAACCGCAGCAACGGATATGTACACAAACCTAAGAATCACTTAAAGAGATGTGTAGATACCTATGCTGCGATTGGCCCTATCAGGCAGCCCGAGGCGCCCTGACCAACCGCAACCCGGCAATCACCAAGGCAAACACCGCAAAATTGGTGTTGTACAACGCCAATGCCGGAATCCCGAACGCCAGCCCCAACACCGCCAAACCCCAACCGGCACGGCCTGGCAGTACAAACGCCAGCACCGAGGTGACCAGCGCCGCCCAGCCCATGACCTTGAAGTGGATCATCAAACCCAGGTTCGCCCGTAACTGGCACTCCCAGCGGCTGGCATCGTCAACGCAGATGCCCACCCACTGCCCGTCCTCCATAAACCCATAACGGGCGCCATAACTGGCAGCCAGCCATAACGGCAAGGCCAACAGCAGCAGGATCAGCGGCAAACGACGGGACATAAGGGCACTCCGATAGACGAAAACGGCGCCCAGCTTAATCTCCCCAGGGCCATTGGCAAGGGTTGCGCACAGATAACTATTCATCAAAGCGTGCCAAAGTGTATCGTCTGCATACTATTACCTCGATTCCTATGTTTTTTCCGATATTAAGTGCCGATGGCTGGCACTTCGGCGATAACGCGGTGGTCATAGCCTGCGAACTTCATTAAGCACGTTTCCTCTTAGGGATTTAGTCATGCTCCGTTCCTTGCGCTGCGCTGCCCTGTTGGGTGGCCTTTTTTTGAGTGCGTCAGCACTGGCGGTCGACGTCGACCCGGCCAGCTATGGCTATCCTTTGACCAACCCGTTCGAAGCGACCATCGCCACAACGCCACCGGACTTGCGGCCGGATTTGCCATCCATTGATGACATCAACCAATCCGACTACAACCTGAACATGCGCCCGGAGCGTGAATTCAGCCTGCCCGACAACTTCTGGGCGGTGAAGAAGCTCACCTACCGCATTGCCAAACAGGATCGCGCCGCGCCACTGATCTTCCTGATCGCCGGCACCGGCGCGCGTTTTGACAGCTCTCTCAACGAATACCTGAAAAAGCTGTACTACAAGGCCGGCTACCATGTCGTCCAACTGTCGTCGCCCACCAGCTTCGACTTCATCAGCGCCGCCTCGCGCTTTGCCACACCCGGCATCACCCAGGAAGACGCCGAAGACATGTACCGCGTGATGCAGGCCGTGCGCGCACAAAACGCCACGCTGCCGGTCACCGACTTCTACCTCACCGGCTACAGCCTGGGGGCGCTGGACGCGGCGTTCGTCGCCAAACTGGACGAGACACGACGCAGCTTCAACTTCAAGAAAGTGCTGCTGCTGAACCCGCCGGTCAACCTCTATACCTCCATCACCAACCTCGACAAGCTGGTGCAGACCGAGGTCAAGGGCATCAACAACAGCACCACCTTCTATGAGCTGGTGTTGAACAAGCTGACCCGCTACTTCCAGCAAAAGGGCTATATCGACATGAACGATGCCCTGCTCTACGACTTCCAGAACTCCAAGGAGCACCTGACCAACGAGCAGATGGCGATGCTGATCGGCACCTCGTTCCGCTTCTCGGCGGCCGATATCGCCTTTACCTCGGACCTGATCAACCGTCGCGGCCTGATCATCCCGCCCAAATACCCAATCACCGAAAGCACCAGCCTCACGCCGTTCCTCAAGCGTGCGCTGCAGTGTGATTTCGACTGCTACCTGACCGAACAAGTGATCCCGATGTGGCGCGCCCGCTCCGACGGCGGCAGCCTGCTGCAACTGATCGACCAGGTGAGCCTGTACGCCCTCGAGGATTACCTGCGTGACAGCCCGAAAATCGCCGTGATGCACAACGCCGACGACGTGATCCTCGGCCCTGGCGACCTGGGCTTCTTGCGCAAGACCTTCGGCGATCGCTTGACCGTCTACCCGCTGGGCGGCCACTGCGGCAACCTCAATTACCGCGTCAACGCCGACGCCATGCTGGAGTTTTTCCGTGGCTAAACATCTCCTGCTTCTTGCCGCCTTACTCTGTGCAGGCGTTGCCAACGCGGACAACAGCAAGGCTCATGCACCGACCGTGATCGACCAGGATGGCTTCAAGGAGCCCTTGAGCAAGCTCAAGTTCAACCCTGGCCTGGATCAGCGCGAGTTCGAGCGCTCGACCCTCAACGCCCTCAACGTCTATGACCCGCTGGAGTCGTGGAACCGTCGGGTGTACCACTTCAACTACCGCTTCGACCAATGGGTATTCCTGCCCGTGGTCGACGGCTATCGCTACGTCACCCCCAGCTTCCTGCGCACCGGGGTGAGCAACTTTTTCAACAACCTGGGCGATGTGCCCAACCTGATGAACAGCCTGCTGCAACTCAAGGGCCACCGCTCCCTGGAAACCACCGGCCGCCTGTTGGTCAACACCACTATCGGCATCGCCGGGCTGTGGGACCCGGCTACCGCCATGGGCCTGCCGCGCCAGAGCGAAGACTTCGGCCAGACCCTGGGCTTCTACGGCGTACCGGGCGGCGCCTACCTGATCCTGCCGATCCTCGGCCCATCGAACCTGCGCGACACCGGTGGCCTGCTCGTCGACTACACCGCCGAATCGCAGATCAACTACCTCAACGTGTCCGAGGTCAGCTCCAACCACCCGGAAATCTGGGCCCTGCGCGCAGTAGACAAGCGCTACCAGACCAGCTTTCGCTACGGCCAGATGAACTCGCCGTTCGAGTATGAAAAAGTGCGGTATGTGTATACCGAGTCGCGCAAGTTGCAGATTGCCGAATAACGTTACCCAGCGTGCAAAAAGGCCATCGAAACGTTCGATGGCCTTTTTTTTCGGCTGTCAGCAGCCCCCCCCTCGGAACCAGTTCGTACGCCCCTGCCACTTAAAGTCCAGGCCCCCATGCTGATAAGCCCGACCCAAAACAGGCTGACCGCACTCTGCCCACCTCGAACTTTCCAGTGGAACTTAAACATGACGATATCGGTTTCCCAACCCACCCTCACGGCACCCACCCTCGCCGCGCCCCCGACGGCTGAATCCCAAGCCTCAACAAAACCTCATCTGGACGCCCCCAGAGGCGCCTATGGCCGACCGCGCGGCGACAATCGCAGTGCAGGGCAAATCTTCAAGGACACCCCGATCCTCAAGGACATCCTCAAACAAGATGGTCCTTTTGCAAGCAACTTCATCAATCAGCTCAAACAGCAAACCGGCGATTGGAGCGCAGCCAACCGCGACCCCGAATCACGTGCCAATGCCGCCTATAACCTGGCTAAAGTGGCAACCTATATTGATGGCCGTGAAGACTTGGAGCGTCAGGGCCCAACCCAGCAAAACGATCAGCACGTACAGGGTTTTGGCCAGTTCGGCAGTGTTTCCGCAGGCTCGGAAGCGCAGCTGTTCAAGGCGTTCAGCGAAAAAGGCTACAGCGCGCTGCGGTAACGCCTAGCCCCTCAAGGCGCGCCACGCCTTGCTCGCTACAGACACCAGCGCCAGCACCACCGCCCCGGCGATGATCCCCGCGACGGCATTGAGCAGGGTCGGCACCAGCCAGGAGATGCCACCGATACTCTGGCTCACGCTTTCAATCCAGTGATGCACCGCGGGCACGCCGTGGGTGAGGATGCCGCCACCGACCATGAACATTGCCGCCGTGCCGATCACAGACAGGCCTTTCATCATGTACGGTGCGGTTCGCAGAAGTCCGTTGCCGATATCACGTACCAACTGGCCGGGCTTTTGCGACATCCACAGGCCCAGGTCATCGAGCTTGACGATACCGGCCACCAGGCCGTACACGCCGATGGTCATGACCAGGGCGATGCCCGACAGCACGATCACTTGCTGCATCAACGGCGCATCCGCCACGGTGCCCAGGGTGATCGCGATGATTTCGGCCGAGAGGATAAAGTCGGTGCGGATGGCGCCCTTGATCTTGTCCTTTTCGAAGGCCACCAGGTCCGTTGCCGGATCGGCCACGGCTGCGACCAACTGGGCATGTTCGGCCTGATCTTCGGCCTTGCTGTGGAGGAGTTTATGGGCGAGCTTTTCAAAGCCCTCGAAACACAGATAGGCGCCGCCGAGCATCAACAGTGGGGTGACCGCCCAGGGCGCGAAGGCGCTGATCAACAGCGCGGTGGGCACCAGGATCAGCTTGTTGATAAACGAACCCTTGGCAACCGCCCACACCACCGGGATTTCCCGCTCGGCGCGCACGCCGGAAACTTGCTGGGCATTGAGCGCCAAGTCATCCCCCAGCACCCCGGCGGTTTTCTTGGCGGCCATTTTTGTCATCAGGGCCACGTCGTCGAGGACGGCGGCGATGTCATCAATCAATACCAACAAGCTGCTTCCTGCCATGAATCGGACGTCCTTAATGTGGGATATTTCGCAGCATAGCGTGGTACAAAGCGTCGCGGGCAGATTCTTGAGGCCCGCGGATCGCCGGTGCTACCATGCGCAACCGCCTGTCCTGGCAAGGAATCATCTGGTCTATGAGCACCATTCGCGAGCGCAACAAAGAACTGATCCTGCGGGCAGCCAGCGAGGAGTTTGCCGACAAGGGCTTCGCCGCGACCAAAACCAGCGACATCGCCGCCAAGGCCGGGCTACCCAAACCCAACGTCTATTACTACTTCAAGTCCAAGGACAACCTCTACCGCGAGGTGCTCGAAAGCATCATCGAGCCGATCCTGGCCGCCTCCACCCCCTTCAACCCGGACGGTGACCCCAAGCAAGTGCTGAGCAGCTATATTCGCTCGAAGATCAGCATCTCCCGCGATCTGCCCTTTGCCTCGAAAGTGTTCGCCAGCGAAATCATGCACGGCGCGCCACACCTGAGCCCCGAGCAGGTGCAGCAGCTCAACGCCCAGGCCAAGCACAACATCGACTGCATCCAGAGCTGGGTCGATCGCGGCCTGATCGCCGCCATCGACCCCAACCACCTGATGTTCAGCATCTGGGCAGCGACCCAGACCTATGCCGACTTCGACTGGCAGATCTCAGCGGTGACCGGCAAGGCCAAGCTGGATGAGGCCGATTATGAAGCGGCGGCGCAGACGATTATTCGGTTGGTGTTGAAGGGGTGTGAGCCGGACTGAGGGACCGTGGTGTGGCCAAGATTAGAACTGTGCCAGACACAAAATGTATGAACAACGAAGATCCCATGTGGGAGCGGGCTTGCTCGCGAAAGTGCCCTCCCAGACACATCCTGCCAAAAGCCTGCCCATCAGCCTCAAACTCCTCGATCTAGCCTCTCAAGACCCCATCTGAAGAGAGGCAACGGAATGCCTGATCGAGCCACCTCACACCGCCTACGCATTGGCCGGTTCAGCGAAACCAACCGCATCTACCTAATCACCACCAACACCCACGAGCGCGTGCCGATCTTCAGCGATTTCCACCTGGGCCGCCTGGTGGTCTGGCAGTTCAGGCTTGCCCACTATCAAGGGCTGGCGAACTCTCTGGCCTGGGTGGTGATGCCCGACCACTTTCACTGGCTGATCGACCTGCAAAAGGGCTCCCTGGGGGACTTGATGTGCCAGGTAAAATCCAAAAGCACCCGTTCAGTCAATGGTGCCACTGGCCGCAAGGGAAGGCTTTGGCAAACCAGTTTTCATGATCGCGCGCTGCGCAAGGAGGATGATCTGGTGAAGATGGCTAGGTATGTGGTGGCCAACCCATTGAGGGCGGGATTGGTGGAGAGGATTGGCGACTATCCGTTGTGGGATGCAATTTGGGTTTAGGTTTAAGACCGAGTCGCCCCTATCGCGAGCAAGCCCGCTCCCACATTTTGACCGTGTTCACAGGTCAAAACGCGGGCTTGCTCGCGATGAGGTTCTTACAAGCCCCGAGAAATCAAGCACTCACCCCCGCATCCGCCAACAACCCCACCCCTTCAATCGCGCTGATCGCGCACTGCTCATCAATATCCGACGTATCCCCACTGATCCCGATCGCCCCCAGCACCACCCCCGCCGGGTCCCGGATCAACACGCCGCCCGGCGCCGGCACCACGCCGCCCTGCCCCAGGCTGTTCAGCGCGGCGATAAATGCCGGGCGTTGCTGGGCATCCAGGGCCAGCAGGCGCGAGCCCTTGCCCAGGGCAATCGCGCCCCAGGCCTTGCCGATAGCGATTTGCGGGCGCAGCAGGCTGGCGCCGTCTTCGCGTTGCAGGGTGATCAGGTGCCCGCCGCTGTCGAGCACCGCGATGGTCAGCGGTGCAGCGGCAATGGTGCGGCCAGCGGTGATGGCCTGGCTGACCAGGTTGACTGCGACTTTCAAGGTTAGAGCGCTCATGGGTGCCGTCCTTATCTTGTTATTGAGAAAGCCTTTGGGCTCTGAATGATCAGAAGCCGGATACAACAAATAGAACACAATAGATTTATTTTTTGTATACAATATTTCGAAACATACGCACCATACGTCGAAATAATCCCGCTAAAAAGCCTTCCGACGAATGCACAGGCGTGAGAATAAAATGGATTGACCTGCGCCGCTCGCCGTGAATACACTTTGAAGCAACACCACTTGTATACAATTACAAAACGCAAGAGGCACCAAAACCATGAGCAAAATGAGAGCAATCGAAGCCGCCGTTCTGGTGATGCGCCGTGAGGGTGTAGACACCGCCTTCGGTATCCCAGGCGCCGCGATCAACCCGTTGTATTCGGCCCTGCAAAAGGTCGGCGGCATCGATCACGTCCTCGCTCGCCACGTGGAAGGCGCTTCGCACATGGCCGAGGGGTATACCCGCACCAAGGCCGGCAATATCGGCGTGTGCATCGGCACTTCGGGCCCGGCGGGCACTGACATGGTCACCGGCCTGTACAGCGCCTCGGCCGACTCGATCCCGATCCTGTGCATCACCGGGCAAGCGCCCCGTGCCCGCATGCACAAGGAAGACTTCCAGGCCGTGGACATCACCAGCATCGTCAAGCCAGTGACCAAGTGGGCGACCACCGTGCTCGAACCTGGCCAAGTGCCGTATGCGTTCCAGAAAGCCTTCTATGAAATGCGCTCCGGGCGCCCCGGCCCGGTGCTGATCGACTTGCCGTTCGACGTGCAGATGGCCGAGATCGAGTTCGACATCGACGCCTACCAGCCACTGCCGTTGGCCAAGCCACTGGCCACACGCATCCAGGTTGAGAAAGCCCTGGCCATGCTCGACCAGGCTGAACGCCCGCTGCTGGTCAGCGGCGGCGGCGTGATCAATGCCGACGCCAGCGAGCTGTTGGTGGAATTTGCCGAACTGACCGGTATCCCAGTGATCCCGACGCTGATGGGCTGGGGCACCATCCCCGACGATCACCCGCTGATGGTGGGCATGGTCGGCCTGCAAACCTCACACCGTTATGGCAACGCTACGATGCTCAAGTCCGACGTGGTATTGGGCGTCGGCAACCGCTGGGCCAACCGTCACACCGGCTCGGTGGAGGTGTATACCGAAGGTCGCAAGTTCATTCACGTTGACATCGAGCCGACGCAAATCGGCCGTGTGTTCACCCCGGACCTGGGCATCGTGTCCGACGCCGGTGCCGCGCTGACGATGTTTATCGAAGTGGCCCGCGAGTGGAAAGCCGCCGGCAAGCTCAAGGACCGCAGCGCCTGGTTGCATGATTGCCAGCAGCGCAAAGCCACCCTGCACCGCAAGACCCACTTCGACAACGTCCCGGTCAAGCCGCAACGGGTGTACGAAGAGATGAACCAGGTGTTCGGCAAAGACACCTGCTACGTCAGCACCATCGGCCTGTCGCAGATTGCCGGTGCGCAGTTCCTGCACGTCTACAAGCCGCGCCACTGGATCAACTGCGGCCAGGCCGGCCCATTGGGCTGGACCATTCCGGCGGCACTGGGCGTGGTCAAGGCTGACCCAAGCCGCAAGGTGGTGGCGCTGTCCGGCGACTATGACTTCCAGTTCATGATCGAAGAGCTGGCCGTGGGTGCGCAGTTCAAACTGCCGTACATCCACGTGGTGGTAAACAACTCCTACCTGGGACTGATCCGCCAGGCCCAGCGCGGGTTTGAAATGGACTACTGTGTGCAGTTGTCTTTCGACAACCTCAACGCCCCGGAACTTAACGGTTATGGCGTCGACCACGTTGCCGTCGCCGAAGGCCTGGGTTGCAAGGCCCTGCGTGTGTTCGAGCCGGGCCAGATCCAGCCCGCGCTGCGCAAGGCCCAGGAAATGATCGAAGAGTTCAAGGTGCCGGTGATTGTCGAGATTATTCTGGAGCGCGTGACCAATATTTCCATGGGCACCGAGATCAACGCCGTCAACGAATTCGAAGATCTGGCACTGGTGGGCAACGACGCACCGACTGCCATTTCATTGCTCGATTAAGGAGAACCCCATGCCGCGTTTTGCCGCCAACCTGTCCATGCTGTTTACCGAACAGGACTTTCTCGCCCGCTTCAAAGCCGCCGCCGATGCCGGCTTCAGTGGGGTGGAATACCTGTTCCCCTACGAGTTCAGCTCCGCCGAAATCAAGGCACAACTCGACGCCCACGGCTTGACCCAAGTGCTGTTCAACCTGCCGGCCGGTGACTGGGCCAACGGCGAGCGCGGCCTGGCTTGCCACCCGGACCGGGTCGAAGAGTTCCGCGCCGGGGTCAACCTGGCCATCGCCTACGCCCAGGTGCTGGGCAATACCCAGATCAACTGTCTGGCGGGGATTCGCCCCGCCGGTGTGGATGACGCCACGCTGGAAAAAACCTTCGTCGCCAACCTCAAGTACGCAGCCGACAAGCTGCAGGCGGTGGGGATCAAGCTGGTGATGGAAGCGATCAACACCCGCGACATTCCAGGCTTCTACCTGAACAACACCGCGCAGGCCCTGGCGATTCGCGAACAGGTGGGCAGTGCCAACCTGTTCCTGCAGTACGACATCTATCACATGCAAATCATGGAAGGCGACCTGGCGCGCACCATGGCCACGCACCTGGATCAGATCAACCATATCCAGCTGGCGGACAACCCGGGACGCAACGAGCCGGGCACCGGGGAGATCAACTACCGGTTCCTGTTCGAACATCTGGATCGCATTGGCTATCAGGGGTGGGTCGGCTGTGAGTACAAGCCGTTGACCACTACCGAGGCTGGCCTGGGTTGGCTCAAGAGCCATAACGCCATCTGAGCAACCCCACAGGGGGCAGTGCCAGACCTGCACAACTAATAAAAAGAGGATTTCATCATGGCTAAAATCGGCTTTATCGGCACCGGCATCATGGGCCAACCCATGGCCGCGAACCTGCAGAAAGCAGGTCACCAACTGTTCCTCTCCGAGCACCACGGCAAGGCGCCCGCCGAGTTGATCGCCGCCGGTGCCGTGGCCCTGGCCAACCCGCAGCAAGTGGCCCAGGAAGCGGAATTCATCATCGTCATGGTGCCCGATACCCCCCAGGTCGATGACGTGCTGTTCCGCGCCGACGGTGTTGCCGCAGGCCTGTCGCCGAACAAAGTGGTGATCGACATGAGTTCGATCTCACCCACCGCCACCAAGGCCTTTGCCGCGAAGATCAACGCCACCGGCGCGCAGTACCTCGACGCCCCAGTGTCGGGCGGTGAAGTCGGCGCCAAGGCCGCGACCCTGAGCATCATGGTCGGCGGCGAGCCGCAAACGTTCGAACGCGCCCTGGCGCTGTTCCAGAGCATGGGCAAGAACATCACCCTGGTGGGCGGCAATGGCGATGGCCAGACCGCCAAGGTGGCAAACCAGATCATCGTGGCGCTGAACATCCAGGCGGTGGCCGAAGCACTGCTGTTCGCCGCAAAGAACGGTGCAGATCCGGCCAAGGTGCGCGAAGCGCTGATGGGTGGCTTCGCCTCGTCGAAGATCCTCGAAGTGCATGGCGAGCGGATGATCAAGGGCACCTTCGATCCGGGTTTCCGTATCAACCTGCACCAGAAGGATTTGAACCTGGCCCTGGCCGGCGCCAAGGAGCTGGGGATCAACCTGCCCAACACCGCCGGTACCCAGCAAGTGTTCAGTACCTGCACCGCGATTGGCGGCGGCAACTGGGACCATTCGGCGCTGATCAAGGGGTTGGAGCATATGGCGAATTTCTCGATTCGCGATAAGTAACCTCCCCTCTCGGAATGCAATCCCTGGTGGGAGCTGGTTTGCCTGCTCCCACATTTGGCCCTCATTCCACGCTTCAAACCCAATAACAAGAATCCGGGAGCCCGCTTATGTCGGTCGATCCGCAACACCTGCTTCGCGAGCTGTTTGCCACAGCCATCGACGCTGCCCACCCCCGGCAAGTCCTCGAACCTTATCTGCCCGCCGACCGCAGCGGCCGGGTGATCGTGATCGGCGCGGGCAAAGCCGCAGCCGCCATGGCCCTGGTCGTGGAAAACAGCTGGCAGGGCGAGGTTTCGGGCCTGGTGGTCACACGCTACGGCCACGGCGCACCCTGCCAGAAAATCGAAGTGGTCGAAGCAGCGCACCCCGTGCCGGATGCTGCCGGCCAGGCCGTGGCCAAGCGTGTGCTGGCGCTGATCAGCAACCTGGGCGAAGACGACCGGGTGATCTTCCTGCTGTCTGGCGGCGGTTCGGCCCTGTTGGCGTTGCCGGCAGCGGGTATCACCCTGGCCGACAAACAAGCCATCAACAAAGCCCTGCTCAAATCCGGCGCGACCATCGGCGAGATGAATTGCGTGCGCAAGCACCTCTCGGCGATCAAGGGTGGGCGCCTGGCCAAGGCCGCCTGGCCGGCCACGGTCTACACCTACGCGATTTCCGATGTGCCGGGCGACCAGGCCACGGTGATTGCCTCCGGCCCGACCGTAGGCGACCCGAGCACCTCGCAACAGGCGCTGGCGATTCTCAAACGTTACCAGATCGAAGTGCCGGCCTCGGTGCGCAGCTGGTTGCAGAACCCGGAATCAGAGACGGTCAAACCCGGCGACCCGTGCCTGGCGCGCAGCCATTTCCAATTGATCGCACGGCCGCAGCAATCCCTCGAAGCGGTGGCGGTGAAAGTGCGCCAGGCCGGTTTCAGCCCACTGATCCTCGGTGATCTGGAAGGCGAAGCGCGGGACGTGGCCAAGGTCCACGCCGGCATTGCCCGGCAAATCGTGCAGCACGGCCAGCCACTGGCGGCGCCCTGCGTGATCCTGTCCGGCGGCGAGACCACCGTGACCGTGCGCGGCAATGGCCGTGGCGGACGCAACGCCGAATTCCTGCTGAGCCTGACCGACAGCCTCAAGGGCCTGCCCGGCGTCTACGCCCTGGCCGGTGACACCGACGGCATCGACGGCTCCGAAGACAACGCCGGGGCAATCATGACCCCCACCAGCTACGCCCGCGCCGAGGCCCTGGGCCTGTCGGCCAGCGATGAGCTGGACAACAACAATGGCTACGGCTATTTCGCGGCACTCGACGCGTTGATCGTCACCGAGCCGACCCGTACCAACGTCAACGACTTCCGCGCCATTTTGATACTTGAGACTGCTGCCCATGACGCCTGACAAGAAGGTCAAAATCCTCGCCACCCTGGGGCCGGCCACCGACGGTATTGATGACATCCGCGAGCTGGTGGAAGCCGGGGTGAACATCTTTCGCCTGAACTTCAGCCATGGCGAGCACGCCGACCATGCCCAGCGCTACCAATGGATCCGCCAGGTTGAACGCCAGCTCAATTACCCCCTGGGGATCCTGATGGACCTGCAAGGGCCCAAGCTGCGGGTCGGGCGTTTCGCCGAAGGCAAGGTGCAACTGGTGCGTGGCCAGGCCTTGCGCCTGGACCTTGACCCGACACCGGGCGATCAGCGCCGGGTCAACCTGCCCCACCCGGAAATCATCAAGGCCCTGGAGCCGGGCATGGACCTTTTGCTGGATGACGGCAAGCTGCGCCTGCGGGTGATTACCAAGCATGCCGACGCGATCGACACCACAGTGTTGAATGGCGGCGAACTGTCCGACCGTAAGGGGGTGAACGTCCCACAAGCCTTATTGGAACTCAGCCCACTGACCGCCAAGGACCGCCGCGACCTGAGCTTCGGCCTGGAGCTGGGCGTGGACTGGGTGGCGCTGTCGTTTGTGCAACGCCCCGAAGATATCCGCGAAGCCCGCGAGCTGATCGGTGACAAGGCGTTCTTGATGGCGAAGATCGAAAAACCCTCGGCGGTGCGCTACCTGCAGGAAATCGCCGAGCTGAGCGATGCGATCATGGTCGCCAGAGGGGACCTGGGCGTGGAAGTGCCGGCCGAAAGCGTGCCGCAAATCCAGAAAGACATCATCAGCACCTGCCGCCAGCTGGGCAAACCGGTGGTGGTGGCCACACAGATGCTCGAGTCCATGCGCTTCTCGCCGGCCCCCACCCGCGCTGAAGTCACCGACGTGGCCAATGCCGTGGCCGAAGGCGCCGATGCGGTGATGCTGTCGGCCGAAACCGCGTCCGGTGAATACCCGTTGGAAGCGGTGCAGATGATGAGCAAGATCATCCGCCAGGTGGAGAACGGCCCGGACTACCAGACCCAACTGGATGTAAGCCGACCCAAGGCCGATGCCACGGTGTCGGATGCCATCAGCTGCGCGATCCGTCGGATCAGCAGCATCCTGCCGGTGGCGGTGCTGGTGAACTACAGCGAGTCGGGCAGCTCCAGCCTGCGTGCAGCACGGGAGCGCCCGGCGGTGCCGATCCTCAACCTCACGCCCAACCTGTCCACTGCGCGCCGCTTGAGCGTGGCCTGGGGTGTGCATTCGGTGGTCAATGACCGCTTGAGGCAGGTGGACGAGGTGTGTTCCACCGCGCTGGAAATCGCCCAGGCCCAAGGCATGGCACAGCGTGGGGATACCTTGTTGATCACGGCGGGGGTGCCGTTTGGGCAACCGGGGTCGACCAACTCGCTGCGCATTGAGACGTTGATCTAGCGTCTGTTCGGGCCTCATCACGAGCAAGCCAGCTTCCACATTTGATTGGGTTCGCCAATCAAAATAGGGGAGCGGGCTTGCCTGCGATAAGGGCAACTCGGTCTCCCTGACTCCCTCACCATGCCCAACCCAACCTGCCCCGACTGGGCCGAAGCCCTGCTCAACGGCTTCAGCCAGATATTCCTGCAACGCCACCCGCTGTGTGGCCTGCTCTGCCTGCTGGCGATCCTCACCTGCGCCCCGGCCCTGCTCGGCGGTGCGCTGCTGGGCGGGGTCGCCGGCCTGCTCACGGCCCAGCGCCGCGACTATCCCAAGGCCGAGCGCCAGGCCGGGCTCTATAGCTACAACGGCGTGTTGCTGGGATTACTGATCAGCCAGCATTTCGCCTGGTCGGCCTTGCTGCCGCCGCTGATCCTGGCCTGCGGCGGCCTGAGTGCGATCCTGACCCGGCAATGGGTCAAGCGCACGGGCCATGGCGATGACTTGCCTGCCTATACCGTGCCCTTCGTCGGGTTAGGCTGGCTGTTGCTCGGCACGGTCGCACCTGCCGCGCTGCCTATCACTACGCCGGACACCCTGGACTGGCTAAGCGCTCCGCTGATCGGCCTGGGGCAGATCGTGCTGCTGGATCAACCACTGGCCGGCGTGCTGATCGCCCTTGGCCTGCTGCTGGCCAGCCCTCGCGCAGCGCTGTGGGCCGTGGTGGGCGCCTGCAGCGGCATGGCACTCGGCCTGCTGCTCGACGACCGCGCTGGCGCCCTGCTCGGCCTGCACAGCTATAACCCGGCGCTTGCCGCCCTGGCCCTCAGCCAGTACCGACGCCAACCCTGGCTGCCCCTGCTCGGCATCCTCCTGGCATGCCTGCTTGCCCCAGGCTTCGCCGGCCTGCACCTGGCACCGCTGACTGCGCCGTTTATCCTCGCCTGCTGGCTGGTGCGCGCCACCCTGCGTCTGCGGCACCGGTCCAACATGGACAGCCCGTTCGAATCCCCCTAGGCTTCGCAGATCTTCGATTCAGGCGGACTTCATGGACAGTAACAACGACTGGCGCCAGCGGCTCTACGTCATGGTTTTCCAGAGCGACACGGCGGCCGGGCGGCGCTTCGACGGCATCCTGTTGCTGATCATCCTCGCCAGCCTGGTGATCGTGATGCTCGACAGCATCGACGTCGTGCACCAGAACTACGCCGATGTGCTGGCCTATATCGAGTGGGGCTTCACGCTGATCTTCGCCATCGAGTACGGCCTGCGCCTGTATTGTTCGCCCAAGCCATTGCGCTATGCCTTCAGTTTCTACGGGCTGGTGGACTTGCTGGCCATCGTCCCCGGCATCCTCGCCCTGTACTACAGCGACGCCCAGTACCTGCTGATTATCCGCATCATCCGCATGTTGCGGATCTTCCGGGTGCTCAAGCTCAGCCCGTACCTCAAGCAAGCCAACTACCTGATGTCGGCGCTGCGCGGCAGCAAGCAAAAGATCGTGGTGTTCCTGGTCAGCGTCTGCACCCTGGTGACGGTGTTCGGCACCCTGATGTACGTGATCGAGGGCCCGAAGCATGGCTTTACCAGCATACCCAAGGGCATCTACTGGGCCATCGTGACCCTGACCACCGTGGGCTTTGGCGACATCGTGCCCAAGACCCCGCTGGGCCAGGTGATCTCGTCGCTGGTGATGATCACCGGCTACTCGATCATCGCCGTGCCCACCGGGATCTTTACCGCCGAACTGGCCAACGCCATGCGCGGCGAGCAATTGCAACACGACTGCCCGGTGTGCAAGAAAAGCAGCCACGAACCCAACGCGGCCTTCTGTTCGCGCTGCGGCAACGGGCTCTATAAAAAAGTGGAATAAGCAAAGTACTTTTTAATCTTTAAGCGTCTATGCCACCGCGGCTATAGTCGTGGGCTATAAGCCACCACCTTCGCGAACAACAAGGAATGAGCAGTGAAAAAACTCGTTAGCGCTTCGCTCCTGGCCGCCGGCCTTGCACTGTCCATCGGCGCCCAGGCCGCCTCGACCACCCTGCTCAACGTCTCGTATGACGTGATGCGTGACTTCTACAAGGACTACAACGCGGCGTTCCAGAAGCACTGGCAAGCCGAACACCCGAACGACAAGCTGACCTTGCAGATGTCCTTCGGCGGTTCCAGCAAACAGGCGCGCTCGGTCATCGACGGCCTGCCGGCTGACGTGATCACCATGAACATGGCCACCGACATCAACGCCCTGGCGGACAACGGCAAACTGGTGCCCGACAACTGGGTCACCCGCCTGCCGAACAACAGCGCGCCATTCACTTCCGCCACCGTATTTATCGTACGCAAGGGCAACCCCAAGGCCCTGAAAGACTGGCCGGACCTGCTCAAGGATGGCGTACAGGTGATCGTGCCCAACCCCAAGACTTCCGGTAACGGGCGCTACACCTACCTGTCGGCCTGGGGCTATGTGCTGAAGAACGGCGGCGATGAAAACAAGGCCAAGGACTTTGTCGGCAAGCTGTTCAAGCAGGCGCCGGTGCTCGATACCGGTGGCCGTGCCGCGACCACCACGTTCATGACCAACCAGATCGGCGACGTGCTGGTGACCTTTGAAAACGAAGCGGAAATGATTGCCCGTGAGTTCGGCCGCGATCAGTTCGAAGTGGTTTACCCAAGCGTTTCCGCTGAAGCCGAGCCGCCGGTGTCGGTGGTCGACAAAGTGGTCGAGAAGAAAGGCACCCGTGCGGTGGCCGATGACTACCTGAAATACCTGTGGTCGGCCGAAGGCCAGGAAATTGCCGCCAACAACTACCTGCGTCCACGTGACCCAGCGGTGCTGGCCAAATACACCGACCGTTTCCCGAAAGTTGACTTCCTCTCGGTAGAGAAGACCTTTGGCGACTGGCGCACCGTGCAGAAAACCCACTTCAATGATGGCGGGGTCTTCGACCAGATCTACAGCGGTCAATAACTGACAAAACGCGTTCAAAAAATGTGGGAGCGGGCTTGCCCGCGATAGCGGTGTATCAGCCAGGTATTTCCAACCTGACACGCCGCCATCGCGGGCAAGCCCGCTCCCACACTGGGTTCTGCGCAAGGCATTAATGCCAGGCATGACTGAAATCATCAGTAACACTTTACCCCCTCCCTCGCCTACCCTTTACCCTTCACGCCATCCTTCCCCGTTTTAACGAGAACACCATGACCGCTACCTCACCCGCGACCGCCACCATGACCCGTGGCATGGTGCTGCTGTTTGCGTTCTGCTGCGGCGCCATCGTCGCCAACATCTACTACGCACAACCGATCATTGAGTTGATTGCCCCGGACATCGGCCTGACACCCGCCATGGCCAGCCTGATCGTGTCCCTGACCCAGATTGGTTATGCCCTGGGCCTGTTCTTTCTGGTGCCGTTGGGCGACCTGCTGGAAAACCGTCGGCTGATGATCATCACCACCGTGGTCGCCATCGCCAGCCTGTTGGGTGCGGCCTTTACCAAAGAGCCGAACCTGTTCCTGTTGGTGTCGTTGCTGATTGGCTTCAGCTCGGTATCAGTGCAGATCCTGATTCCCCTGGCCGCGCACTTGGCACCTGCCGAGTCCCGTGGCCGGGTGGTGGGCAGCATCATGGGTGGCCTGTTGCTGGGCATCCTGCTGGCACGGCCGGTGTCCAGCCTGGTGGCGGACCACTTCGGCTGGCGGGCGATGTTCATGGCCGCAGCCGCAATGATGGCCATTATCAGCGTGGTGCTGTTGTTGACCGTGCCCAAACGCCAGCCGGACCACAGCGCCAGCTATGGCCAGTTGTTGCGCTCGTTGGCCACTCTGCTGCGCGAGCAACCGTTGCTGCGCCAACGGGCGTTCTACCAGGGTTGCCTGTTCGCTGCCTTCAGCCTGTTCTGGACCGCCGTGCCCCTGGAACTCTCACGCAACCACGGCTTGAGCCAGAGCCAGATCGCCCTGTTTGCCCTGGTCGGTGCCCTCGGCGCCATCGCAGCACCGATCAGTGGGCGCCTGGCGGAC
The DNA here is from genome assembly GCF_014268455.2 of Pseudomonas shahriarae. Taxonomy (NCBI): domain Bacteria; kingdom Pseudomonadati; phylum Pseudomonadota; class Gammaproteobacteria; order Pseudomonadales; family Pseudomonadaceae; genus Pseudomonas; species Pseudomonas shahriarae. The sequence goes on along the minus strand of NZ_CP077085.1, from coordinate 1,924,721 downwards.
GCCGGCCACACCCACCGTGCTTCGTTGCTGGCCATGTTGCTGGCGGCCCTGAGTTTTCTACCGGCGCTGGTACATCCGGCCTACAGCGTCATCGGCTTGATGGTCACGGGCGTGGTCCTGGACTTCTGCGTGCAGATGAATATGGTCCTCGGCCAGCGCACCATCTATGCCCTCGACGCCCACAGCCGCAGCCGCTTGAACGCGCTGTACATGACCAGCATCTTCATCGGTGGCGCCTTTGGCTCGGCGATTGCCAGCAGTGTGTATGAACACGGCGGCTGGCTTGGGGTGATCCTGGTGGGTAGCGCGTTCCCGTTGGTGGCCTTGCTGCGCTTCTTGAGTGTGTCCAGGGGCGCGTCGACCGTAAGAGCCTGAACCCATCAGGTGCCAACCCTCACCTACCGATGCCCTTGCCCTGCCTGGCCCTTCTCAAATAACCGAATGAGCCCCTGCAACAGCATGAGGGTACTCTGGAGCACACTCGTCAAGATCGCGAGTAGGGATTCAGCGGGAGCGGGTGCCGGCATAGGCGGTGGGGTCGGAGTCGGGGGCGGCACAGGGGTTGGCGCCGGGGTGGGTAAGGGGGCGGGCCCGGGGGTTGGCGTCGGTCCTCCCGTCACGATATCGGTGGCTTGGATTTTACCGGCAGTGGTCAATAGCAAGTCAGGTTTGCCGCTACCGTTCATATCAATCGCCAGACTGCCACGCCCCGTACGCGCGTCATAACCCAGCACGGCATTGCCTGGCTGCCCATTGAATTGACTGGAGAAGTTGAGGTGTTTGATACCGGCTTCTCTCAAGGCGCCAGAAACATCGACTTTGTCGGTGCCGCTGGTGAAATCCTCGATCAGGTCGGGGTTCTGCGGCGTGGATTCACTGGCCTTGTCGTAGACGAAGATGTCCGCCCCGCCGCCTCCGCGCAGCTTGTCTGCCCCCCTGCCCCCCTTGAGGCGATTGTCTGCATCATTGCCGGTCAGCACATCATTGCCTGCACCGCCGACGGCATTTTCCAGGGTCACGCCCTTGGCGATGGAAACATTACCTTTCATTCCCCCGACGTCCGAGAATGATTGCGCATTGAGGTTGATGTTTTGGTCCTGGGAATAGCCGGAGAAATCCAGGGTGTCGTTACCGCCGCCGTCCCAGACACAAAAAACCGCTGAGTCCGCAGCGCTCTTGATGCTCAGTACGTCACGCCCGGTATTGGAGTTGAACCCATAGGTCGTGTCTGTGTTGCGGGTAGTGTGGTTGGCACCATAAAGACGCTGAACCGCCGCGATGTCATACATCATGGGCACCGAGGGCATCCGCCCCTTGAAGTCATGACCCGCGTTCTTGTGCTCCGCCCAATAACTCATGACCGTACCGGCCCGGGTGTCCTGCGCAAACTTCGCATCCCGCTCGTACGATCCGCCACCGTTGTAGTCACCGGGATGCGCCAGCCCCAGGCAATGGCCTATCTCGTGAACCATCGTGGTGTGGAAGTAACTCCCCTCCTTGGGCGCATGTGAGGCACGCCGTGTACCGATCGTGGCTTTCGCCGCGGGATTGTGCCGTGTCGGCCCCCATGCCACGCCACTTTCCATGCGATGGGAGCCGGACACCTCTATAGATCCATCCGTCTTGCGGGCGTTCTCATGAAAACTGATGTTGGCCACGTCTTGCCAAGCCTCCATGGCCCGGCGAGCACAGGTTTTCTGCTGCTCGGTGAACCCCTGGAGCTTGTAGGAAACCTGCGTCTTGCCGTCCCCGTCCCGATCGTTAAAACGCGTACCGCTGCGCGTAAGATGCCCGGCAACCTGATCAGTACTGAGGGAGCGTTTCCCACGGGCAGACATGGGTTCCCTGGACGGCCCATGCATACCTTCAGGACAGCAGCCAGGATGAGCAGCAGTGTTGTTGATTTGACTCATGGCGATCTCCGATTCGATTAATAACTGGGATATCAGGGTCCAACTGCGCCGCCTTTCATCGCAGAAAGCCGTCTCGGTCCCCGTCATCCGTGCCTAATCTTTCATGCAGGAAATCACCCCGCCACCGGGGCTTTGAGTCTTATTGAAACGCTTTGGCCGCTTGTTCGGTTTACTGACAAAACACATGGATCCTTACAATCCCCAAGGGTTATGCCGTCTTGAAAAAGCCCATTCAACTTGCTGATGGCCCTTGGAAAACGCAAAAAAGACACACGTTTCTTAATCCAAATCCTCGCCGTCCCACGAAATATCCGCTCTACATTTTAGCTTCGACGCCCCACCACCGAACTCACCGATTTCAAGAACGCACCAACTTCTCCAGCGCCGCATCCGCCAGGAATGACGAGCGACTTTTGACCTTGTGCTCGCGCACATAACGGTCAATACGCTGGATCACATACCCCGGCAACGTGACATTGACCTTCTCGGTCTTGCCCAGGTAAGGCGAGATATCGAGCTCGAGCATCCCCCAGCCCATCCCGGCGTACTCCTCATTGCCGTGGTGCGTCGCCACCGAGGTCGGCATCGGAATCGCGCGGCCTTCGCCAGCCAGCTCCTGCAACAGGATGTGAGCCACTTCGACGGCGGCGTTGTAAGCCTCTTCAAAACTGTCCCCGGCCGTCACCGCGCCTGGAATATCAGGGATCTGGATACCGGTGGCGGTAAAGTCATCGCCCCATTCGATACAGATTGGGTATTGCATGAATATTCTCCTGAAAAAACCGACCTAGAACGAAAACAACCCGGCACGCTGCCGGATACTTCGCACGGTGCCCAAGGGCAGATCCTTCTTGGGATGGGGCACCGGTATCGTGGACGGGTTATAGCGATGGGTGAAAATGTGATGGCTGCCCATGACCCGATCCAACACCCAGCCCGCCTCTTGCAGTTCCTTGATCAATAGCCTGCTTTGCACCACAGCCTCCTTGCTCCGGCCCGAATAAAAATAACTCCAGAGTTACCTTTACTCAAGCACAGATTTTTCAGAGCAGACTGACGGTTGTTTTGCCGGATATTGAAAAGCCCCAGGCATGGAGCTAAAGCACCCGCCCATCCCAGCCCACCGTCACATGCGGTGGCAGTTCACCGCGATGCTGCAACAGCCAGGCATCCAGGGTGTGCCCGACGTGGGTCAGCACGCCAAGCTCGGCGCCGCACGCGTCGATGCATTGCAGGGCCAGGGTCAGGTCATTGTGATTGCGCGGCGCCTGGGGTTGCGGTGGCATGGAGCAGTCGATGACCAGTACGTCCAGAGGCTCGCGCCGCAACCAGTCGAGGGTCGCCGGGGGCAGGCCCGTGGTGTCGGTCAGGTAGGCCAGGCGCCGCCCCTGCCCTTGCAGCAGGTAGCCCAAGGTCGGCTTGGAGTGCTGCAGGGGCAACGCGGTGACCGTCAGTTCGCCAAACTGGCGGGTCTCGAACTCGGCGAAGGGCTGGCTGAAATCGAGGATGCCGGGATGCTTGTAGAGGTCCGACAGGCCCTCGGGGTCTGCCGGGCCATGCACCGGGATGATCAGGCCCTGGCCCCAGCGCAGGTGCAGCAGGCCCTGGGCGTGATCGGCATGGTAGTGGGTCTGCAGAATGCCGTTGAAGCTGCGTGGCGGGAAACGCTCGGTGAGGTCCGTCAGCCCGCTGTCGATCAACCAGCGTTGCTCACCGCACTCGATCAGCGCGCTGCACTCGCGGCGGCGCAGGCGTTCATCGCTGCGCGCCAGGGTGCAGGCCGCGCATTCGCAGCCATACACCGGGACTTGGCGGGCGTCGCCGGTGCCCAGCAGGGTCAGGCGCATGCCGAGTGCCCCTCCTCCAGGCAATCGAGCAACCGGGCGACGGTATGCACCAACGGCCCGGAGTTATCCAGCAGGAACACCCCAGGCGCAGCCTGCAGGCTGTCGCTGAACTGCGCATTGCGTGCCAGGCGCGCGTCGATGTCTGCCACTGACTCACGGCCCCGCGCCAGCAAACGCTGGCGCAACACCGCCTGGTCCACCGTCAGCAGCACCACCAACAGCGTCGGATAACGTGCGCGGGTCTGCGCCAGGTGGCCACGGGAGCCATTGACCAGCACATCGTCGCCGGCCGCCAGCCAGTCGTCGATCTGCCGTGGAATGCCATAAGACAGGCCATTGGCATGCCAACTGAGGGCAAAGCCGCCCTCGGCTTGCAGCGCGGCGAATTGCGCGGGGCTCACACCTTGGGCGGCCTCGCCCACCGCTTCCGCCGAACGGGTGATGACCCGTCGCACGATGCGGCAACCGCGCTCGGCCAATGGCCCGCGCGTGGCTTCCAACAGGCTGTCCTTGCCCGAACCCGATGGCCCGATGAGATAGATCAACCTGCCCACCATCAAAACACCCTCTTGGCTTGTCGCCAGACTTGTTGGACTACCGGCAGCCCGCCCTGGGCCCTGGCTTGCACCAGGTCCGCACGCAGGCCGACGGCAATTTCCCCGCGATCCTTGATGCCCGCCGCCTGTGCAGGGGCCAGGCTGATCATCTTGATCGCCTGGGGCAGATCGCAGTCATTGTCCTGGGCCGCCAGGGCAAAGGCCGCTGGCAACAGGCTGGCCGGGTAGTAGTCACTGGAAAGTATATCCAGCAATCCTTCAGCAGCCAGGCCGGCGGCGGCCACATTACCCGAGTGGGAACCGCCGCGCACCACGTTCGGCGCGCCCATCAGCACTTTCATCCCCAGTTGCCGGCAACCGCGCGCCGCTTCCAGGGTGGTGGGGAACTCGGCGATGTTCATTCCATAGCGCGCCGACTCCTCGACATGGGCCAGGGTCGCGTCGTCATGGCTGGCCACCGACAGGCCACGCGCCAGGCAATGCTCGACGATCGCGGCGCGGTAGCGGTCGCTGTAGGCCTTGGAGTTGGCCATTTGCAACAGCACGAACGCGTCCATGGTTTCATCATTCAAATGGTATTTGCCCATGTAGTACTCGCGGTACTTGGACTCCAGCACAAACTGGCGCTGGCCCGGCGAGTGGTCCATCACCGACACCAGTTGCACCAGCGGGTTTTCCACCAGATCGCGGAACACACTCAAGGTGTCCGGGTGGCACAGCTCGCAACGCAGGTGCAGGCGGTGTTCGGCGCGGGTCAGGCCGGCTTCCTGCGTCGAGGCAATGGCATTGAGCATCGCCGGCAGCTTCTGCATGCGATTGCCCTTGGGGTTCACGTCGCCGATGGACACCGCATCGAACACCGTGGTGATACCGGCCGCGATGATCTGCGCATCATGGCTGAGCACGGCCGAGGTCGATGGCCAGTCCACACCGGGGCGCGGGGTCATGTGCTTTTCCAGGTTGTCGGTGTGCAACTCCACCAGCCCCGGCAGCAGGAAATCACCGCCCAGGTCCTGGGCGTGGGGTAACTGGCTGCGGCCTTCGGCGAGGTCAACGATCACCCCGTCACGCAGCAGCACACTGCCGAGAAATACACGATCAGCAGTGACCAGTTGGGCATTGCTGAGGATCTGTTCAGCGGGCATCGGCGTAGTCCTCGTCGGTAATCACAGCGGGCGTCATGTCCAAATGGCGGTCAGCCACCGCCTCACGGGCGGCACGGTCATGGAAGATGCCAATCAGTGCGGCACCGCCGGCCTTGGCTTCGTTGATCAGTTCCAGGACAACCTGACGGTTGCGGTCATCCAGGGAGGCCGTCGGTTCGTCGAGCAACATCACCGGCCAGGCCACCATGAAGCCGCGCGCGATATTGACCCGCTGCTGCTCGCCCCCGGAGAAGGTGCCCGGCGCCAGTTGCCACAGGCGCCGGGGGATATTCAGGCGCGCCAGCAAATGCTCGGCACGGGCCTGGGCGTCAGCCTTCGTCCAGCCACGGGCCAGCGCGGGCTCCATCACCACATCCAGGCAGGCGACCCGTGGGATCACCCGCAAAAACTGGCTGACATAGCCCAGGGTCTGCTGGCGTACCTCAAGAACCTCCCGGGGTGCAGCGCCCACCAGCTCCAGCCATTGGCCGGCATGGCGCACGCGGATGCTGCCCCCGGCCGGCAGGTAGTTGCCATACAAGGTGCGCAGCAAGGTGCTTTTACCCGCTCCGGACTGGCCGTGCAGCACCAGGCATTCACCGCCCTGCACGCTGAACGCCACCCCGCGCAGCACGTTGAGCACCACGCCGTTCTGCTGGTGCAAGGTGAAGGTTTTCGAGAGGTCACGGACCTCGATCAAGGCATTCGTCATGGCTGCAATACCGAAGACACCAGCAGTTGAGAGTAAGGGTGCTGTGGATCGTCGAGGATCTGGTCCGTCAGCCCGGTTTCCACCACCCGCGAGCGGCGCATCACGATCAGGCGATCGGCCAGCAGGCGCGCCACCGCCAGGTCATGGGTGACGATCACCACCGCCAGGTCCAGCTCACGTACCAGGCCGCGCAGCAGGTCGAGCAGGCGCGCCTGCACCGACACGTCCAGGCCACCGGTGGGCTCATCCATAAACACCAGGCGCGGGCTGGAAACGAGGTTGCGGGCGATTTGCAGGCGCTGCTGCATGCCGCCAGAGAAGGTGCGCGGCAGGTCGTCGATGCGCTGCGGGTCGATCTCCACCTGGCCCAGCCAGTCCAGGCCGGCGCCGCGCAGTTGCTGGTAATTGCGCACGCCCTGGGCCATCAGGCGCTCGCCAATGTTGGCGCCGGCCGACACGCCCATGCGCAGGCCGTCGCGGGGGTTCTGTTCAACGAAGCCCCATTCGGTGCGCAGCAAAGTGCGGCGTTCGGCTTCGCTGGCGCTGTAGAGGTCCAGCCATTCGCCGTCCTTGCTGCGATAGCCGACGCTGCCGGCCTGGGGCGGCAAGCGCCCGCTCAGCAGCGAGAGCAAGGTGGATTTACCCGAACCGGACTCGCCGACAATCCCCAGCACCTCACCGGGGTACAGATCAAAACTCACGTCCTGACAGCCCTTCTCCAGGCCGTACAACAGGGACAGGTCGCGCACTTGCAATAAGGGCTGGCTCACTGGTTGTTCTCCTTGACCCGTTGGGCGCAGTACCAGGTGTCGGAACACACAAAACTCTGGGTGCCGGCGTCGTCGAGGATCAGTTCATCGAGGAACGAGTCATGGCTACCGCAGATGGCGCAGTGGTGGTCCCACGTCTGCACTTCAAAGGGGTGATCCTCGAAGTCCAGGCTGCTGACCTGGGTGTACGGCGGCACCGCGTACAGGCGCTTTTCGCGGCCGGCACCGAACAGCATCAGCGCCGGGCTCATGTCGAGTTTCGGGTTGTCGAATTTGGGGATCGGCGAAGGGTCCATCACATAGCGCTCGTCGACCATCACCGGGTAGGCATAAGCGGTGGCGATATGGCCGAAGGTGGCGATGTCTTCGTAGAGTTTTACGTGCATCACCCCGTAGTCGTTGAGGGCGTGCATGGTGCGGGTCTCGGTTTCCGAGGGCTCGATAAAGCGCAGCGGCTCGGGGATCGGTACCTGGTAGACCATGATCTGCCCGGCCTGCAGCGGGGTTTCCGGGATGCGGTGGCGGGTCTGGATCACTGTGGCGTCGGGGGTGGCTTCGGTGGTGGCGATACCGGCGGTGCGCGCAAAAAAGCGCCGGATGGACACGGCGTTGGTGGTGTCGTCGGCGCCCTGGTCGATGACCTTGAGCACGTCGTCGGCACCGAGGATCGCCGCCGTCAATTGCATGCCGCCGGTGCCCCAACCATAGGGCAGCGGCATCTCGCGACCACCGAACGGCACTTGGTAACCGGGAATCGCCACGGCCTTGAGCAAGGCGCGACGGATCATGCGTTTGGTCTGTTCGTCGAGGTAGGCGAAGTTGTAGGCGGCGTCATTCATGGCGGGTGCCCTCGGCCGGTTGGCGCAGTTTGCGGATCAGTTCCAGTTCGGCCTGGAAGTCCACGTAGTGAGGCAATTTGAGGTGCGAGACAAAACCGGCGGCCTCAACGTTGTCGCAGTGGGCCAGCACGAATTCTTCGCGCTGGGCCGGCGAGACAATCTCTTCGCTGTACTCCTCGGCACGCAGCGAGCGGTCCACCAGAGCCATGCCCATGGCCTTGCGCTCGGCATGCCCGAACGCCAGGCCATAGCCGCGGGTGAACTGCGCCAACTCGGTGGCCGAGCCGACAAACTGGTTGACCATCTCGCACTCGGTGACTTCGATGCTGCCCAGGCAGATGGCAAAGCCCAGTTCTTCAGGATCGACCCATACCTCGACTTCACCGATGCGAATCTCCCCGGCAAACGGGTGATTGCGCCCATAGCCACGCTGGGTCGAATAGCCCAGCGCCAACAGAAACCCTTCATCGCCGCGAGCCAGGGCCTGCAGGCGCTCGGCACGGCTGGCAGGGAACTCCAGCGGGTCGCGGGTGATATCGGCGACGCTGGCGTGGTCGTCGGCTTCGTGCTTGATCAAGCCCTCTTTGGCCAGCAACCCCAGCACCCGTGGACACGGTTCGAGGCGCGCATCCGCCGTGGTCTGCGGGCCTGGATACTCACCCTCGGCCAGCAGCGCGAAATCCAGCAGGCGATGGGTGTAATCGAAGGTCGGGCCGAGCAACTGGCCGCCGGGCACGTCCTTGAAGGTGGCTGACAACCGTCGGCTCAACGACATCTGCGCGGTGTCGATCGGCAGGCTCGGGCTGAAGCGCGGCAATGTGGTGCGGTAGGCGCGCAGCAGGAAGATCGCTTCTACCAGGTCCCCCGCCGCCTGCTTGATCGCCAGTGCCGCCAGTTCTTCGTCGTACAGCGAGCCTTCACTCATCACCCGCGCCACGGCCAGGGGCAGTTGCTGGCGGATCTGCTCGACACTCAGTTCGGGAACCGCCGTATCGCCCCGGCGTTTTTTCGCCAGCAGGCGGTGGGCATTGTCGATGGCCTGTTCGCCACCCTTGACGGCTACGTACATCAGGCGTGCTCCTGTGTGATGCGGCTGCTGCGCGGCAGGCCGAGCAGGTGATGGCCGGCGCTGAACAACACGTCCAGGCCACGGGGGAAGGCCTCGCGGCGCTGGCGCTCCAACCAGAAAGCCGACGGCACCGGCACCTGCACCCGGCGCTGGGCCTGGATGCCCGGGCCGCGCCAGAGCAAGGCGCGCCCGGCCTCCAGGTCGCTAAGCTGGACCAGCAAGGTGCAGGACTGGTCGGGGTAGCGATCATTGCCGTGATCGAAGCCGCTGAGGTCGAGCAGGTCCGGCTCGCCGAGCAAGGCAAACGCGGCCTCCTCCCGACGCGCAACCAACGGGCAGCCGCAGTGGAAGGCCAGGTTGGCGCGGATCAGTGGCGTGTCGAACGCCGGTGCCAGCCATAGCGGCGTGTCGACATCCAGCAGCGCCAGGCACAAGGCATAGGTGGCGGGCGCCAGGCCATCGAGGTGTGGGGCTGCCGGCAGGTGCTGGATCAAACCCGGTTCGGCCAAGGCCTTGAGCGCCGCGCGAAAACTGCGCTGGGCATCCAGCACCGGGTCGACAAACGCCGGCTGCAATAATTGAGCGTGCATCAGTTTTCTCCTCGCACCAGGGTGAAGAACTCGACCTTGGTCGCCGCAGTGTCGGCTTCTTTTTGCGCGCGGCGCCGGGCTTGGGCCTGGGCCAGTGCGCTGATCAAATCGCTGAGCCACGGGCTCGGTTGCGCGTTTTGCAGATGGGCATCGGCCAGGGCCGCCAGTTCGGCGTGGACCTTGTCGCGCCCGGCCAGGTAGCTGTAGCCGGTGCGGCCATCGGCCAGGCGCACCACACAGCGGGTCACCGTCATTTCACCGACGTTGAACGGCGCGCCATTGCCACCCATGCGCCCACGCACCAGGGTCATGCCGATTTCCGGGGCGCGGATCAGTTGGTACTCGGCGTCCTTCAATGCCGCTTCGTGGGGTTGCAGTTCATTGAGCTGGGCGCGGGCAAGTACGCCAATCCAATGCTGACGCGGGGACAGATTCATCGGGGTCTCCATCAAGTCACCACCTGGTACTGGAAGCGATCCGAACGGCTGGTGGACTGCGCCAGCTCCACCGGGCGGCCATCGCGATCGCGGGAAAGGGTGAATACCGTGAGTGCCGGCAGATGCCGGGGCATCATCAGCAGCGCGGCTTCGTCGCGGTTGGGCAAGCGCGCACCGATCAGGCTCTGGGTGCGGGTCAACGGCAGGTCGCGCTCGCGCAGGTACTGACGCAGGGAGCCGCCGTTGTAATCCGCCAGCAACGGCGCGTGGCTGGCGCAGTAGCGATGACGGATCAGGCTGACGGGCTGCTGGTCGAGCTTGCGCAGGGTTTGCAGCTCGATCATCGGTGCCATTTCGGCGATGCCCAGGTGCTGCGCTTCTTCGCGGCTGGCGTAGCAGTAGCGGCGCTTGAGCAGCAGCGCCTGCACGCCATGGCCCTGGGCCGACAGCGATTGGCTGTAGGCGGTGTCGGCGCCCATCGGGTAAATCAGCGGCCGGTCCAGCACCTGCGTGCCTTTGCCCTGCTGGCGCAGCAGGCTGCCTTCGAACACCAGCTCATCAATGGCGCGGCGCAGGGTGTGGCGGTTGACGCCAAAGCGTTCGGCCAACTGCACTTCGCCCGGCAGGAACTCCCCGGCCTGGTAGCCGCTGAGTTCACGGCGCAGGATATCGGCGAGTTCGCGGTACACCGGCTCATCTTGTCTAGACAACTGCATGCTTTAAAAAAAGCGCCCGCAGGCACCCCTCCAAGGTCAGATAAACCGCTTGCGCAGGCGTTGGGACAGCACGTCGATCAGGCTCACCACCACGATGATCACCAGCAGCACCGCGCAGGTCTGTACGAACTGGAAGGCGCGGATGTTCTCCCACAGGATCACGCCGATGCCGCCAGCGCCGACCATGCCCACCACCGTCGCCGAGCGTACATTGGCCTCGAAGCGGTACAGCGCGTAGCTCACCCACAGCGGCATGACTTGCGGGATCACGCCGTAGATCACCTCTTGCAAGGCGCTGGCACCGGTGGCGCGTACACCTTCCACGGGGCCGGGATCGATGGCCTCGACGGCTTCGGCAAACAGCTTGGCGAGTACCCCGGTGGTGCTGATCCACAGGGCCAGTACCCCGGCAAACGGACCAAGGCCGACCGCCACCACGAACAACATGGCGAACACCATTTCGTTGATCGAGCGAAAGGCATCCATCACCCGGCGCAGGGGTTGGTGAATCCACCAGGGCGTGATGTTGTCGGCACAGAGGATGCCCAGGGGCACCGAGCAGACAATCGCCAGCACCGTGCCCCACAGGGCGATTTGCACGGTGACGATCATTTCCTTGAGGTAGGAGCGCCACTCGTGGAAGTCCGGCGGGAAGAAGTCAGCGGCGAAGGTCGCCATGTTTCCCGAATCGCGGTACAGCGCCAGCGGGTTCATTTCCGCGCCTTTCCAGGCCCAGGCCAGCAGCACCAGGAACAGGCCCCAGCCGAGGTATTGCGGCCAGGTTCTTTTACCCACGGCTTCAGCGTGCAAGGTCGTCATGGATCACTCTCGATAATTACTGGAGCGGGGGCCTATGGGGGAACCCGCTTGTGTGGGAGCTATGTGTGTGTGGGAGCGGGCTTGCTCGCGAAAGCGGTGGGTCAGTCAACATCAATGCTTGCTGGGCCGACGTCTTCGCGAGCAAGCCCGCTCCCACATTTGATCTTCGTTGCTTTGAGCATTGCGTTCGCTTAACTGACCGGCATCAGGGCAAGCCCGCTCCCACATAGGCCCAGCTCCAACAGGGGGTTAGCCGTTGGCGTCGGGTTTCTTGTCCAGCTCGCTCAGGCGCTGTTGCAGCGTGGCCAGGTCGGCGTCGATCTGCGCCAGCTTCTTGGCTTTATCCGCCTCGGCCAACTTGCTGTCGGCGCTAACGGTGGTGCGCTGCTTGAACAGCTCCAACTGGCGGATCGGCAGCAACTGGTCGTCGTTGGACGCGAGGAACTTGCCCAACTGCATGTTCTTCAACACCGCTTTCTCTGCCTCGGTGTCACCGTAGTTGGCAAAGAAATCGCGGATCTTGGTCTTCTCACTGTCAGTCAGGGCCTTGCTCCACACCATCGGGTCGGCAGGAATCAGCGGCGACTTCCAGATCACCTTGAGTTGCGCGGCCTTGTCCGGCTGGGTCACTTCCAGGCGGTCCCAGCTTTCGGTGTTGAAGGTAGCCACGTCCAACTGCCCCTTGGCCACGCTCAGTGCGTTGACTTCATGACTGGAGTTGAGGGTGCGCTTGAAGGCGGTGCCGGCATCCACGTTGTTCTTGGCGAACACGTAGTAGCCCGGCACCAGGTAGCCGGAGGTGGAGTTTGGGTCGCCATTGCCGAAGGTCAGGTTCTTGGCGTTCTTGAGCATGTCTTCGACGGAGTTGAGCGGGCTGTCCTTGCGCACGATCAGCAGGCTCCAGTAGCCGGCGGCGCCATTGGCGGCAGCGGTCTGGGCGAAGATCTCGCCGTTGGAGCGGTCCACCGCCTCCATCGCTGCCTTGTTGCCGAGCCAGGCCACATCGACCTTGTTGAAGCGCATGCCCTGGATCAGGCCAGCGTAGTCGGAGGCGAAGGTGGCGTTGATGGTCAGGCCGGTCTTCTTGTGCATGTCATCGAGGAACGGCTGCCAGATGCTCTTGAGGTTCTGCGAAGACTCGGTGGACATGATGCCGAAGTTGATGGCCTTGTCAGCGGCCTGGGCATTGCCCAAGGCGACGCTGGCCAACAACACGGCAGACAGGAAAACATGACCGATACGGTTCAACATACAGGCGACTCCTAGGGATCGTGAATGGAGGTTCAAGCGCGGGCCAGGGCCAGGCGCTGGGGAAGTTCGGAACGGCGCGGCGGCTCGGAAAACATCAGGCTGGTGTCGACGTCGGCACCGTACAGATCGTTGAGGAACTGGCTGCTCATCTCGCGGCCCTGCCCGTCGAAATGAATGCGCCCGCCCTTGAGCGCCACGGCCCGTGGGCAATAACGCATGGCGTAATCGACTTGATGCAGGGTCACGACTACGGTCTTGCCGTCGCGGCGGTTGATATCGGCGAGGATCTCCATGACCTTGCGCGCCGACTCCGGGTCCAGGGAGGCAATCGGCTCGTCGGCCAGGATCACTTCGGCACGCTGGGTCAAGGCCCGGGCAATCGCCACGCGCTGCTGCTGGCCACCGGACAGGGTCGAGGCCCGCTGCTGGGCCAGGTCCGCCAGGCCAACCCGCGCCAGGGACTCCATGGCACATTGCTTTTCCTCGGCATTGAACAACCCGAGGTTGCCGCGCCAGCGCGGCATGCGGCCCAGGCAACCAAGCAGCACGTTGTCGATCACACTCAGGCGATTGACCAGGTTGAACTGCTGGAAGATATAGCCAATATCCGCGCGCAACCGCCGCACCTTGCCATTCAACCGCCCACTGGCCTGCACCTCTCGGCCCAGCACCTTGACGCTGCCGCCGTTGCCCTTGTCGCAACAGGCCAGCCCCGCAAGGTGGCGCAACAACGTGGACTTGCCGGAACCGGATGCACCGATCAGGGCGACCATCTCGCCGCTGGCGATGGTGAGTTCGAGGTCGACCAGCGCGGTTTTCTTCGCAAAGGTCTTGTTCAGGCGATCGACATGGATAGCGGGAGTCATGGGCTTCTCTGTCTGGTTTGAACAGCCTTGCGTGGCTGCGTTTGAGTTCAAACGACAGTAGGCGCGGGAGGTGTCAGGGCTATGACTTGCACATGACTGCAGGAGGGCGGTTTGATGAAAGTTTTATGAAAGGTTGGAACAACTGAAGGACAATTCCCATGCAGATGAGGATCGCTCCCATGCTCCATGTGGGAATGATCAAAACAGGACTTTCCCTACGGCTCATCATTTAACAGGCACACATCATGCTGGGCGAGCTGTACGCAGGAGGGCCCAGCCCTGCCAGGTCTCCATTCCTCGGTCGTCGCCCTTTTTCACGCAGCTATATGGCGGCTGTGCGCGGGGCACCTTCGGGTGCACCGGGGTCCTGGAGTTCGGTCTTCCACATTTGGATTGGAGTTCAAGTCATAAAAAAGGCGACAGGAAAAGGTTCGGTCATCCAACCAAAATACGAACCCCCTGGTATACCGAAAACCCCATCAGGAGGCCCCCGCTGACCCGGTTGAACAAGCTTAGGTTCGGAGGGTCGGGCAAACGCTTTTTGATAAGCCCGCCCCCCACGGCATAAACCATCTGGCCTAGAAATGAACCAGCCAGAAAGCCGATTAAACACCAGTAAAGTCCATACCCTTGAAGGGTAATCCCACTGGCAATGGCGTAAGAAGAAATCGCAACGATGGTGAAAGGACTGGTCAACGTCAGCAAGAAAACAGGGATAAAACCCGCCGCGCTCTTCACCTGTTTTGGTGAGAGGTGTCTTTTGAAAGTCATCGCACCCAGGTAAAAAATATAAGCAATCGCCAACCACGTTAATAGGTGACTGTTTGCCAACCAAACCCCTTCGACTGTCTTCAAGCCTGTAAAGGCGACGGCTGCAAACACTGCATCTGCAACCGCCGCACCTGATGCTCCGGGTACTGCGCTACGTAGGCCATGGGTGATGGACTGCCTAAAAATAATGAAGGCTACGGGTCCAAAACTTAGCGATAAAATTGTGGCAAACGCCGCAGAACTCAGAATTTCTTGCACCTACTCCAAAGCCTCCCTGAACATTTTTTTATTTGCATGGCAATGCGGGCACTTAAAGTCCTCACCTATCTGCTCCCAAGTTGTCCCAGCCACTACATCAGCTAAGGGCTCCCCAGTAAGCTCCGAATAAACATAGTGACAAATTTGACACTCGTAAGATTTTGACATAGCGAAAACCCTTGAACTTATTAATTCAAACAATCGTCAGGCGTTGATTCAACGCAGCAAACATATGTTCAAATCCATCCATAAAGGCCATTGCCCCGCGCATCGCTTGCGGAGCAATACTTGGATTTTTTTCCAAATAAGAAATTATTATTTCTCGCCCTGTCGCTACATGCATAGGTTCGACTTCACAATGAATAGCAAAAAAGGCCAGGACCGGGTCATCTTCACCCCTTAAACCATAGGAGGCTGCGTACCTCTGAAACCCTTTGAGAAAATACTGAAACTCCCGCGACGACGTCATCTCCGATGCGAGATGAAAACCCAATGCCTCGCCTAAAAGTTCAGAGCGGTACGATCGATAGGTGTTATTTCCCATGGCGGTACCCTCCGGAAGAATGTAGTGAGGGTTGAATAATTCAGCATCAGATAAACCCAAGTGGGTCGTCAGCGCCTTGAACATCTGGTGATGGGTTGGCAGCATATGTTTGTTATGTTGATGTAACCCATACTCGTCCACAGATGCGTAGAGAATATGAGCAGCTTTCGCAGTTCCATTCCATCTATCTTCCTTGATCCACTCATCTGTAACCCGTGCAGCCAATGCCACGATACCGGCTGGGACATCTTTGAAAAACGCCCATAGGGTTCCAAAGAACGTGGCCAGTCCCT
Organism: Pseudomonas shahriarae; assembly: GCF_014268455.2. NCBI lineage: Bacteria > Pseudomonadati > Pseudomonadota > Gammaproteobacteria > Pseudomonadales > Pseudomonadaceae > Pseudomonas > Pseudomonas shahriarae. The sequence continues at coordinate 1,909,324 of NZ_CP077085.1, read as the reverse complement.
CATGGCTCAAGGGTTGGGCAGAAAGGATCTCACCAAACCTTTCAAGCTCTCGAAGTGCGCCGTGCCTGATGATTGCACTGGCAATTTCGTTATATCCAGCCTCACATACTCTATATATTTCGTTCTTATCAGTTCTTTTGGCAGATCCAAACTCGGACGAAGACTCAATATTCATACTTGACTCCCTCTGCACACCCTAAGTTTATAAATCCATTACCCCCTTACCTCCATATAAAAATTATTATCCACGTAGAAAAAATGTCAACCAAGCGAAGAAATATTTCTCATCCCGCTAAAACAGGCGAACCAGAGCCATTCTTTCCAAAACAAAAAAATCCAAGACTACAATTCCGTTTAATATATAAATCTACTCCCACAGACTATTCGCAGGACAAACAAAGAAAACTCCTATTTTAGCGAAGGGTAATTCCTACAACAAATTAAGCAACACCAAAAACAATCATAAAAAAGGCGACCGTTCAAAGGTCGCCTTTAGGAACTCATTCCCACGCAGCGTGGGAACGATCACTCACAGACAGTTCATTTTGCGTACTGCTTGCTCAACCCCGGCGGTACGCCCTGCACATTCGTCTCTTCCCATGGCCCATTCGGGCTGATGGAGCGGCTCCAGCCGTTGCTCCAGCGGTAGTAGGTGCGCTGGCGGTAGAAGGTGTCCGGTTGCTCGTCCAGCACGTACACCTGCATCTTGCCGTCCCAGTGGCTGGCAGCGCCGGGGGGTGGGGCGAAGGTTGGGGACTTGCTGGGCAAGGGCTTGGCGGGGGCGGTGACCGGGCCGGAAGGTTTGGTTGCCGGCTGGGTCGAGGGGCCCGACGGTGGAATGGTCGGGCCCGTAGGGGCTGGAGGTGGCCGATGGACCGCGCAAGCGCTCAAGCCCAAGACCAGGCTGAGCAGGGTGATACGAGCGATGGCGGTCATGGGGATTTCCTCGAAATTATTGATCCGGACTGTCGATGGTCAACTGCTGGGTCGCGGTGGTGCTGCTGGCCAGGGGTTGACTGCGGCCGATCCACTCGCCGGCAGTCGGTTGACCGGCCCGTGAGATGCGCGCAACCAGTTGGACTTCGGGAAAGTTGGACAGTTTCAACTGCGGCATCATCGCATCGGCATCGCCCAGTTCGACGGTCACCGGCAGGTCGGCCACGGTGACACGCTTGGCGGCCAATGGCGCTGGCGGGCCGGAAACGGCGCGGGCGAAGATGAATACGCTGTCAGTCGGCAGAGCGCGGGCTTTGACGTCGGCCGCCAGGTCCACGCGTACTTTCATCACGGCGGTCTTGGCAATTGGCGCGACGGCACCGCCGCCCTCTTTCAACTTCTCGGCCGCGCGGTCGATGCCGCCTTGCAGCGCTGAGCGGGAGTTGTCTTTCTCCGGCAACAAGGCCAACAGACGGTTCCAGTAGTCGATGGCTTCCTGGTAACGCTGCCCTTCAAAGGCGGCGATGCCCAACAGGCCAAGGCTGGTGACTTCCTTCGGGTCGAGTTTCAACGCTTCGTCAGTCAGGGCCTGAAGCTGCGGCGACCACTGTTTGTTGTTGGCAAAGTACTGCGCCTGGGCCCACTGCCCGAGCAACTCGGGCTGGCGACCGGCCAGGGCCACGGTGCGCTCGAAGACCTTGGCCGCGTCGGCCGAACGATCCTGGGCCATGTAGGCGCGACCCAGGAAGTACAAGCCTTCGGCAGAATCCGGTTGCGCCGCCGCAGCCCGTTCCAGGCGCTGGGTCATGTCGGCAAGGGATACCGGCGGCTGGGCGAATTCGCGGGTCAGTTCAACCTTGTCGATGGCGCCGTAATGCAAGTACAGCCCCAGGCCCAACACCGGCACCAGCACGGCGGCCAGCAGTGGCAGCGGCTTGCCAAGGCGCGATTCGCGGGGCTTTTCCACGCCTTCGGTATCGGCCAGCAATTCACGGGCGGCTTCGGCGCGGCCGGTATCGAGTTGCGCCGCGTTGAGCACGCCTTCGCTTTGTTGGGTTTGCAGTTCAGCAACACGTTCCTGATACAGCGCGACGTTCAACGCGGTGCGGTCTTCTTCACGCTGGGCGCGACGTACGCGCAACACCGGGATCAACAGGAAACTCAAGGCAACCAGGAGCAGCAGGCCAGCTGCGAGCCAGAAATCAATCATCAGTTTTTTTGTCCAGCAGTTGGTCGAGGCGTTGGCGCTCTTGGGCAGATAGCGCATCAGAACCATCGGTAGGCGCCGCACGGCGACGGCGGACGATCACGGCCATGACCACCAGGCCACCCAGCAACAGGGCGGCGGGGCCAAACCAGAGCAAGGCGGTCTTGCTGGTCAGCGCCGGCTTGTAGCGGACAAAATCACCATAGCGATCGACCATGAAGTCGATGATCTGCTGATTGTCCTTGCCCTCGCCCAGCATGCGGAAAATCTCTTTGCGCAGGTCGGCGGCAATCGGTGCGTTGGAGTCGGCGATGTCCTGGTTCTGGCACTTGGGGCAGCGCAGTTCCTTGGTCAGCTCGCGGAAACGCTCACGGTCGCCATCGCGGGCAAACTCGTAGGTGTCGATGGCGGCATGGGCCACGCCCACCAGGCCCAGGGCCAGTACTGCGGCGGTCAACCAACGCTTCATGGCTTGGCCTCGTCCACCAGGGCCTGGTACTTGGCCGCCAGTTGTTCGCGCCAGACCACTTCGTCGATCACCCCCACGAACTTGTCGCGGATCACGCCCTTGGCGTCGATAAAGAAGGTTTCCGGGGCACCGTAGACGCCGAGGTTCAAGCCCAGGTTGCCGTCTTCATCGCGCACGTCCAATTGGTATGGGTTGTGGAATTCCGCCAGCCACTTCAAGGCCGCTGCATTGTCGTCCTTGTAGTTGATGCCGTAGATCACCACGCCCTTCTCCGCCAGCTTGTTCAGCACCGGGTGCTCCACGCGGCAGGAGATGCACCAGGTGGCCCACACGTTGACCAGCGCCGGTTTGCCGATCAGGTCTGCCTGGGTCAGGGTTTTATCGCCCTGCACCGTAGGCAACGAGAACGCCGGGAACGGCTTGCCGATCATCGCCGACGGCAGCTCGGCCGGGTCTAGGTACAGGCCGCGATACAAAAACACCGCGACCAGCAGAAACACCGCCAGTGGCAATACCATCAACCAACGCTTCATACCGCAGCTCCCTGCATGCCGAGGGCTTCACGCACCCGGCTCTTGACCTTGACCCGGTAACGCCGGTCCATCGCTGCCAGCAAACCACCGAAGCCGGTCAGCAGGCCGCCGAACCAGATCCAGCGCACAAACGGCTTGACGTGGACCCGCACGGCCCAGGCGCCCTCGCCCAGGGGTTCGCCCAAGGCGACATACAGGTCACGGGTGAACCCGGCGTCGATCCCGGCTTCGGTCATCATCGAGCTCTGTACGGTGTACAGGCGTTTTTCCGGGTGCAGCACGGCGATTTGCTTGCCGTTGCGCAGCACACGCACGGTGCCTTTGTCGGAGGTGAAGTTCGGCCCTTCGAAGTGCTTGGCGCCTTCAAAGACGAACTGGTAGCCGGCCAGGTCCATGGACTCGCCAGGGGCCAGGCGCAGGTCGCGCTCGGCGCTGTTCTGGCTGGACAGCACCACGCCCAGGGCGCACACGGCGATGCCAATGTGCGCGATCTGCATGCCCCAGTAGCTGCGCGTCAGGGTGGGCAGGCCTTTGATCAGGCCCTTGTGCCGGGTCTTGTCGAAGATATCGCGCACGCCGGCCAGCAACACCCAGGCCGCGAGCATAAAGGTGGCGAGCACTGCCCAGTTGAAGTCGCCGTAGGCAATCCCGGCAACCACCGACAGTGCAGCACTGCCCAGCAGCACGGGGATCAACATGCCCAGCAGCCATTTGACCGGGGTGTCTTTCCAGCGCACCAGCACGCCGATGGCCATTACCACCATCAGCAGGCCCATCAACGGGATGAACAATGCGTTGAAGTACGGCGGGCCGACCGACAGCTTGGCGCCGGTCAGGGCATCGAGCACCAGCGGATACAAAGTGCCCAGCAGGATCATCGAGGCCGCAACGATCAGCACCAGGTTATTACCCAGCAGCAGGGTTTCCCGCGACCACAGGTTGAAGCCGACGTGGCTCTTGACCACCGGCGCGCGCAGGGCAAACAGAGTCAGCGAACTACCGACTACAAAGAGCAGGAAGATCAGGATGAACACACCGCGCTCAGGGTCGGCGGCGAACGCGTGCACCGAGGTCAGCACGCCGGAACGCACGAGGAACGTGCCCAGCAGGCTCAGGGAGAAGGCGGCAATGGCCAGCAACACGGTCCAGCTCTTGAACACGCCGCGTTTTTCGGTGACGGCCAGGGAGTGGATCAGCGCCGTGCCCACCAGCCAGGGCATGAAGGAGGCGTTTTCCACCGGGTCCCAGAACCACCAGCCGCCCCAGCCGAGTTCGTAATAGGCCCACCACGAGCCCAGGGTGATGCCGATGCCGAGGAAGGCCCAGGCGACGATGGTCCATGGCCGCGACCAGCGCGCCCAGGCGGCGTCGAGACGCCCGCCGAGCAAGGCGGCGATGGCAAAGGCGAAGGCCACGGAGAAGCCCACATAGCCCATGTACAGCATCGGCGGGTGGACGATCAGGCCGATATCCTGCAGCAACGGGTTGAGGTCGCGACCGTCCATGGGAATCTGCGGCAGGATCCGCTCGAACGGGTTGGAGGTCATGATCAGGAACAGCAAAAAGCCGATGCTGATCATGCCCATCACCGCCAGCACCCGCGCCAGCATGACTTGCGGCAACTGCCGGGAGAACACCGACACGGCAAAGGTCCAGCCGCCGAGGATCAGGGCCCACAACAGCAGGGAGCCTTCGTGGGCGCCCCACACGGCGCTGAACTTGTAGTACCAGGGCAAGGCGCTGTTGGAGTTGCTGGCCACATAGGCGACGGAAAAGTCGTCGGTCATAAACGCGTACGTCAGGCAACCGAAGGCGAACGCCAGGAACGCGAACTGGCCCCAGGCGGCGGGCTGCGCCAGGCTCATCCACAGCCGGTCGCCGCGCCAGGCGCCCAGCAGCGGGACGATGGCCTGGACGATGGCAAAGCACAGGGCGAGGATCATCGCCAATTGGCCCAACTCGGGAACAAACAATGTAGAGGTCATTGCTTAACCCTCCTTGGCTGGGGTGGGCGCGGATTGGCCGCTGTCTTTAAGGGCCTTGGTCACTTCCGGCGGCATGTATTTTTCATCGTGCTTGGCCAACACTTCATCGGCCACCACCACGCCCTGGGCGTTGATCTTGCCCAAGGCAACGATGCCCTGCCCTTCGCGGAACAGGTCCGGGAGGATGCCGCGGTAGGTGATGGTCACGGATTTGTTGAAGTCGGTAACCACGAAGGTCACGTCCAGGGAGTCGCCGGAACGCTTCAGGGAGCCGGCCTCGACCATGCCACCGGCACGGATCCGCGTGTCTTGCGGCGCTTCGCCATTGGCGATCTGGGTCGGGGTATAGAACAGGTTGATGTTCTGCTGCAGGGCACTCAAGGCCAGGCCTACGGCTAACCCGACGCCCACCAGGATGGCAAGGATGATCAACAGACGCTTTCTACGCAGCGGATTCACTTATCGGTCTCCCGGCGCAGACGACGCGCCTCTTGTTGCAGGTAACGCTTGCGGGCCAGGATCGGCGCAACAACGTTGAGGGCCAGGACTGCCAGGCTGATGCCATAGGCTGTCCAGACGTACAGGCCGTGGTGGCCCATGGCGAGAAAATCACTGAAAGAGGCGAAACTCATCCACGGGCTCCCAGGCTGTTTTGCACTTCGACCTTGACCCAACTGGCGCGGGCTTCACGCTTGAGCACTTCGAGGCGCATGCGCATCAGCAACACTGCGCCGAAGAAGCAGTAGAAGCCCAGGACCATCAGCAGCAGCGGCGCCCACATTTCCACGGGCATCGCCGGTTTTTCAGTGAGGGTGAAGGTGGCGCCCTGGTGCAGGGTGTTCCACCACTCCACCGAGTACTTGATGATCGGGATATTGATCACGCCGACAATCGCCAGCACCGCGCAGGCCTTGGCGGCGCTGTCACGATTGCTGATCGCGTTGCCCAGGGCAATCAGACCGAAGTACAGAAACAGCAGAATCAACATGGACGTTAGTCGCGCATCCCAGACCCACCACGAGCCCCAGGTCGGTTTGCCCCAGATTGCCCCGGTGAGCAGCGCCACCGCGGTCATCCACGCACCGATGGGCGCCGCGCATTGCAGGGCGACGTCGGCCAGCTTCATCTTCCACACCAGCCCGACAATGCCGCACACCGCGAGCATCACGTAGCAGGACTGGGCCAGCAGCGCGGCGGGCACGTGGATATAGATGATGCGAAAGCTGTTGCCCTGCTGGTAGTCCGGTGGTGCGAAGGCCAGGCCCCAGACCAGGCCGATACCGATCAGCAGGAAGGCGGCGACGGCGAGCCAGGGCAGCATTTTGCCGCTGATCCCGTAGAACCACTTGGGCGAGCCGAGCTTGTGAAACCAGGTCCAGTTCATTGCTGTTTCCATCACGGTTGCTTCTTGTCGTTGCAAGAAGCTTAGGGTCTTTACTGACGCAGTGAAAATACCGGGTCAGACCTCATTATTCGCCGACGCTGATCTTCAGGCCGGCCGCTATAGCAAAGGGTGTCAGGGTTACCGCCAGGGCGGTCAGGCTGCCAAGCCACAAGAGGTAACCGGTCGCCGGCATCCCCATGAGCGCGGCCTGCAAGGCGCCGCTGCCCAGGATCAATACCGGGATATACAAAGGCAGAATCAGCAAGGCCAGCAACAGCCCCCCACGTTTCAGGCCCACCGTCAGTGCTGCACCCACCGCCCCCAGCAGGCTCAGCACCGGGGTACCTAGCAACAACGAGGCCAGCAAGACGGGCAGGCATTCGGCGGGCAGGCCCAGCATCATCGCCAGCAGCGGTGCGAGCAGGACCAGCGCCAGGCCGGAGAAGGCCCAGTGTGCCAGTACCTTGGCCAGAACCAGAAGAGGCAGAGGGTGCGACGAAAGGACCCACTGTTCAAGGGAACCATCTTCAAAATCACTGCGAAACAGCCCGTCCAGCGAGAGCAGGACGGACAAAAGGGCCGCGACCCACACCAGTCCCGGAGACAAGGTTTGCAACAGTTTAGTCTCGGGACCGACCGCCAACGGGAACAACGCGATGACAATCGCGAAGAACACCAGCGGGTTGGCCAGTTCAGCCGGGCGGCGACACAGCAAACGGGCTTCGCGGGCGACCAACAGGGCAAATACACTCATACCGACCACCGTCCCAGGTCCAGGTCGCGGTAACCGGCAGGCATGCGGGTCAAGGTGTGGTGGGTAGTGAGGACCACCATGCCGCCTTGCTCGCAGTGCCGGGCCAGGTGTTCTTCGAGCTGCGCCACGCCCTGCTTGTCGAGGGCGGTGAAGGGTTCGTCGAGGATCCACAACGGCGGGCCCTCCAGGTACAGGCGGGCCAGGGCCACCCGGCGCTGCTGGCCGGCCGACAGGGTATGGCACGGCACATCTTCGAAGCCCTTGAGCCCGACGGCCGCCAGGGCCTGCCAGATGGATGCGCGCGAGGCCGGATGATGCAGGGCGCTGAGCCAACTGAGGTTCTCTTCGGCCGTCAGCACATCCTTGATCCCCGCAGCGTGGCCGATCCACACCAGATTGCGCGCCAGCTCCGTGCGTTGCTCTTGCAGCGGCTTGCCATTGAGGCGCACCTGGCCTGCCGTGGGCTGCATCAAACCGGCCAGCAGGCGCAGCAGGCTGGTCTTGCCACTGCCGTTGGGGCCGCTGATCTGCACCATGTCGCCCGCCGACAGCCGCAACTCGAGGTGTTCGAACAGCATCCGCAGGTCTCGCTCACAGGCAAGCGCAACGGCTTCAAGTAGGGGGCTGGTCACAAGATCGCGGGCCTTTACGGTTCAAGTCGGCGGTGGAACGGCCGTTAAAGAGATGCACAATAACTGCATTGGCGGCCTGTTTTAGAGAGCTGGATCAATCAGTTGAGATGTTTTTGACCCGCTCTTTGAAGACGGGCGGCATTATACATGTGATGCCCTACTCTAAAGAGGGCAATTTCCTTGAGACGGCGGCCACGATGACCGGTGACATCAACCTTCCGACCCTGCCCCCTGCCCCGGCTTCCGGGCCCAGGCCTGCGCCTGCGGTGGGCGAACTGCTGAAACTGCTGGAGCCGCAGACAGGGTTGATCGACGCCGGCAAAACCGTGAACGCCGAGGTCCTGGCGCTCAAGCAAGGCGGTGAAGCCTTTCAGCTGTTGCTCAAGCTGACCCTTGAAGGTGGCCGGCAAACCCTGGTGCAGGCCGCGAGCAGCCAGCCACTGCCCCTGGGCAGCAATGTGGCGGTGAGCCAGACGGCATCGGGCGACCTGGCGATCAGCCTGCAGCAGGCCCTCAGCGCCAATGTCGCCGCCCTGACCCGCATCGACACCCACCAGTTGCCGGTGGGCACCTTGCTCCAGGCCAAGGTGCTGACCTCGCAGATGCTGCCCCAGGGCGCCGGGCAACCGGCGCTATACCGTTCGCTGGTGTCGGTGCTCAACAACGCCCTGAGCGGTACCACCCTGACCCTGGAAAGCCCGCAACCGCTGCGCGTCGGTAGCTTGTTGAGTGCCGTGGTGCAGGGTGCGCAGACCCTGGATTTCGTGCCCCTGAGCGGGCTGCGCGATCAACTGGCGGTCAGCCAGCAACTGGCCGCCCAGCAAAGCCGCCAGGCCTCACTGGAGGGCGTGTTCAATGCCCTGAAAAACCTGCCCGATGACACCTCCGCGCAATTGCGCGCCGCCGTCGATCGCCTGCTGGCCGGGCTGCCGGATGTGGCGCAGGTCAGCAACCCCAAGGTGCTGGCGCAACTGCTGCACAACAGCGGCGTGTTCCTTGAAGCCAAGCTGCTGGCCGGGCAAAACCCGCAAGTGCCGCCGCTGGATATGAAAGGCAGCCTGCTGCGCCTGGTCAACGAATTGCTACCCGCCCTGCCCGCCAACACCAACCTCAACGCGATCCTGGCCGCCAATACCCTGGCGCAGATGCTGCCCAGCTTTGTCCGCAGCCCGCTGGGTACCCTCGGCCAGGTGGGCGCCCGCAACGCCCCGGGCGGCTTCCCATTGCCGGAGCGCCTGCTGCAGCGCCTGGACGGTGAAAACAGCCTGGAAACCCTGCTGCGCCTGGCCGCCGGCGCCATCTCGCGCTTGCAGAGCCATCAACTGTCGAGCCTGGAACAGAGTGGCACCACCGCCGATGGCCGCCTGCAAACCACCTGGCAACTGGAAATCCCCATGCGCACCTTGCAAGACATCGTGCCGCTGCAGGTCAAGTTCCAGCGCGAAGAGCCGGCGCCGGACAAGGACGAGCCGGAACGCAAGATCGAACGCGACGCGAAGAAGATGCTGTGGCGCGTGGAACTGGCCTTCGACATGGAGCCTCTGGGGCCCTTGCAGGTCCAGGCACAATTGAGCCAGGGCAAACTGTCCAGCCAGCTATGGGCCACCCGCCCCTACACCGCTAGCCTGATCGAAAGCCACCTGGGCAGCCTGCGCGAGCGCCTGGTGTCGTCGGGCCTCAATGTCGGCGACCTCGACTGCCACCTCGGCACCCCGCCCCGCGGGCCAAAGACCGGGCTGGAACAACGCTGGGTGGATGAAACTGCATGAAAAACCCCAACCCAGCACGCCAGGCCATCGCCCTCAAATACGACGGCAAAGCCGCCCCCGCCCTGACCGCCAAAGGCGACGACGCCCTGGCCGAAGCCATCCTGAAGTTGGCGCGGGAACATGAAGTCCCGATTTATGAAAATGCCGAGCTGGTGAAACTGCTGGCGCGCATGGAGTTGGGTGACAGCATTCCCGAAGAGCTGTACCGCACCATCGCCGAGATTATTGCGTTTGCCTGGACGCTCAAAGGCAAGTTCCCCGCGGGGTATGACCCGAATGCCGAGCCAGTGGAGCGGGATGTGACGGCGCGCGGGGATGATTACTGACGTTTCGAGGATGCACGCAGATCAAAAAATGTGGGAGCGGGCTTGCTCGCGAAAGCGGTGGGTCAGTCGGTACATGTATTGACTGACCCACCGCTTTCGCGAGCAAGCCCGCTCCCACATGGGAATTGCGGCGGGTGCTGGAAGTGGGGGCGGTAAAAATAAGTGTGGGCTGGCTTGCCTGCTCCCACATTTGAATCAATAGAGTGTCAGCTTTTGTGCAACTCCCACATTGGAACTGCGGCGAGTGCTGGAAGTGGGGGCGACAAAAAACAAGTGTGGGAGCTGGCTTGCCTGCGATGGCGGTGGGTCAGTCGGTACATGTATTGACTGACCCACCGCTTTCGCGAGCAAGCCTGCTCCTACATTTGAATCAGTACAGTGTCAGCTTTTGTGCAACTTGCTCATCAACTGTGCCTCGGCCTGGGTCAGGCCGCAGGATTGGGTCAGTTCGTCCACCGTAGCGCCCATGCCCACCAGTTTTGCCGCCTGGGCAAAAGACAGGTTGGCCGGGTCGCGCTGTTCCAGTGCCGACAGTTTGTCGGGCAACGGGGCGAGGATGGCGCGCAGTTCGTGCACGTCCTCCCCTACCCGCACGGCGCTTTGCTGGTAGTTGTCCACGCGCTTGGCCATCTCGCGCAGGCGCTGGTCGCGCACGGCGTCGCGCTCGGCCTGTTGCAAGGCCAATTCGCGTTGCTGGCGCATATGGCGCAGCAATACCACTACAGTCCCGACCCACAGCAGGGCCAGGACGATTACCGCTACCTCAAGCATCAATCAGATGTTCTCCAGGTCCGACCACTCTTCTTCGCTCATCATCTTGTCCAGCTCAACCAGGATCAGCAGCTCGCCGTTCTTGTTGCACACACCCTGGATGAACTTGGCCGATTCTTCGTTGCCGACATTCGGCGCGGTCTCGACTTCCGATTGGCGCAGGTAAACCACTTCGGCCACGCTGTCGACCATGATCCCGACCACTTGCTTGTCGGCTTCGATGATGACGATACGCGTGTTGTCGTTGACTTCAGTCGGCATCAGGCCAAAACGCTGGCGCGTGTCGATCACGGTCACCACGTTGCCGCGCAGGTTGATGATGCCCAGCACGTAGCTCGGCGCACCCGGCACTGGCGCGATTTCGGTGTAGCGCAGCACTTCCTGCACGCGCATCACGTTGATGCCGTAAGACTCGTTGTCCAGCTTGAAGGTTACCCATTGCAGAATCGGATCATCCAAACCCTGTGCGGACGCTGACTTATTCATACCCCTGACCCCTTCAAATACCGTTGATAACGGCGTGTGTTCTTCTTTGGCAGCACCGTGGTACTGCGCCTCTTATCAAGTACGTTTGTTACCTGGCAGATCTTTTACCGCGCCGCTGGCTATCAGCTCCGCCAATTCGGCGACATCCAGCAGCGCGCACATATGTTCGATCACGGTGCCCGCCAGCCATGGCCGCTGGCCACGGTGGCTGCGCCATTTGATTTCATTGGGGTCCAGGCGCAGCGAACGGCTGACCTGATGCACCGCCAGCCCCCATTCGTAGCCCTGCACCGAGATCACGTATTGCAGGCCCTGGCGGAAATCGTCGCGATAGCGGTCGGGCATCACCCAGCGCGCAGTATCCAGCACCTTGAGGTTGCCGGCCTGGCTCGGCAGGATCCCGAGGAACCACTCCGGCTGGCCAAACAACGGCGTCAATTCCTGGCCTTCCAGGGAGTAAATCGACCCCAGGCACACCAGCGGCACCGCCAGGGTCAACCCGGCCACATCGAACAGCAGGCATTCGAACGACTCGGCAGCCCACGCTGGCCGACCATCGGTTTCCACCGGTGGCGGCGTAATGCTCGGCGGTCGATGCACCTCGGCCACCGGCGGCACCAGCACCAGAGGTGCAGGCGTTTCCACGACCGCGACGGCGACAGGCACCGCCAACGCATCACGGGCCTGCTCTTCGAGGACCGCCAGTTGAAACTCATCCAGGCTGGCCTCAGCCTCGACCACAGGCACCGCCAGGACTTCATCCAGCACCAGGATCGGCTCGGGCAGCACTTCCTCGGTCGCATCCTGCAACAGTGCGTCCAGGTAGGACTGCAGCGCCAGTTGCGGCCGGGTCTTGATATCGACAGGACGATTCATCTGTATGCCCACGCGCGCGCACCGTTAACCGTGTATTCAAAGGTTATCGGCCTGCCCGTGCTCGGACTTGAATCAAAAGTCCGTGACATCAGGCAAAACCCATCGCGGGCAAGACTCGCTCCTACAGGGTTGTTCATTTCACGCCACCTGCGCCACAAGTTGCTGGGCCAACAGATGCTTGAGCAAGGCGCGGTACGCCAGCACGCCACGGCTTTTGCCATCGAATTGCGAGGGAGCGAGGCCGGCGCGGCTGGCGTCACGCAAGCGCGTGTCCACCGGGATATAGCCTTGCCAGATGGTCTCGGGGTAAGCATCGCGCAGTACGCGCAGGGTGCCGAGGGAAGCCTGGGTGCGACGGTCGAACAGGGTCGGCACGATGCTGAACGGCAACGCCTGTTTGCGCGAACGGTTGATCATCGCCAGGGTATTGACCATGCGCTCCAGGCCCTTGACCGCCAAGTGCTCGGTCTGCACCGGGATCACCAACTGCTGGCTGGCCGCCAGGGCATTGACCATCAGCACGCCAAGCAATGGCGGGCTGTCGATGATGGCGTAGTCGAAGTCCTGCCACAGTTGCGCCAGGCTCTTGGCGATCACCAGGCCCAGGCCGCTCTGCCCCGGCGACTGGCGCTCGAGGGTGGCCAGGGCGGTGCTGGAGGGCAACAGGGAAATCTTCTCGTTGCTGGTGGGCAGCAGCAGTTGCCCGGGCAAGCCTGCGGGGACGCTGCCCTTGTGCAGGAACAGGTCAAAGCAGCTGTGTTCCAGGGCATCGGGGTCGTAGCCGAAATAGCTGGTCATCGAGCCATGGGGATCCAGGTCGACAATGACCACGCGCTTGCCCGCCTCGGCCAGCAGGCCGGCTAAGGCGATGGAGGTGGTGGTCTTGCCGACCCCACCTTTTTGATTGGCAACTGCCCAGACTCTCATTCGGATTGTTCCTCCCGGCAGGCACTGGCTCGACCGAGAAATAGCACGAGGTTATAGAGCCGGTGACAGAGAATTGACGGCACTCTCACGAACCGGCGGCTTTACGGGCGTCGGTGCAGTTTGTGTGCCAGCCCGCTTCATTGCGGCATCAGGTTGTGCATTGGCCGCACCGGTGGCAGTCAGGCTGCGCCGCACATCGAGGTTGCGCGACACCACCAACACTACCCGCCGGTTGCGCGCGCGACCTTCGGCCGTCGCATTATTGGCCACCGGCTGGAATTCGCCGTACCCCACCGACGCCAGGCGCCCGGGGTTCACGCCCTGCATCGCCAGCATGCGCACGATGCTCGCCGAACGCGCCGACGACAGTTCCCAGTTGGTGGGGAATTGCGCGGTATGGATCGGCTGGTCATCGGTAAAGCCTTCGACGTGGATCGGGTTGTCGAAGGGTTTGAGGATGGCCGCCACCTTGTCGATGATGCTGAAGGCTATGTCGCTGGGGATAGCATCGGCGCTGGCGAACAGCAGGCTGGAGTTAAGCTCGATCTCCACCCACAACTCATTGCCACGAATGGTCATCTGGTTGGAGCTGATCAGGTCGCCAAACGCCGCGCTGATATCGTCGGCGATGCTCGTGAGCGGGTCGCTGCCGCCACTGATGCCGGCGTCGGTCTCGTCGCTGTCCTTGACCAGGGGTTTGGCCGGGGTGGTGGTCTTGGGCCGTTCGTCGCCAATGGGAATCGGTTTGAGGGCCCGGTCCGAATCGGTAAATACGCCTACCAGGGCTTCGGAGATGACCTTGTACTTGCCTTCGTTGATCGAGGAAATGGAGTACATCACCACAAAAAAGGCGAACAGCAAGGTGATGAAATCGGCGTAGGACACCAGCCAGCGCTCATGGTTGACGTGCTCTTCAGGCTCGCGGCGGCGACGGCTCACAGGCAATACCCCCCATCAATCCATGAAGCCCTGAAGCTTCAATTCAATGGAGCGTGGGTTCTCACCCTCGGCAATCGACAGGATGCCCTCCAGCAGCATTTCCCGGTAACGGGACTGGCGCATGGCAATGGATTTGAGCTTGCTGGCAATCGGCAGCAGCAAAAGGTTGGCACTGGCCACGCCATAGATGGTGGCGACGAACGCCACGGCAATGCCGCTGCCCAGTTGCGAGGGGTCGGCCAGGTTGCCCATCACGTGGATCAAGCCCATCACCGCACCGATGATGCCGATGGTCGGCGCGTAGCCGCCCATGCTTTCAAAGACTTTGGCCGCGTTGATATCGCGGCTTTCCTGGGTGTAGAAGTCCACTTCGAGGATGCTGCGGATGGCTTCCGGCTCCGCGCCGTCCACCAGCAGTTGCAGGCCTTTGCGTGCGTAGCTGTCGGGTTCGGCATCGGCCACGCCTTCCAGGCCCAGCAGGCCCTCCTTGCGCGCGGTGAGGCTCCAGTTGACCACGCGGTCGATACCGCCGGCCAGGTCCACGCGTGGCGGGAAAATGATCCACACCAGGATCTGCATCGCCCGCTTGAATGAGCTCAGGGGCGACTGCAACAGCGCCGCGCCGACGGTGCCGCCGATCACGATCAGCGCCGCCGGACCGTTGGCCAGCGCGCCAAGATGGCCGCCTTCCAGGTAGTTGCCACCGATAATGGCGACAAACGCCAGAAGGATCCCAACCAGGCTCAACACATCCATCAGTGACAGGCCTCCACCAGGTGCTTGCCGATGTCATCCAGGCTGTAGACCGCGTCGGCCAGGTCGGCCTTGACGATAGCCATGGGCATGCCATAGATCACGCAACTGGCTTCGTCCTGGGCCCAGATCGAGCTACCGCCCTGCTTGAGCAGGCGCGCGCCTTCACGACCGTCGGCGCCCATACCGGTGAGGACCACCGCCAGAACTTTGTCACCGTAGGACTTGGCCGCCGAACCGAAGGTGATATCCACGCACGGCTTGTAGTTCAGGCGCTCGTCACCCGGCAGGATTTTCACCGCGCCGCGACCGTCGACCATCATTTGCTTGCCACCGGGGGCCAGCAACGCCAGGCCCGGGCGCAGGATGTCGCCGTCTTCGGCTTCCTTGACGCTGATGCGGCACAGCTTGTCCAGGCGCTCGGCAAAGGCCTTGGTGAACGCGGCGGGCATATGCTGGATCAACACGATCGGCGCAGGGAAGTTGGCCGGCAACTGGGTCAAGACGCGCTGCAAGGCCACCGGGCCGCCAGTGGACGTGCCAATGGCCACCAGCTTGTAGGCCTTGCGCTTGGGCGCGGGCGACGACGCACTGGGCGCCGGCGCACGCGTCGGGGCCACGGCAGGCCGTGCCACAGGGGCAGGAGCCGGGCGCCCGAAACTGCTGCTGGTCGGTGCCGGCGCCGGTACCGGGGCGGGAGCCACCGGCGCGCGGAAGCTGCTGCGGTTGCTGCGCGAGATGCTGTGCACCTTCTCGCAGAGCATCTGCTTGACCTTTTCCGGGTTGCGCGAGATGTCTTCGAAATTCTTCGGCAGAAAGTCCACGGCGCCAGCGTCCAGCGCGTCGAGGGTCACCCGGGCGCCTTCGTGGGTCAGCGACGAGAACATCAAGACCGGGGTCGGGCAACGCTGCATGATGTGGCGCACGGCGGTGATGCCATCCATCATCGGCATCTCGTAGTCCATGGTGATCACGTCCGGCTTCAATGCCAGGGCCTGATCAATCGCCTCTTTGCCATTGGTGGCCGTACCGACCACCTGGATGTTGGAATCCGCTGAAAGAATTTCCGAGACGCGGCGGCGGAAGAAACCCGAATCGTCCACCACCAGAACCTTGACTACCATAACCACTCCGTTAGGCCGGGCGAGGGACAACCGCCCTGCCCGGGCCGAATCAAATACGCCGTGCGGCGTAACGCTTGAGCATGCTCGGAACATCGAGAATCAGCGCGATCCGACCGTCACCGGTAATGGTCGCACCCGACATGCCTGGCGTTCCTTGCAGCATCTTGCCCAATGGCTTGATGACTACTTCTTCCTGGCCAACCAGTTGATCGACGACAAAGCCGATACGCTGGGTGCCCACGGACAGGATCACCACGTGGCCTTCGCGCTGCTCTTCATGAGCGGCAGACGCCACCAGCCAACGCTTGAGGTAGAACAGAGGCAGGGCCTTGTCCCGCACAATCACCACTTCCTGGCCGTCGACCACGTTGGTGCGCGACAGGTCGAGGTGGAAGATTTCGTTGACGTTGACCAGCGGGAAGGCGAACGCCTGGTTGCCCAGCATCACCATCAGGGTCGGCATGATCGCCAGGGTCAACGGCACCTTGATGACGATCTTCGAACCTTGGCCCTTGGTCGAGTAAATATTGATCGAGCCATTGAGCTGGCTGATCTTGGTCTTCACCACGTCCATGCCCACGCCACGGCCGGACACATCGGAAATCTCGGTCTTGGTCGAGAAGCCCGGGGCGAAAATCAGGTTGTAGCACTCGGTATCGGTCAGGCGGTCGGCGGCGTCCTTGTCCATGACGCCGCGTTTGACCGCGATGCCGCGCAGGATATTGGAGTCCATACCTTTGCCGTCATCGGTGATCGACAGCAGGATATGGTCGCCTTCCTGTTCGGCCGCCAGGATCACTTTGCCCAGACGCGGCTTGCCACTGGCTTCGCGCTCCTCCGGAGTTTCCACACCGTGGTCGACCGCGTTGCGCACCAAGTGGACCAGCGGGTCGGCCAGGGCCTCGACCAGGTTTTTGTCGAGGTCGGTCTCTTCACCCACCAGTTCCAGGGCGATCTCTTTTTTCAACTGCCGGGCCAAGTCACGCACCAGGCGCGGGAAGCGCCCGAAGACTTTCTTGATCGGCTGCATGCGCGTTTTCATCACCGCGGTCTGCAGGTCGGCAGTGACCACGTCGAGGTTCGACACGGCCTTTTGCATGGCTTCGTCGCCACTGCTCAAGCCCAGGCGTACCAGGCGGTTACGCACC
Organism: Pseudomonas shahriarae; assembly: GCF_014268455.2. Classification (NCBI taxonomy): domain Bacteria; kingdom Pseudomonadati; phylum Pseudomonadota; class Gammaproteobacteria; order Pseudomonadales; family Pseudomonadaceae; genus Pseudomonas; species Pseudomonas shahriarae. The sequence goes on along the minus strand of NZ_CP077085.1, from coordinate 1,892,305 downwards.
AGCACCAGTTCGCCGACCATGTTCATGATGTCGTCCAGGCGCGCGGTATCGACCCGCACGGTGGTTTCGGCTTCACTGGCCGGGGCTTTGTCGGCAGGTGCCGGAGCGCGGGCTGGCGCCGGGGCGGCGGCACGGGCGGGAGCCGGTGCTGCGGCCTTGGCAGCAACGGGTGCAGGCTTGGCCACCGCTGCGGTGGCGGTCGCGGCGGCTGCGGCGGCAGGTGCCACCTCGGAAAACTTGCCCTTGCCGTGCAACTCATCCAGCAGGGATTCGAATTCGTGATCGCTGATCAGGCCATCCGCCGCCGGAGCGACAGCCGGCGCCGCAGCCGGTGCAGCCGCAGCCGCCGCAGCGACTGCCGGCAACGCCTCGGCAGCAAACGAGCCCTTGCCATGCAACTGATCCAGCAGTGCTTCAAATTCGTCGTCGGTGATATCGGTGCTGGCCGCTGGCGCAGCAGGCTCCACCGGCGTCGGTGCGGCTGCCACGGCGTCCGGGGCGAACTGGCCCTTGCCGTGCAACTGGTCGAGCAATGACTCGAACTCGGCGTCGGTGATGTCTTCGGTGGTCGGCACCATCGGCGGCGCAGCTGCGGCCGGGGCTTCTGCCTCGGCCTTGACCGCATTGAGGGAGTCCAGCAGTTGCTCGAACTCGCTGTCAGTGACGTCGGGTTCGGCCACTGGCTCAGGCGCCGCCTCAACCACCGGGGCGGCAGCTACCGCGCCAGGCTCTGCCAGGCGCGCCAGGGCGGCCAGCAGTTCCGGGGTGGCAGCCGTAATGGGTGCGCGTTCGCGCACTTCATTGAACATGCCGTTGACCGCGTCCAGGGCTTCGAGGATCACGTCCATCAATTCCGAATCAACGTGCCGCTCACCCTTGCGCAGGATGTCGAACACGTTTTCGGCGATGTGGCAGCACTCCACCAGCTCATGGAGCTGGAGGAAGCCGGCGCCCCCTTTTACAGTGTGAAAACCGCGAAAAATTGCATTGAGCAGGTTCGCATCATCCGGTCGGCTTTCCAGCTCGACCAGTTGCTCGGACAACTGCTCTAGAATTTCGCCGGCCTCTACAAGGAAATCCTGAAGGATTTCTTCATCGGCGCCGAAGCTCATATTGCGTGCTCCTTAGAAGCCTAAACTGGACAGCAAATCGTCTACGTCATCTTGACCTGACATAACGTCTTCACGTTTATCGGCATGAATCTGCGGACCTTCACCCTTGGCGAGGTGTTTTTGTGGATCTTTTTCCGAGAGGATCGCTTCGCGGTCGTGTTCGATGCCGGCAAAACGGTCGACTTGGCCAGCCATCAGCACCAGTTTGAGCAGGTTGCTTTCCACTTCGGTGACCAGCAGGGTCACGCGCTTGATCACCTGACCGGTAAGGTCCTGGTAATCCTGGGCCAGCAGAATGTCATTGAGGTTGCTGGAAACCGTACGGTTTTCCTGCTCGCTGCGTGACAGGAAGCCTTCGACCCGACGCGCCAGGTCACGAAATTCTTCAGCGCCCACTTCGCGCCGCATGAAGCGGCCCCAGTCGGTGCTCAACGCCTTGGCCTCGTTGGCCATGCCGTTCACCAGGGGCGTGGCGTTTTCCACCAGGTCCATGGTGCGATTGGCTGCCGCCTCAGTCAGCCTGACCACATAGGACAGGCGTTCGGTGGCATCAGTGATCTGCGAGATTTCCTCGGCCTGGGGCATGTGCGGGTCGATCTGGAAATTGACGATCGCACTGTGCAACTCACGGGTGAGCTTGCCCACTTCCTGATACAGGCCGCGGTCGCGGGTCTGGTTGAGCTCATGGATCAACTGCACTGCGTCGCCGAACTGGCCTTTTTCCAGGCTTTCGACGAGTTGGTGAGCATGTTTTTTCAGGGTCGACTCAAAGTCGGCCTGCGATGATTCTTTATGCTCCATAGCTCCCCCGTGGCAGCATCAATGACCGATGCGTTCGAAGATTTTTTCAATCTTCTCTTTCAAGGCCAGTGCAGTGAATGGCTTGACCACGTAGCCGTTGACCCCGGCCTGGGCGGCTTCGATGATCTGTTCACGCTTGGCTTCAGCGGTCACCATCAGCACAGGCAGGCTGCGCAGCTTTTCATCAGCGCGCACGTGGCGCAGTAGATCAATGCCGGTCATGCCAGGCATGTTCCAGTCAGTTACCAGAAAGTCGATGCTCCCGCTGTTGAGGATCGGAATCGCCGTAATGCCGTCATCCGCCTCGACCGTGTTAGTGAACCCAAGGTCACGCAACAGGTTTTTTATGATCCGCCGCATCGTTGAGAAGTCATCAACGATGAGGATTTTCATGTTCTTGTCCAATTCGACCTCCAAGCAGTCTTAAACGCGTCCAGCACCTGGGCGCGCCATATCATTCAACAGGCATTACACAAAAAGGACTGCTGGGCACATCACGGGCCGCTCCCGCCGGGCTTGCGCCCTGGCGGTTATCGTTCGCAGTGTCCCCACACTGCCTGTCAGCGCGCTCGCCACTCTCCCAAACGCCCCCGCAAGCGGGCCGCGCATTGGCTATGAAGCTGGCTGACCCGCGATTCGCTGACCCCCAGGACCTCACCGATTTCCTTGAGGTTCAGCTCTTCGTCGTAGTACAGCGCCAACACCAGCCGCTCACGTTCCGGCAGATTGGCAATCGCCTCTGCCAGGGCGCCCTGGAAGCGTTCATCTTCCAGGTCGCGTGAAGGCTCCTGGTGAGCACTCGCGCCATCCTCATGCAGCCCTTCATGTTCGCCGTCCTGTAGCAGGTCGTCGAAACTGAACAGGCGGCTGCCCAAGGTATCGTTCAAAATCCCGTAGTAATCGTCGAGACTCAATTGGAGTTCGGCCGCAACTTCGTGATCTTTAGCGTCGCGACCGGTTTTTGCTTCAATTGAGCGAATTGCGTCACTCACCATCCGGGTATTGCGGTGGACCGAACGCGGCGCCCAATCACCTTTACGCACCTCATCGAGCATCGCGCCACGGATACGGATACCCGCATACGTCTCGAAACTCGCACCCTTGCTCGCGTCGTACTTGGTCGACACTTCGAGCAGGCCGATCATGCCCGCCTGGATCAGGTCTTCGACCTGGACACTGGCGGGCAGGCGTGCCAGCAGGTGGTAGGCAATGCGCTTGACCAGGGGCGCATAGCGCTCGATCAATTCGCCCTGGCTGTCACGCGCCGACTTTTTGTAAAGGTTGTAGCCGCTGGCTGTCATAGCACCGGTCCTGCACTCGTCTGATGCACCAATCGCTCGACGAAAAACTCCAGATGCCCCCGGGGATTGGCGGGCAGTGGCCAGGTATCGACCTTCTGAGCAATTGCCTTGAACGCCAACGCGCATTTCGAACGAGGGAACGCTTCATAGACTGCACGCTGCTTTTGCACAGCCTTGCGCACACACTCGTCATAGGGAACTGCGCCGACGTATTGTAAGGCGACATCGAGGAAGCGATCCGTGACCTTGGTCAACTTGGCGAACAGGTTGCGCCCTTCTTGCGGGCTCTGGGCCATGTTGGCCAGCACGCGGAAGCGGTTCATGCCGTAGTCGCGGTTGAGCAGTTTGATCAGGGCGTAGGCGTCGGTGATCGAGGTGGGCTCGTCGCAGACCACCAGCAAGACTTCCTGCGCGGCGCGCACGAAGCTGACCACGGACTCGCCAATCCCGGCGGCGGTGTCGATCACCAGCACGTCGAGGTTGTCGCCGATATCACTGAAGGCCTGGATCAGGCCGGCATGCTGCGCCGGGCTCAGATGCACCATGCTCTGGGTGCCGGAGGCGGCCGGGACGATGCGAATCCCCCCGGGCCCCTGTAACAGCACATCGCGCAGCTCACAGCGGCCCTCAATGACATCGGCCAGGGTATGTTTGGGCGTCAGTCCCAGCAGAACGTCAACGTTCGCCAGGCCCAGGTCGGCATCCAGCAGCATGACGCGGCGGCCAAGCTCTGCCAGGGCCAGGGACAAATTCACTGACACGTTAGTTTTCCCGACGCCACCTTTGCCGCCGGTCACCGCGATCACCTGTACGGGATGCATGCTGCCCATGTTCTTTCTTTACCTTGTCTTGCTTAGCCGCAGGCTACATAGGGTGGCCGCGGTAGCAGACCATCAATGTAGGTACATTGCACTGTGTTCATGTTGCCTTTCAGCCGACCCGTTTGGCTGGGTTGTGATAGAGGTCGGCGAACATATCCGCCATCGCCTCTTCACTGGGTTCATCCTGCATTTGCACACTGACCGCACGGCTGACCAACTGATGACGGCGCGGCAGATGTAAGTCATCCGGGATCCGCGGCCCGTCGGTCAGGTAGGCGACCGGTAATTCATGGCTGATGGCAAGGCTCAACACTTCGCCCAGGCTTGCGGTTTCATCCAGCTTAGTCAGGATACAACCGGCCAGCCCGCAACGTTTGTAGCTGTGGTACGCAGCAGTCAGAACCTGTTTTTGGCTGGTGGTTGCAAGTACCAGGTAATTTTTCGACTTGATCCCGCGCCCGGCCAGGCTTTCCAGTTGCATGCGCAATGCCGGGTCGCTGGCTTGCAGGCCGGCGGTATCAATCAGCACCACGCGCTTGCGCAGCAGTGGGTCGAGGGCGTTGGCCAGGGACTGGCCCGGGTCGACATGGGTCACCGGCACATTGAGGATCCGGCCCAAAGTCTTGAGCTGTTCCTGCGCGCCGATGCGGTAGCTGTCCATGCTCACCAGGGCAATGTTGTGGGCGCCGTACTTGAGGACATAACGGGCGGCCAGCTTGGCCAGGGTGGTGGTCTTGCCCATGCCGGCGGGGCCGACCATGGCAATCACGCCACCTTCTTCAAGGGGTTCGATTTCCGGGGTCTGGATCATCCGCGCCAGGTGCGCCAGCAACATGCGCCAGGCTTGGCGAGGCTCTTCAATGCCGGTGGTCAGCTCCAGCAGGTCGCGGGACAACGGGCCGGACAGGCCAATGCGTTGCAGGCGGCGCCAGAGGTTGGCCTGTTGCGGCTTGCTGCCCTGCAACTGGTTCCAGGCCAGCGAGCCCAACTGCACTTCCAAAAGCTCGCGCAGACCATTGAGTTCAAAACGCATCGAGTCAAACACGCGCTGGTCAACCGCAGCGGCCGGTGCTGGCGCGGCGGGACGTGGCGGCTCGACAAAAGTCGGCTCTACCAGTGGCTCGGCCGCCGTCAGCGGCAGGCCGGCAAACAATTGGCGATTAGTGGTCGCATCGCTGTCGCCCCGCATGCTCAGCTCGGCCTGGGCCGAGACAATGCGCGAGGCGGTCTTGCGCAACTCGTCTTCGAGTTCCATGTTCGGTACACGCGGCGCCAGGGCCTGGGGTTTGTAATCCAGGGCAGCCGTCAGCTCGACACCGCCGGCAATGCGACGGTTACCGATAATAGCCGCGTCGGCGCCCAGCTCATCACGAACCAGCTTCATGGCCTGACGCATATCGGCGGCGAAAAAACGCTTTACTTGCATAACCCACTACCTCAGCCGTTGGGCCCTACTGTCGCGACGATAGTCACTTGCTTATTGTCAGGAATTTCCTGGTAAGCCAAAACGTGCAAATTCGGTACTGCCAGGCGTCCAAACCGCGACAACATCGCTCGGACGGGGCCTGCCACCAGCAGAATCACCGGTTGGCCCTGCATTTCCTGACGCTGTGCGGCGTCGATCAACGAACGCTGCAGCTTTTCAGCCATGCTTGGCTCCAGCAGAACGCCCTCTTCCTGGCCTTGCCCTGCCTTCTGGATACTATTGAGCAATATTTGTTCCAACCTTGGCTCCAAGGTGATTACAGGCAGCTCAGAGTCAAGCCCTACAATGCTTTGGACGATTGCACGCGACAATCCGACGCGCACCGCCGCTACCAGCGCGGCAGTATCTTGACTCTTGGCGGCATTGTTGGCGACAGCCTCGGCAATGCTGCGAATGTCCCGCACCGGCACCTGTTCGGCCAACAGCGCTTGCAACACCTTGAGCAGTTGCGACAGCGACAATACCCCCGGCACCAGCTCTTCAGCCAGCTTAGGCGAGGCTTTGGCCAGCAATTGCATGAGTTGCTGGACTTCTTCGTGACCAATCAGCTCGTGGGAGTGCTTGTACAGAATCTGGTTGAGGTGCGTGGCGACCACGGTGCTGGCGTCGACCACGGTGTAACCCAGGGACTGTGCCTGGCTACGCTGGCTGACTTCGATCCACACCGCGTCCAGGCCAAAAGCCGGATCTTTGGCGGTTATGCCGCTGAGGGAGCCGAATACCTGGCCGGGGTTGATCGCCAGTTCGCGGTCGGGGTAGATCTCGGCTTCGGCCAGGGTCACGCCCATCAGCGTCAGGCGGTAGGCGCTGGGGGCCAGGTCGAGGTTGTCGCGGATATGCACGGTGGGCATCAAAAAACCCAGGTCCTGGGACAGCTTCTTGCGCACGCCCTTGATCCGCGCCAGCAACTGGCCGCCCTGGTTACGGTCCACCAGGGGAATCAGACGGTAGCCGACTTCCAGGCCGATCATGTCGATGGGGGTCACGTCATCCCAGCCCAACTCCTTGGTTTCCTGGGCGCGGGCCGGCGACGGCAGCAGATCCTGCTGGCGCTCCACCTCTTTCAAGGCCTGGACCTTGATGATGTTTTGCTTCTTCCAGAACAGGTACGCCCCGCCGGCGGCCAGGGCGGCCATGGTCAGGAAGGAGAAGTGCGGCATGCCCGGCACAATGCCCATGATCGCCATGATGCCGGCCGCCACGGCCAGAGCCTTGGGCGAAGCGAACATCTGGCGGTTGATCTGCTTGCCCATGTCTTCGGAGCCGGACGCACGGGTCACCATGATCGCCGCAGCTGTAGATAACAACAGTGATGGCAATTGCGCCACCAAACCGTCACCAATGGTCAGCAAGGCGTACACCTTACCTGCATCGCCGAAGGTCATGCCGTGCTGGAAGATACCGACCGCGATGCCGCCGATCAGGTTGATAAACAGAATCAGCAGGCCGGCAATCGCGTCGCCGCGCACGAACTTGCTGGCACCGTCCATGGAGCCATAGAACTCGGCTTCCTGGGCCACTTCCGAGCGGCGGGCCTTGGCCTGGTTCTGGTCGATCAGCCCGGCGTTGAGATCGGCGTCGATCGCCATTTGCTTGCCGGGCATGGCGTCGAGGGTAAAACGCGCGCTCACCTCGGAAATCCGCCCGGCGCCCTTGGTCACTACCACGAAGTTGATGATCATCAGGATCGCAAACACCACGACACCGACCACGTAGTTACCGCCGATCACCACCTCGCCGAAAGCCTGGATCACCTTACCGGCGGCGGCGTGGCCGTCCTGGCCGTTCAGCATCACCACCCGCGTAGAGGCCACGTTAAGGGCCAGGCGCAGCAGCGTGGCAACCAGCAAAATGGTGGGAAAGACCGCAAAATCCAAAGGCCGCAGGGCGTACACGCAAACCAGCAGCACGACGATGGACAAGGCAATGTTGAAGGTGAAGAACACGTCCAGCAGGAACGGCGGTATCGGCAACATCATCATTGCCAGCATGACCAACAGCAACAGCGGCACACCCAGATTGCCTCGCGAGAGGTCCGTCAGGGTGCCACGGGCTGTGCTGAGCATATTAGAGCGATCCACCGGTATTCCTCGTCACCTTGAAGCAAACTTTTGACGCCGAGAGGCGTCCTGAAGGCGGTATTGCAAGAAGCCTTCCAACTTTTGCTTCAGGGACGAGATCGTTCCCACGCAGGAGCGTGGGAACGATCATCAGAGTGGACGCACGTTTGATGCCTGCTTGCCTTTCGGACCCTCTACGACTTCATATTCCACCTTCTGGCCCTCCACCAGCGACTTGATGCCGCCGCTTTGAATGTCCGAGAAGTGCACAAACAGGTCCTCTCCTCCGGCGTCTTGCGTGATGAATCCAAAGCCCTTTGAATCGGTAAACCACTTCACTGTGCCAGTTGCCATTGCCCTTCTCCCGAATCCGCATGTTCCCGGTCTATCAAAGCGCCCTGCACGGGGGCTGGCTACTGTCAAAGTTGACAGGTCGGAAGGGAGTTGGACGAACGGCAAGCATCTGTTCCGACGCCATCGCGGGCAAGCCCGGCTCCCACACTGGAATGCGATCAAATGTGGGAGCCGGGCTTGCCCGCGATGGCGCCGGAAGAGGCAGCAGAAGACTCAAGAATCGCGACGCAAATCCGGCGGAATCGGCAAGTCCTTGAGCGGGTCCGGACGTTTGCCCTTGCCGGCACGGTATTGGCGGATCTGATACACGTAGGCCAACACCTGGGCCACCGCCAGGTACAACCCGGCCGGGATCTCGTGGTCGAGGTCAGTGGAGTAGAAGATCGAACGCGCCAGCGCCGGCGATTCCAGCAGCAAGATGTCATTGGCCTGGGCGATTTCGCGGATTTTCAAGGCAGTGAAGTCGCTGCCCTTGGCCAGCAGCAGCGGCGCGCCGCCCTTCTCCGCGTCGTACTTGAGCGCCACGGCGTAGTGGGTCGGGTTGGTGATGACCACGTCGGCGTCGGGCACCGAGGCCATCATCTTGCGCTGGGACATTTCGCGCTGCAGCTGGCGAATCCGCTGCTTCACTTCCGGTTTGCCTTCCTGATCCTTATGCTCGTCGCGCACTTCCTGCTTGGTCATCAGCAGTTTCTTGTGGCTTTCCCACAGCTGGATCGGCGCATCCACTGCAGCAATCAGGATCAGGCCACATGCCATCCACAACGCACTCCAGCCCACCAGTTGCACGCTGTGGATGATTGCCAGTTCCAGTGGCTCATGGGCGATGCGCAGCAAGTCGTCGATATCGGACTCCAACACCACCAGCGCCACAAACAGGATGATAAAGAACTTCGCCAGGGCCTTGAGCAACTCCACCAGCGCCTTGGCGGAGAACATACGCTTGATCCCGGCCCCGGGGTTCATCCGGCTGAATTTGGGCGCCAGGCTGCCAGCCGCAAACAGCCAGCCCCCCAGGGAGATCGGCCCGATGATTGCCGCCAGCAACAACGTGATCAGCACCGGCTGCGCGGCCAGGATCGCGATTTTCCCCGAGTGCAGCAGGTAGATGCCCATGGCGCGTGGGTCCAGCAGCACATCCCTGGGCAGGGAGAAATTGTGCTTCATGATCTCCATCAGGTCCTGGGCCAGGCCGCCGCCGTAGATCAGCAGGCCACCGGCCCCGGCGAGCATCACCGCCAGGGTATTGAGCTCTTTGGAACGGGCGATCTCGCCCTTTTCCCTGGAGTCTTTTTTACGTTTCTCCGTGGGGTCTTCTGTTTTGTCCTGACCACTCTCGCTCTCGGCCATGGCTCAGCGCGCCCGTGCCAGATCACGTAAAAACTGCAAGGCGTCACTGGCCAGCGGTTGATACTGATTGAGAATGTCGGCCAGGCCGATCCAGAAAATCCCCATGCCCAACACCAGGGTCAGCGGGAAACCAATGGCGAAGATGTTCAGTTGCGGCGCGGCGCGGGTCATCACCCCAAAGGCGATGTTGACCACCAGCAGCGCGGTGATCGCCGGCAATACCAGCAACAACGCCGCGCCCAGCACCCAACTGAGGCGCCCGACCACTTCCCAGAAGTGGTTGACGATCAAGCCCTCGCCCACCGGTAAAGTGGTGAAACTCTCGGTAAGGATTTCAAAGGCCACCAGATGGCCGTTCATGGCCAAAAACAGCAGGGTCACCAGCATGGTCAGGAACTGCCCGATCACTGCCACCGACACGCCGTTGGTAGGGTCGACCATGGACGCAAAGCCCATGCCCATCTGGATCGAGACGATTTGCCCGGCAATCACGAAGGACTGGAAAAACAGGGTCAGGGAGAACCCCATCAAGGCGCCGATCAGAATCTGTTCGGCGATCAGCAGCAGCGCACTGAGGTCCAGGGCATTGACCGGCGGCATCGGTGGCAGTACCGGCACGATGACCACGGTAATCGCCACCGTGAAAAACAGCCGTATGCGCTTGGGCACCAGGGTGGTCCCGAACACCGGCATGGTCATCAACAAGGCGCCCACGCGAAACATCGGCAGGATAAACGAGGCCACCCAGGTGCTGATCTGAGTGTCGGTCAACGCCAGCAAGGACTGCATCGGGTCAGCCAATCAACTGCGGAATACTGCCGTACAACTGCAGGATGTATTCCATGAAACTCTGCACCAGCCAGGGGCCGGCCACGATCAGGGTGACCAGCATCACCAACAGGCGCGGAAGGAAGCTCAAGGTCTGTTCGTTGATCTGGGTCGCCGCCTGGAACATCGCCACCAGCAGGCCCACCAACAGGCTGGGCACCACCAGCACGGCGACCATCACGGTGGTCAGCCACAGGGCTTCACGGAACAGGTCGACTGCGACTTCAGGTGTCATGCGCTAAACCCCGCCAAAACTGCCTGCCAGGGTGCCGATAATCAGCGCCCACCCATCCACCAGTACAAACAGCATGATCTTGAACGGCAACGAGATAATCAGCGGCGACAGCATCATCATACCCATGGCCATCAGCACACTGGCCACCACCAGGTCGATGATCAGGAACGGGATAAAGATCATGAAACCGATCTGGAATGCCGTCTTGAGCTCCGAGGTGACGAACGCCGGTACCAGGATGGTCAAGGGCGCCTGATCCGGGCTGGCGATATCGGTGCGCTTGGACAGGCGCACAAACAGTTCCAGGTCGCTGGAGCGGGTCTGGGACAGCATAAAGTCCTTGATCGGGCCTTGGGCCTTTTCCACCGCGTCCTGGGCGGTCATTTTCTCCGCCAGGTAGGGTTGCAGGGCTTGCTGGTTCACCTTGTCGAATACCGGCGCCATGATAAACAGCGTCAGAAACAGCGCCATGCCGGTAAGGATCTGGTTCGATGGGGTCTGCTGCAGGCCCAGGGCCTGGCGCAGGATCGAGAACACGATGATGATCCGGGTGAAACTGGTCATGAGCATGACGAAGGCCGGGATAAAACTCAGCGCCGTCATGATCAGCAGGATCTGCAGGCTGACCGAATACTCCTGGGCCCCGGCCGCATTGGTGCCCAGGGTGATCGCCGGGATCGACAACGGGTCGGCGCCGAACGCCAGGGGCGCTGCCAGTAACAGCATGAGCGCCAATAGAACGCGCATTACTTCTTATCCTTCTGGTCCTTGCCCATCAGCTCCATCAGGCGCTGGGCGAACTCCGGTGTGGCGGCCTCGGTCTGGGCCACGCTCACGGGATGCTTGAGCACGTGCAACGGGGTAATCCGGCCGGGGGTGAGACCGAGCAGGATCTGCTCTTCGCCCACCTGCACCAGCACCAGGCGATCACGCGGCCCCAGGGCCCGCGATCCCACCAGTTCGATGACCTGGGCATTGCCCGGACCAATGCGCTGCACCCGGCGCAACAGCCAGGCGAGGAAAAAGATCAACCCCACCACCAGCAACAGGCCCAGCACCAACTGAGTCAATTGCCCAGTCACGCTGCTGCCGGCGGCCGGCGCGGCGACCTGGGCCACCGGTTCAGCCGCCATCACGGCCAGCGGCAACGCCCACAACAGTCCCAACCACCGGCGACTCATCTCAGCGCAGCTTCTTGATACGTTCGCTGGGGCTGATCACGTCCGTCAGGCGGATGCCGAACTTCTCGTTGACCACCACCACTTCGCCATGGGCGATCAGCGTGCCGTTGACCAGCACATCCAGCGGCTCGCCGGCCAGGCGGTCGAGTTCGATCACCGACCCCTGGTTGAGTTGCAGCAGGTTACGGATATTGATTTCGGTGCTGCCCACTTCCATGGAGATCGATACCGGGATATCGAGGATCACGTCCAGGTTGGGCCCATCCAGCGAGACCGGCTCATGGTTCTTCGGCACGCTGCCAAACTCTTCCATAGGCAGGCGATTGCCCACTGGCGGGGTGGCGGCATCGGCCGCCAGCAAGGCGTCGATATCGTCCTGGCTGGCATCGCCGGTTTCTTCCAGGGCAGCCGCCCATTCGTCAGCCAGGGCCTGGTCTTCGGCGGAAGTGTTTTCGTGTTCGGTAGCCATTACATGTCCTCGGCGCAGCAAAAATCATCAATTAGGGGATGCATCAGCGACGGTTGATCGGCTCAACCACTTGCAACGCCAGGTTCCCTTTGTGGGAACCGAGCTTGACCTTGAACGACGGCACGCCATTGGCGCGCATAATCAATTCGTCTGGCAGTTCGACGGGAATCACATCCCCCGGCTGCATATGCAAAATGTCCCGCAGGCGCAGCTGGCGGCGCGCCACGGTGGCGCTCAGCGGTACGTCAACGTCCAGCAAGTCTTCGCGCAGGGCCTTGACCCAGCGCTCGTCCTGGTCGTCCAGGTCAGACTGGAAGCCCGCATCGAGCATCTCGCGCACCGGCTCGATCATCGAGTACGGCATGGTCACGTGCAGGTCGCCGCCGCCGCCATCGAGTTCGATATGGAAGGTGGAGACCACGATGGCTTCGCTGGGCCCGACGATGTTGGCCATGGCCGGGTTCACTTCCGAGTTGATGTACTCGAAATTGACTTCCATGATCGCCTGCCAGGCTTCCTTCAGGTCGATAAAGGCCTGTTCCAGCACCATGCGCACCACACGCAACTCGGTAGGCGTGAATTCACGGCCTTCAATCTTGGCGTGACGGCCGTCACCGCCGAAGAAGTTGTCCACCAGCTTGAACACCAGCTTGGCGTCGAGGATGAACAGCGCGGTGCCACGCAGGGGCTTGATCTTGACCAGGTTGAGGCTGGTGGGCACGTACAGCGAATGCACGTACTCGCCAAACTTCATCACCTGCACACCGCCCACCGCCACGTCCGCCGAGCGGCGCAGCATGTTGAACATGCTGATACGGGTGTAGCGGGCAAAACGTTCGTTGATCATTTCCAGGGTCGGCATGCGTCCGCGGACGATGCGATCCTGGCTGGTCAGGTCATAACTTTTGACGCTGCCGGGCTCGGCAGCCATTTCGGTCTGTACCAGACCATCGTCGACACCATGCAACAGCGCGTCGATTTCATCCTGGGACAGCAGGTCTTGCACGGCCATGTCGTGATCCTACTGCAATACGAAATTAGTGAAGAGCGCCTGCTCGACCACGACTTTGCCCAGTTCTTTCTGGGCCACTTCCTGCACGCTGGCAGTGACTTTCTGGCGCAGCATTTCCTGGCCCACGGGGGTGGCCAGGCTGTCGAAGCTCTGCCCGGAGAACAGCATCACCAGGTTGTTGCGGATCACCGGCATATGCACCTTGAGGGCATCCATGTCCGCCTGGTTGCGCGCCTGCAAGGTAATGCTCACCTGCAGGTAGCGTTGCCGACCGTTCTGGTTGTAGTTGGCAACAAAGGCCGGGAGCATCTGCTCGAAGATTGCCGGTTGCTTGACGTTGCTGGCGGTCTCGGCCACAGGTACCGGCTTGCTCTGGGCACTGTGCATAAAGTACCAGGTAGCCCCCACCGACACGCCAATGGCCAATAACAAGCCCACGACAATCAGCAGGATCATCTTGAGCTTGCCCTTGCCTGCTGCAGGTACTGTTGCTGTCGCTGCGTCGTCACTCTTCGCCATGCCAATAATCCGTCACTATTCGGGGTTTCATAGATCCACGGGAAGGCAAGAGCAAGTGTTATGCCAGAGTTGTCACGGATTTCAGCAACAGCGCAAAACCAATGTGGGAGCGGGCTTGCTCGCGATAGCGCTAGATCAGTCAGCAACTAGGTAACTGACATACCGCTATCGCGAGCAAGCCCGCTCCCACATTTTGATCGGTGTTGACCTCAGGTCAGGCGTAGTAGTCCACGGCGCTGGAGCCGATGACGGATTGGGCTATCGGTGCCGCCACTTCAGTGACTTCGCCCGCAAGGCCTGCGTCATGCCCATCGCTGTGACCGCCACTGCCACTGACACCTCGCGCCTGGTTCTGCTGTTGCTCCTGACCCTGGCCCTGCCAGCCACGGGACTGGTCGGACACGTTCACGTCGACCTGGCCCATGCCCTGCTGGGCGAACATTTCCCGCAGGCGCCCGGACTGGCTCTCCAGGGCCTCGCGCACGGCGGCATGGCCGCTCATGAAGTTCACTTGGGCCTGCTGGTCGGCAGTGATATTCACGCGGATATCCAGGCGTCCCAGTTCGGCCGGCTGCAATTGGATATCGGCAGATTTGAGGTTGGCGCTGGACAGGTACATGACCCGGTTCACCACCTCCTCGGTCCAGCCACCCTGATGCATGGCCAGCGGCTGGTTATTCAGGGGCAAGGCGTTGGTGGTCTTGGGGGTGGCAGCCTGGGTCAAGGCGGCCAGACGATTGGCGAAGTCATCGACGCGAGTGTCACTGCTCGCGCCCTTCAAGTCCTTGAGGCCATCTTCGATCAGGCCGCTGAAAGCCTTCTCGCCACCCTGGTCAGTGCTGTCCTTGGCCGCCTGCTGGTCAACCATGGCCGCCAGGCCGTTGCTGAAGTTCTGCGCGGCGGTGGGTTCAGCCTGGGTCGGCAGGTTCTTTTGCGCTGCCTGGCTGCTGGCAGACACATGACCGCCCTGCTCCATCGCCAGGCGCACGGCTGGCAATGAGTCCAGTGGATCGGCTTCGGGGTCGAAAGGCACGACCTCTTCAGCGACCGCAGGGGTAGTCACCAGCAACGGCGCGGTGGCGTCATCCGCTACAGCGGCCTGGACCGCTACCGGAGCGGGTGTCACCGCCGCGACCGAAGCCGGATCGACCGCTGGCGGCGGGGTTTGCGCCAGATCCTTGTCCGCACCTTTGTCGTCATCGCCGGGGGCTGCCGCGTCGGCCTTGGCGGGCGGCGTGGCAGGCAAAGTCTTGCCGCTATCGGCAACCGCTGGAGCGCCAGCGGCAGGCTTGTCGTTGCCAACATCTTTCTTGGCGCTGGTGCTGGCTGGCTTGTCATGGCTCGGCTTGGGTGCCATATCCGCAGCCTTGGCCGGGGTCGCCTTGGACTCCTTGGCGAACACCTGTGCAAAGCCTGGCGCTTTGGCCCGCGTGTCTGCGGCCGTTGCCTGCGCATTCGCGGAGGACGCCTGGGGCTTGACCGCAGGAGCGGCTTGCAGGAGCGAGTTGGGGGCTAGAGGCATAAGTCAGGTCTCCGCTGCGCAGGGTCGAGGGCGCAGGCAGAAGATAGATAGCAAAAGTCGGGCCAGATTTTCAGGGCGGGCCTGCCGAGCCTAGAAGCGCTGGCGCTCCGACTCATACAGCGGCTTGACCAACGCAAACTCGTGATCAATCTGGTCGACCAGTTTGCCCAGGTCGGTAACCTCTTCCTTGGCCGACTCAGCCTCCAATCGCTGGCACAACAGCGCCAGGCGCACCGCACCGAGGTTGCCGCTGCTGCCCTTGAAGCTGTGGGCGATACGCCCCAGGGCCTTGGCGTCATCGCGCGCCTTGCGCAACGCTTCAACGCGCTTTTGCGAGTCATCGAGGAAGGTGTCGAGCAAGTGGGGGTATTCACCCTCCATCACTTCCTGCAAACCCACCAACACTTCAGGGTCCATATGTATCTGCGTCACTTGTTCGCTCCTTGATCAAGAATCGACGGATTATGCCAGAGCCTCCCAGCAAAACTCCACGCACACACTGCGCCCGCCATCTGTCCAACGTACATTGCTGCTCAGTTGCCGGACCAGGTTCAGCCCGCGCCCGGACAGACGGTCGATATCCAACGGCCGCGCCAGGACTGTTTCGACATCGAACCCGGCGCCGCTGTCTTCGATACGCAGGCTCAGGCAACCACCCGCCTCGGTTGGAACCACGTTCACATGCACACGCACGTGGCCGCTGTTCAACTGGTCGAGCCGCTCATTGCGCTGGCGATAATAGCTGGCAAAGCCCTGCACATCGCGTTTGAGTCGGGAGTCCAGGCCCAGCACGCCATGCTCCAGGGCATTGGAGTACAACTCGGCCATGACACTGTACAGCGCCCCGCTCTGGCCGCGCAGGCCATGTATTTCCAGGAGTAACTGCAACAGGTATGGCAATGGGTTGTAACGCTTGAGGGTCTCGGCACGAAACTCGAAGCTCACCGACCAGTCCAGCGGACAGGACTGGCCGCTGTCGGTGTACTGCAGAGGTGGCGCCAACAGCGATTGCTCGGCCAGCAGGGTGATTTCGACCAAGCTGATATCGTCCCGCACCTGCCCTCGGAATGCGGCAAGCGCCTGTTCGATTTCAACAAACAGTTGCTCAGGCTCACGGTTGGCGGCAAACACCCGTTGCAGGCGCTCGACCCCAAACAACTGGTCGTTGGCATCGGCGGTATCAATCACCCCATCGGACAGCAAGAACACCCGGTCGCCCAAGGCCATGGGCCAGACCTCGGTGCGGTCGTCAAAGACCTCGGGCGCCAGCACGCCCAGGGGTAAATGCCGCGACACCAGCGGCGTACGCCGCCCCGTGGCCACTTCATGCACATAGCCATCAGGCATGCCGCCGTTCCATACCTCCACCACCCGCCGCTGCTCACTGAGACACAACAGCGTGGCACAACAGAACATATCCACCGGCAGGATGCGCTTGAGCTTGGCGTTCATCTCCCGCAGGGTCTGCGCCAGGCCATAGCCCTTGGCGGTCATGCCGTAGAACACCTCGGCCAGGGGCATCGCGCCGACCGCCGCCGGCAAGCCATGCCCGGTGAAGTCGCCCAGCAGCACATGCATATCGCCCGACGGCGCATAGGCCGCCAGCAGCAGGTCGCCATTGAACAGCGCATAAGGCGATTGCAGGTAACGGATATTGTGCGCCGCGTTCAGGCAACCAGAGTGGGCGACCTTGTCGAACACCGCCTTGGCCACCCGTTGCTCATGCAGCAGGTAGTCATGGTGACGGGCGATCTGGTCGCGCTGCTCAAGCACGGTGGCCTGCAACCGGCGCAGGCGGTCCATGGCGTTGATCTTTGCGGCCAGGATGATCTGGTTATAGGGCTTGGCCAGGAAGTCATCGCCACCGGCATCCAGGCAGCGCGCCAGGGCTTCGCTCTCTTGCAGGGAGGTGAGAAAAATGATCGGCACCAGTGCTTCGCCGGCCAACTGCTTGATCTGCCGGGCCGCCTCGAAGCCGTCCATCACCGGCATCAGCGCATCCATCAACACCAGTTGCGGACGCTCACGGGCGAACACCTCGACCGCTTCCTGGCCATTACTGGCACTGAGCACCCGATGCCCCTGGCGGCGCACGATGCTCGACAGTAGCAGCCGGTCGGCAGCGCTGTCCTCGGCGATCAGTACCGTGAGGATGTCCAGAGCCTGGGCACTCAACTGATGTCGAACAGTTTGTCGAAGTTGGAAATAGCGAGGATCTTGCGCACATCGGAGTTGCTGTTGATCACGCGCACATCCGCGTCATCACCAGCGTGATCACGCAACAGCAGCAACATGCCCAGGGCCGAGCTGTCGAGGTAAGTGGCCTCTTTCAAGTCCACGACGTAGGTTTCGGGAACCTTGTAGAACCGCTCATAGGAATCACGAAAGGATTGATGACTGCCGAAATCGAACCGGCCCTTGATTGCGATCGTCAATTTCTTCCCATCCAGGGATACTTCTGACTCGACTGACATACGACTGCTTCCTTGTCGTGGGTATGTGCAACAAGGTTTAGCAGGTGATCGGAGAGTGGGCAACAAACGCAATCAAATGTGCGGTGCGCTTGTGTGGTGTGGGCTTGCCTGCGATAGCGGCTTATCAGAAAAAATGAGCGACGGATCCGCCGATATCGCAGCATGAGTATCTACACGACTCGCTTTTTTTTAGTTATTGGGTGTGAGTACATATCCATTGGTGCGGTTACGGCCACTTAGGGTTCCGCCCTTACGGCGGGTCACTTTTGGAAAAGAGCCCGGAGTGCCGGCCCAGCCAAAAGTAACCAAAAGGGCTCTTGCCCCACCACTCGGCACCTCGCCTAGGCTCGGTGTGCCCGTCATCCGACATTGATTTGGGGGGCCGCCGCGATGGGCCATCCATGGCCCAGCGCGGCTAACCCGGCGTCCTGCCGGGTTACCCCCCAAATCAATATCGGATGACGGCCAGCGTGGTTTAACGGGGCGCCTCAGATCAAAATCACAAGCAAAGCGAGGCGGCCTGACAGCCGACCTGATCGTCGAAGCGTGCGCGTACCCTGTGGGAGCTGGCTTGCCTGCGATGGTCGTTAACGATGACAAATGAATACCTGACACTCTGATGTGTTCTTTCGGGCGTCATCGCAGCGATGCGGCGATCCGACAAGCCAGCTCCCACAGGGGGGAATGCAGCTTCGCGCTCTGGCATTGCTGTTGCTGTTGCTGTTGCTCTGCTTTTGATCTGGCTTTTGATCTCAGGCGCCCCGTTAAACCACGCTGGCCGCAGGCAGGTATTGCGCAGTGGGCACCCCGGCATGGATGCCGGGGTAGCCGCGACACGGCCATGGATGGCCGATCGCGGCGGGCCCACGGAGCAATGCCTGACTGCGGGCATGCCGAGCCTAGGCGAGGCACCGAGTGGTGGGGCAAAAGCGCTTTGGTTACTTTCGCGCTCTTCGAAAGTGACCCGCCGTAAGGGCGGAACCAATAGCCGCCATAACCGCAGCAACGGATATGCACACACCCCCAACAACCCAAAAAGAGCAAGTCGCGTAGATACTCATGGCTATCGCAATTTTTGCCTACCGACGCGGCTAGTATTGATCCTGGCGCGGCAGGCGCTGGGACAGTTCATCGAGCAACTTCTGCTCGCGCTTGTCCTCCAGGGCCCGCGCCTCATCGATGTAACGCTGCACCAGCTTGCGCAGGCCCTCGACCCGGGCGTAGGCCTGTTGCCAGCCTTCGCGGGCTTTGTCGAGGTTGTTCTGGTGCCAGGCCAGGCTCTGGCGCTGCTGGCCGACGGCGCTTTCCAACTGGTTGAGAAAGTGCTGATAGTTCATCAGCCACTGCCCGGAAACACCCTTGCTGCCGCGATCAATCCACTGCTGTTGGTACTCGCCGCGAAAGCGCTCCAGGTCACCGAGCTTACTCTCGGCCAGGCGCACCTGGCCCTGGAAATGCCCCAGGCGCTGGGCGGCGGTGCGTTCGGCGCTTTCGGCCATCTCCACCACGGGAGCAAGGCGCGCGGCGCGACTGGTTGCCATGGCCGGTTAACCGCCAGGCGCAGGGGCGAACACCGACGCCAGGTGCGCTTCGCTTTCGGCCATGCTGATATTGTCGTTCAGGCCCTGGCGCAGGTAGGTCACCAGTTGCGGTTGCAGGGCAATCGCCAGGTCGGTCTCGCGGTCGCCACCGGCCACATAGGCCCCCACGCTGATCAGGTCGCGGCTCTGTTGGTAGCGCGACCACAACTGCTTGAACTGCTGGGCGCGGGTCATATGCTCGGCGCTGACCACCGACGGCATCACCCGGCTGATGGACGCTTCGATATCAATGGCCGGGTAGTGCCCTTCCTCGGCCAGGCGCCGGGACAGCACGATATGCCCGTCGAGCACACCCCGCGCCGAGTCGGCAATCGGGTCCTGCTGGTCATCGCCTTCAGAGAGTACGGTGTAGAACGCCGTGATCGAGCCACCACCGGCCTCGGCATTACCCGCCCGCTCCACCAGCTTGGGCAGCTTGGCAAATACCGATGGCGGATAGCCCTTGGTTGCCGGCGGCTCGCCAATGGCCAGGGCGATTTCCCGCTGGGCCTGGGCGAAACGGGTGAGGGAGTCCATCAGCAACAGGACATTCTTGCCCTTGTCGCGAAAATATTCGGCAATCCGCGTGCAGTACATAGCCGCGCGCAGACGCATCAGCGGCGCATCGTCCGCCGGCGAGGCCACCACGACCGAGCGCTTGAGGCCCTCTTCACCGAGGATATGCTCGATGAACTCCTTGACCTCACGGCCCCGCTCGCCAATCAGGCCGACCACGATAATGTCGGCCTCGGTAAAGCGCGTCATCATGCCCAGCAGCACACTCTTGCCCACACCGGTACCGGCGAACAGGCCCAGGCGCTGGCCGCGACCTACCGTCAATAAACCGTTGATACAGCGAATACCCACGTCCAGCGGCTGGCTGATGGGGTTGCGCTTGAGCGGGTTGATGGTCGGGCCGTCCATTGGCACCCAGTCTTCGGCCTTCATCCCGCCCTTGCCGTCGAGGGCGCGGCCGGCGCCGTCGAGTACCCGGCCGAGCATGCTCATGCCCATCGGTAGGCGCCCGGTATCGGCCAGTGGCACGACCCGCGCCCCCGGTGCGATACCGGCAAGACTGCCCACCGGCATCAGGAATATCTTGCTGCCGGAAAAGCCCATGACTTCCGCTTCCACCTGCACCGGGTGGTAGCTGTCATCGTTGATCACCAGGCAGCGGCTGCCCATGGCGGCGCGCAGGCCCTCGGCTTCAAGGGTCAGGCCGACCATGCGCAGCAGGCGGCCCTCTAGGATCGGCTGGCCGGGCAACTCGGTGGCTTCGGCATAAGCGCCCAGGCGTTTGGCGAAGCTGGTGCGGTCAAGGCGCATCCGGGGCGTCCAGGTCGATGCTCAGGTCGGGCGCCGCCGGATGCAGCACCTGCTCGTGCAACTGGTCGAACAGCTTGGCCATGATCTGCGCAATGCGCGTCTCGACCGTAGCGTCGATACGACTGTGCTCGGTCTCGACCCGGCAACCGCCAGGCTGCAACGCGGCATCCTCGACAATCCGCCAAGTCTCCTCATGGCGCTCGCGCAGGGCTTTGACCTGCTCGAAATCCTGAGGGTTGATGTACAGCCGCACATTGCCAACGCCCAGGGGCAGCAACTTGAGGGCTTCGCGCATCACGCTTTCAATCTGGCTGGAGTCCAGCACCAACTCACGCTGGATAACCTGGCGGGAGATGTGTTCCACCAGGCCCACCATGGACTTTTCCAACTGCGAATCCTGCTCGGCAATCGGCGCGAACAGGCTGCCCATCAGGCGTTCCAGGCTGGCCAGCTTGGCACTCAGGGCCGCGTCAGCTTCCTGGCGAACCTTGAGCGTGGTGCTGTGAAACCCTTCTTTCTCGCCGGTGGCAAAGCCTTCGTTGTAAGCCTCCTGGCGGATGCTTTCGAGTTCTTCGAGGGTCAGTGGCTGGACTTCGTCCAGGGGCACTTCTTCCATCTCCACCGGCACTTCTTCGACCGGCTCAGGCTCGGGCTCAGGCCTATGCGGGTCGAAGCTGGGCAGCGACCAGACGTCGAACCCGCCGACGTCCCGGGCGCGAATCAGATCGCTGGGCGTCTCATCATTGTTCGACATGCGCTGCGCCTTAAATCATTTCTTCGCCGCCCTTCCCGCCGAGAACGATTTCTCCGGCTTCGGCCATACGGCGGGCAATGGTGAGGATTTCTTTCTGTGCGGTTTCCACGTCGCTGACGCGCACCGGACCCTTGGCTTCGAGGTCGTCGCGCAACAGTTCCGAGGCACGCTTGGACATGTTCTTGAAGATCTTTTCCTTGACGCCCTCGTCCGAGCCCTTGAGGGCCAGCACCAGCACATCGGAGGACACTTCACGCAGCAACGCCTGGATGCCACGGTCGTCGACATCGGACAGGTTGTTGAACACGAACATGAGGTCTTCGATCTGCACCGACAGGGTGTCGTCGATCTCGCGGATCGAGTCCATCAACTGGCCTTCCACCGAGCTGTCGAGGAAGTTCATGATGTCGGCCGCGCGCTTGATACCACCCAGGGTGGTACGGGCCGCGTTGGAGTTGCCGGAGAACTGCTTCTCCAGAATGGTGTTCAGTTCTTTCAAGGCCGCCGGTTGCACGGTGTTCAACGACGAGACGCGCAGGATGATGTCCAGGCGCACCTTGTGGTCGAAATGGCCGAGCACTTCGCCGGCCTGGTCCGGGTCCAGGTAGGCCACGACAATCGCCTGGATCTGCGGGTGCTCGTAACGGATCACGTCCGCCACCGCCCGTGGTTCCATCCACTTGAGGCTGTCGAGGCCGCTGGTGTTGCCGCCCAGCAGGATGCGGTCGATCAGGCCGTTGGCTTTGTCTTCGCCCAGGGCCGAGGTGAGCATCTTGCGGATGTAGCTGTCGGAGCCGACACCCAGGCTGGTCTGGTCGCCGACGATCTCGACGAACTCGCTCATCACCTGCTCGACTTGCTCGCGGTGCACATTGCGCATCTGCGCCATGGCCACACCGACCCGTTGCACTTCCTTGGGGCCCATATGGCGCAGCACTTGGGCAGCGTCGGTCTCACCCAGGGACAGCAGCAGCACGGCGGCTTTGTCGACCCGGGTCAGCTTGGCAACAGAGGCTCGATTATCACTCATCTGCGTTGATCCACTCTTTCACGACCTGGGCCACACGACCCGGGTCTTCTGCCACCAGACTTTTGATTGCATTCAACTGCGCGTCATACCCTTCACTCGGGCTTGGCAGCAGAATGCTCTGCGGCCCGCCGAGGCTGACGCGGTCGTTGGCCAGTTCGCCATCCAGGCCGCCCATGCCACCCAACTCGACATCGCCGAACGGCGCCAGCTGCTTCTTGCCGTGGCCGGTGATGTTGTTGAGCACAGGGCGCAGCACGCCGAACACCAGCACCAGGATGAACAACACCCCCAGCACTTGTTTGACGATGTCCCAGAACCAGGGTTGAGAGTAGAACGGAATATCGGCGATCACCTCAGCGCGCTCCAGGGAGAACGGCATGTTGATCACGCTGACACTGTCGCCACGGCTGGCATCGAAGCCCACGGCGTCCTGCACCAGGCGCGTGAAGCGCGCCAATTCATCGGCGGTCCACGGCGCGCGGGTGGTTTCGCCGTTGGCGGCGTTGATCTTGACCTGGTCATCCACCACCACCGACACCGACAGGCGGTTCAAGCGCCCTTGCTGTTGCTTGGTGTGGCTGATGGAGCGGTCCAGCTCGAAGTTCTTGGTGGACTGCTGACGCTTGTCAGCCGGGTATGGCGCGAGCATTGGCTGGCCGGTGGCCGGGTCCATGATTTGCTGGCCGTTGGCGTCCAACAGCGGCTGGCCGGGCTGGATCGCGCTGGCGGTCGCGGCGGCGCCACCGGTGGTTTGCGGGGCACTGGCCGGGGCTGGCGGCTGATTGCTCAGGGCGCCGGGTACGCCTTGCGGAGGACCATTGGCGGCAGTGCGCTGTTCGCTGGTCGATTGCTCGCTGCGCAGGGCCGGCTGGTCGGGGTTGAACTGCTCGGAGGTCGACTCGACAGCGCTGAAGTCCACGTCGGCAGACACTTCGGCCTTGTAGCGGTCGTTGCCCAGTACCGGCTGCAGGATGTTGTGCACGCGCTGGGTGAGCATGCTTTCCATGCGGCGGCTGTAGTCGAACTGCTTGCCGGCCATGGTCAGCGCGGAGTTTTCCGCCTGGTCGGAAAGCAGGTTGCCTTTCTGGTCGACCACGGTGATCTGTGATTTGCTCAACTCGGGAACGCTGGTCGCCACCAGATTGACGATGGCCAGGACCTGGCCCGGCTCCAGGGAGCGCCCGGCAAACAGCTCGACCAGTACCGAGGCGCTGGGCTTGCGCTCATCGCGTACGAATACCGAGCTTTTCGGGATGGCCAGGTGCACACGGGCACCCTTGACGTTATTCAGGCTGGCGATGGTGCGCGCCAGTTCGCCTTCCAGGCCACGACGGTAGCGGGTGGCTTCCATGAACTGGCTGGTACCCAGGCCCTGGTCTTTGTCGAGGATCTCAAAGCCGATGTTGCCATCGGTCGGCGCCACGCCCGCGCCGGCCAGCTTCAAGCGGGCACGGGCGACGTCGTCGGCCTTGACCAGCAAGGCGCCGGAGTTGGGCTCGACGGTGTAGGCAATATCGGAGGCGGCCAGGGTTTCCATGACCTGCTTGGCGTCCATCCCCGCCAGACTGCCATAGAGCGGCCGGTAATCAGGCTGCTGGGACCACAACACCACGGCAAAACCAATTGCCACGCTGGCAGCCAGACCGACCATCAGGCCCACCTGACGCAACATGGTCATTTCGGAGAGGTTTTCCAGGAACGACAGGCCAAACAGCGGCGGTTTGCCGTCTGTCTTGGCGGGTACGTTATCCACGACTGCTTCTGCCATGACTTAAATCTCGTCCTTAAACCGGCATCTGCATGATGTCTTGATAAGCCTGAACCAGCTTGTTACGCACCTGGGTCAAGGCCTGGAAGGAAACGCTGGCTTTCTGCGAAGCGATCATCACGTCGGTGAGGTCCACGCCGCTCTTGCCGATTTCAAAGGCCGTCGACAGTTGGCTGGAGGCCTGCTGGGTATCGCTGACTTTGTTGATGGCTTGACCGAGCATATCGGCAAAGCTGCTTTGGCCCAATTCCGGCGCTTGTGCGACGGATTTCGGCTGGGACATGGCGTCCATTTGCATGGATCGCATATCCAACATCAACCGATTGAACTCAACACCTTGGCTCATGAACTTCTCTCTCCGACGACCCGCAATTTTTTGACACTACGCAGCGGTTAGTACGGGTAGTAGCAACAAGGGTGCCAGCTCCTTGGCAACTCGTAAGAAAAGCCGACAAACCTTGTCAGCTGATGTGTATCTCAGCTCGCGAAAAGGAATGCTTCCACATCCA
The DNA here is from genome assembly GCF_014268455.2 of Pseudomonas shahriarae. NCBI lineage: Bacteria > Pseudomonadati > Pseudomonadota > Gammaproteobacteria > Pseudomonadales > Pseudomonadaceae > Pseudomonas > Pseudomonas shahriarae. The sequence continues at coordinate 1,867,813 of NZ_CP077085.1, read as the reverse complement.
TCCCGGCATCGCGCATTTGCGCCAGCTTGTAGCGCAGGGTGCGCGGGCTGATGCCCAGGCGCTCGGCCGCTTCTTTGCGGCGGCCACGCTCGGCGCGCAGGGTGTCGATGATCATCTGGAATTCACGGCGACGCAGGTCGTCACCAAGACCGCCAGCGGCCTCGGCCGGGGCGCTTTCCTGTGGGGCCGGGGCCAGGCTCGGCATTGGCGCGCTACCGGCGCCGACGGCCAGGCAGAAGTCCTGGGGCTGGATCAGGCCGCCCTGCTGCAAAATCAGCGCGCGCTGGATCGCGTTGTCCAGCTCGCGCACGTTGCCGGGCCATGGGTAACTGATCAGGCAAGCCTGGGCTTCGGCCGACAGGCGCGCCTGAGCGTGCTTCATTTTATTGACGTGCTTGCTCAACAGGCGCTCGGCCAGCGGCACGATATCGGCCGGGCGTTCACGCAACGGGCGCCAGGCCAACGGGAACACCGAGAGCCGATAGAACAGATCTTCGCGGAAGCGCCCTGCTGCCACTTCGCCAGCAAGGTCGCGGTTGGTGGTGGCGACCACGCGGATATCCAGCTGGATCGGCTTGCGCGCGCCCACCCGCTCCACTTCGCGCTCTTGCAGCACGCGCAGCAGCTTGGCTTGCAGGCCCAGGGGCATTTCGGAGATTTCGTCGAGCAGGATGGTGCCGCCATCGGCCTGCTCGAACTTGCCGGCCTGGGCGGCGATGGCGCCGGTGAACGAGCCCTTTTCATGGCCGAACAAGGTGGCTTCGAGCATGTTGTCGGGGATCGCCGCGCAGTTGATCGCGATAAACGGCTGGCTGGCGCGGTGAGATTGCTGGTGGATGTAGCGCGCCAACACCTCCTTGCCGGTGCCGGACTCGCCGGAGATCAGCACCGTGGAATCACTGCGGGCGACCTTGGCCGCCAGCTCCAGCAATTGCGCACTGGCCGGCTCGACAGCAATCGGGCCCTCGCCGTCTGCAACACCCACGACGCCAAGCGCATGGCGCGCCACCAGCTCAATCAGGGCCTTGGGTTCGAAGGGCTTGACCAGGTAGTCTGCCGCGCCCTGGCGCATGGCATCGACGGCGCGCTCCACCGCGCCGTGGGCGGTCATCAACAGCACCGGCAGTTGCGGCTGGCGTGCGCGCAGCAGGCCTAGCAACTGGTGGCCGTCCATGCCGGGCATGTTGACGTCGCTGACCACCAGGCTGAAGGACTCTTGCTCCACGGCCTGCAAGGCTTCCTCGGCCGAACCGACCGCCCGATAGTCATGGCCCGCCAACAGCAGCGTGTCAGCCAGTGCTTCACGCAGGGCGCGATCGTCTTCAACCAGTAAAACCTTGATAGCCATTTATCCTTACTCCCATCCTTTTCAAGGTTTTTGAAAAGGCAGCTGCATTTGGTGCCCCGTGGTGAGGGGGGCAAGCCCCCTCGCCACAGGTCGTATGCGTGTTCTTTACTCCGCGCTGGCCGCGCCGGAAAACAGCGGCAGCGTTATCAATGCACAGGTGCCGCGCCCCACACGGGAACGCAAGTGCAATTCTCCCTGATGGGCACGGGCCACTGCCTTGACCACGGTCAGCCCGAGACCGGTGCCATTGGTCTTGGTGGTAAAAAAGGGTTCACCCAGGCGCTGCAACACCGCCGGATCAATCCCACTGCCGCTGTCACTGATGCACAGGCGCAGGGTTTGCTCACGGCTGTACAGGTGCACTTTGAGGCGCGCACCCGGGCCGCTGGCCTGGCTGGCGTTTTCGATCAGGTTGAGCAGCGCACCCACCAGGGTGTCGCGGTTACACAGCAACTCACCCCAATGACTGTCGCACTGCCAGCGCACCGAGGCTTCCTGGACATGGGTGGCAGCGGCGGCCTGCAGCGCCTGCAGCAAGGCGGCAGGCGTGACCCGGTCGGTCAGCGGCAACTCGCCCCGGGCGAAGACCAGCATGTCGCGTACCTGGTGCTCCAACTCATGCAGGCGCTCCTTGAGCCGTCCGGCAAACCGCTGATGGGTGGCGGCCGGCAATTGTTCATCAGTCAAATGACTGGCGTAGATCAACGCGGCGGACAGCGGTGTGCGAATCTGATGCGCCAAAGAAGCAACCATCCGCCCCAGGGACGACAGGCGCTCATGGCGCGCCAATTGGTCTTGGAGGTGCCGGGTTTCCGTCAGGTCGTTGAGCAGCACCAGTTGGCCGGGCTCAGCGTCCAGGGAACGGGTGGCGATGGACAGGCGGCGCCCATCCTTGAGGGAAATTTCGTGGCCGTCGTCTTCACGGGGGGCAAAGCAGCGCGTGATGACATGGCGCCACAGCTCGCCTTCCAGCGGCAGGCCCAGCAGGTCGCAGGCCGCGGGGTTGGCTTCGCGTACGCGGCCCTGGTCGTCGATCACGATCACGCCACCGGGTAACAGGTCGAGAAGGTTTTGCAGACGGTTGGCCAGGCGCTCTTTCTCGGCCAGCTCTTGCATGCGCTGGGCACTGACCACCGCCAACTCGCCCTTGAGCTCCGAAACCCGGGCTTCCAGCAAGCTGTAGGAGTCCGTCAACTGGCTGGACATCTGGCTGAACAGCGAAAACGCCTGCTCAAGCCCTTGCCGGCTGATCTGCTCTACGGACGGGACAAGTCCCTGGGTGTCAGGGACTGAAGAAAGGTGGGCGGCGTGGGGCATCGTGCTCTCTCGCTTGGCTGACCGTCAGTTAAACGGAACGTTGCGAGTGCTATAGCAATACCCGTGCCGGAAAAAATATCCTTATTTTTCAGTAGGTTAAAAAACAGGCGTCAATCATCCGCCTGTTCATCACCTTCACGACGGCTCATGCCGTACTTGCGCATCTTCTCTACCAGCGTGGTGCGGCGGATGCGCAGGCGCTCGGCGGCGCGGGCAACGATGCCATTGGCGTCGTCCAAGGCTTGCTGGATCAGCCCTTGTTCGAGGCTGCCGAGGTAGTCCTTCAGGTCCAGGCCTTCGGGCGGCAGCATGGCGGTGGCGCCGAAGTTCGGGGTATGGCCATTGATCGCCACCCGCTCCTCGAGATCACTGCGCAGGCTGTCCACCAGCTGTTCGTCTTCGTCATCGACATAGCGGAACTTCTTGGGCAGCTCGACCACGCCGATCACCCCGTATGGATGCATGATTGCCATGCGCTCCACCAGGTTGGCCAGCTCGCGCACGTTGCCCGGCCAGCCGTGGCGGCACAGGGACATGATCGCGGCGGAGTTGAAACGGATCGAGCCGCGCTTTTCGTGTTCCATGCGCGAGATCAGTTCGTTCATCAGCAACGGGATGTCTTCCACACGCTCGCGCAGCGGGGCCATCTCGATGGGGAATACGTTGAGGCGGTAGTACAGGTCTTCGCGGAAGCTGCCGACCTCGATCATGCTTTCGAGGTTCTTGTGCGTCGCGGCAATGATCCGCACATCGACGCTCTGGGTCTTGTTGCTGCCCACGCGCTCGAAGGTGCGCTCCTGCAACACGCGCAGCAGCTTGACCTGCATCGGCAATGGCATATCGCCGATTTCGTCGAGGAACAGGGTGCCACCGTTGGCCAGCTCAAAACGCCCGGCACGGCTGGTGATCGCCCCGGTAAAGGCGCCCTTCTCGTGGCCGAACAGTTCGCTTTCGAGCAGTTCTGCCGGGATCGCCCCGCAGTTGACCGGCACAAAAGGTCCGTCGCGGCGCTTGGAGTGGTAATGCAGGTTACGTGCGACCACTTCCTTGCCGGTGCCTGACTCGCCGAGGATCAGCACGCTGGCGTCGGTATCGGCCACTTGCTGCATCATCTGGCGCACGTGCTGAATCGCACGGCTGGTGCCGACCAGGCTGCGGAACAGGTTGGGTTCGCGGTGACGTCCGCGCTCGCGGGCCTGGTCGTACATCTCGCGATAGACCTGGGCACGGTGCAGGGAGTCGAGCAATTTGCTGTAGCTGGGGGGCATTTCCAGGGTGGAAAGTACACGGCGGCGCTGGTCTTCCGGCAAATCCACGGAAGAAATATCACCCATCAGCAACACCGGAAGGAACTCATCCCAGGTTGAGAGTGTCTTTAACAGGCCCAGAACTGCGCCAGGAGCGTTTACCGTCCCGATCAGCACACAGATGACTTCACGGCTCGACGACAAAGAGCTGACAGCCTGCTGCCAATCATGGCTGCCGCAGGGCAAATTTTCTTCGCCAAGAAAATTCAAAATCACCGCCAGGTCGCGGCGGCGAACGCTATCGTCATCGATCAGCAGAATTTTGGTTTCACGCCACATGCAATAGCAACTTCCCTAGTAAAACTCAAATGCCCTCGAATCGGGGCAATCTAGATAGCTGTAGGCGTTTTCTGCGCTACGGATACCTGACGTCTGAAAATAGCACTAGTTAAGTCAAAATTATGCGAACAGTCAAATTTATGACGCACCATGTTCGGATTAACTGAGCCAGATCAGCCGAACAGATGGTAAACCTTTGACGCATTTTTCGCTTGGTTGATCTGCGACATCTCTTCAAATATCGCCTGGCGCTCGCCGGTCGTCACTTCCAGCAACTGCTGGTAGACCGCTAACAGGCTCTCCAGCTTCTCCCGCAGCGCGTCCTCGTCCACCGGCGCTTCGCTGAGCACCTCGTCGATCCAGACACGGCAGCCCATGTCCAATTCGCTGATCGCATCCCAATTGCGCTCTGCCAGCGCGCCAACCAAGGCGTCGCGGGTTTCGTCGATCCGTTGCAGTGCGTGGCTCATGCTGTGTTCCTCAAGGCCGACGGCCCTATTGTGGCGCGATGGCATCCCAGCCACTTTTGACAGTAATCAACAACCGTGCGACTTCGTCGATCATGTCGGCATCGTTGACGCCATTGGCCTCAACCAGACGGTTACTCATGTACTCGTACAACGCATCCAGTTGCTGCACCGCCGCTGGATCTTCGGCTTTTTCCGGCTCCAGGCCATCACGCAGGCCGGAGATGATTTCAATCGCCTTGCCCAGCATCAGGCCCTTCTGGGCGATATCACCACGGCTCAATGCGCCCTTGGCCTGAGCCATGCGATCGAGGCCGCCTTCCATCAGCATCTGCACCAGACGGTGCGGGCTGGCTTCGGAGATCTGGGCGTGGGAATTGACCTTCTGGTATTGGCGAAGGGCTCTCATAGGGTTCATGTTGCTACCTCGTTACAGGCCACAGTCAAATAGGATTGCTTAAGTAGTTTTTCGACTGTACCGAGAAAAACTTTAATCCCTCACCGAGTGCCCGGGCCCTTTTTCAGGGCCTGCGGGCGCACCATTCATCAGTTCGACTTAGGATTGTTCAGCGCGTTGAGGGTGGTCATGATGCTGGAACTGCGGGAGTTGATCTGCGCGATCATCGTGTCCATGGCGGTGTACTTGGCCGACAGGGACTTCTGCAGGGCTTCCATGCGGCGGTCCAGGTCAACCTTTTCAGTGGTCAGATCAGTCAGCTTGTTGTTGAGATCTGTCGCACGGGTCGCCAGGGTGCCGGTGGTACCGACATAGCTGCTGGTCGCCTTGTTCATGCGCGTGATCAGGCCGGTGTCGCCGGTGAACATCTTGGCGATATCGCCTGCGCCCTTGACCACAGCCTTGTCCCACGCCTTGTCTTCCAGGCTCAACAAGCCGGTTTTCTGGTCAGTGGTGATGCCCATCTGGGCCAGACTGCTAATGCTGCCCACACCCTTGCCGTTGACCAGCTCGGAACGCAGGCTGGAGACCAACTGACGCATCGACGCATCACCGGTCAAGGCCCCCGCTGTAGTGGTGGAAGCATCGCCGGTGGCGGTGACCTTGGTCTGGGTGTTGATGGCAGTCATCAGCGCGTTGTAGGCGGTGACGAACGACTGCACCGAGGTCTTCAGGGTGTCGGTGTTGCTGGCTACGGTCAGCGTAACCTTTTTTTCCAGGTCACCATCCAGCAGCTCCAGGGTCACGCCGCTGATCGCGGAAGTGATCTTGTTGCTGGTGGACTCCATCACGACATCATCGATGGAGTATATGGCGTTCACCGGCGACGTACCCTTGTCATAACCGACCGCCAGCTCCGAGTCACCACTGAGGGTGATGTCGGTGCCTACACCGCTAGTGCTGGAGGTCAAGATCAGGCGCCCGCCGTTGGAGTCACTCAGAACGTTGGCACTGATGCCCTGGGCAGAAAGCTGGGTATTGATGGATTCGCGAACCTCTTGCAAGGTCGCGCCTCCAGGCACCAATACATCGTAGTTTTTACCCGACTGGGTAATCGTCAGCGTCTGAGTCTCATCGCTAGCGTTGGCCTTGCCCGAGGCGCCACCTTCGATGACTTTGCTGGAGACCTTGGACGAGGTCGCCAGATTCTCCACCTTAAGGACGTATTTGCCAGGGGCCGCGCCGTCACCCAGGGTGACCTTGGCGTTTTTTTCTTCGGAGGTCGTGGCGGCCAGACCATTGAAGGCGGACTGGTTGTTCAACTTGGTGATTGCCGCCTGGTAGGCTTCCAGCGCCGTTTTCACAGAGCCCACGGCCGACAGTTTGACGGTGGCGTCTTTCTGCTGGGCGGTGATCTGCGCCTCTTTGGGCGCGCGTTCGGCCCCCACCAACGCCTTGACGATGGCTTGGGTGTCGTAGCCCGAACCTGGGCCGGAAATCGTTGAACTAGCCATTTGCTACTCTCCTTGTCCTGCGGTTGCCGCTTTTTTGGCGTACGAACGCCCAAGCAGCAATCAGAAACATGTTTCGTGCCAACTCAAGCCCTTGTATCAAACAACAGGCTGCTGGCATCGCTCAGGTTCTGCGCCAGCTTCAGCGCAGTCTCCGATGGAATTTGTCGAATCACTTCGCCACTGTCGGTAGCGATCACCTTGACCACTACTTTGCCGGTGGAGTCATCGATGGAAAAATCCAGGTTGCGCTGTGAAGCCTGCACAAACTCACGCATATCGGTAACAGCTTTTTCCAATGCCACGCGCTGTGGCTCCTCGGCGGGTTCGGTCTCGGCCTGCGGGACAGGCTTGGCCTGGGTCGCAGCCGTGGCGGGAGCCTGGGTGGTAGCAGCCGGGTATGACGCGTTCAGCTTGATGCTCATGTCCATGTCATCACCTCCAAACTGAAAAAACGGAAGGGCACGTTAGCACCCCCCCGTTGATTAACCGCTAGCCGATATTACTGAAGCAGCTTCAGTACAGCGGATGGCAGTTGGTTGGCCTGGGACAGGATCGCAGTGGAAGCCTGTTGCAGGGTTTGTTGCTTGGTCAGTTCAGCGGCTTCGGAAGCGAAGTCAGCGTCTTCTACGCGGCCTTTGGCAGCCGAGGAGTTCTGCGAAATGCTCTGCAGGTTGGCCACGGTGCTGGCGAAACGGTTTTGCACCGCACCCAGCTGCGAACGCTGGCTGTCGATCTGCTGCATGGCGTCGTCCAGGGCCTGGATGGCTTGCTGGGACGAAGCGGCGGACAGGATGTTCAGGTCGGAAACGGTGGTTTCCAGGGTAACAGCGGTAGTGGTGCCAGCTGTCAGACCCAGTTTCTCCAGACCGGTACCTGCGCTACCGTCAGCGATAACGATGTTCTTGTCAGCGAACAGCGACAGAGTACCGTCAGCAGCTTTGCTAGCCATAACACCGGTGCTGGCGCTGTTGATCGAAGCTACGATCGCGTCGCTGGTATCGCCCTTCTTGAATTTGACTTCTACGCCGTTCAGGCTGATCGAAGTGTCTTCGGTCAGTTTGGCTTGGGAGGTACCTGCAGCCAAACCCAGTTGCGACAGCGAGCCGCTGACAGTGTTGGTCAGTTTGACATCGTTGCCATCTTCAGACGTAACCTTGATGCGACCATCAGTACCGATTGCGGCGGAGGCGATACCACCTACAGCGGTAATACCGTCCAGTACATCTTGAATGGTGCTGGTTGCAGTCCAAGCAACATTAGTACCATTGACGGAGATACCACCGACGGCCCCCATAGCTGCAGCACCAGTCTTGGGCGACGAGCCAGTAGCTGGGGTTACAGCTGCAAGGCCAAGCTTGCCTGCATCAGCACCACCGATGGTGATTTGAGAAGAAGAGGTAAGAGTGAACACACCCGTGGTGTCGTCGAACGATGCAGTTACAGTAGGATCGGCAGCTTGGATTCTTGCAGCTACAGCCGTACCGAAATCACCATCCGCCAACCCAGTGATTGCATTGCCATTAATGGTAATTACATCAGCAGCAAGAATTGAAGACCCGCCACCACCAGCGGTCAGGGTCAGATCAGCTGTACTCGTGGCCGTTGCAGTACCAGTAGACAATACGGAACCAGTAGAGGTCGCGCTCAAGCCTTCCATCGCAGTACCAGCGACGGTCGCTTCACTGAAATTACCTTTCAGAGCAGTAGCGCTGATATCAGTCATACCGAACGAGATAGTCTCGTTGGCGTTGGCGCCGATCTGGAACGCCACGTTGTTGAACGAGCCGTCCAGCAGGTTACGACCACCAAAGGTGGTGGTGGAAGCGATGCGGTTCAGCTCGCCCACTTTAGCGGTGAATTCTTGTTGCAGGGAAACACGGTCAGCGTCGCTTTTATCACCGTTCGCCGCTTGCAGGGCGAGTTCACGCAGACGCTGCAGGGTGTTGGTGGATTCTTGCATTGCGCCTTCAGCGGTCTGGGCGATCGAAACACCGTTGTTGGCGTTAGCGATGGCAACGTTCAGGCCTTTGACCTGGTTGTTCAGACGGTTGGCGATCTGCATGCCAGCGGCGTCGTCTTTGGCGCTGTTGATTTTCAGGCCGGAAGACAGACGGTTCATCGACTGGCTCAAAGCGTCGGATGCTTTGTTCAGGTTCTTCTGGACGCCCAGGGAAGTGATGTTGGTGTTTACGGACATTGCCATGACGAAATCCTCGTGAGTTGGATACTGCGGCTTCCGGCCCTGGCAACCGCCGGGTGTGGCCTAGAGAACCTTCGTAATAGTTATCGTCGTGAATGCAGGTTGCTTGAGGATTTTTTTGAGTTTTTTTGCTAGCCCTGTGCCACCCCTTGTATTTCAAGGCCTTATAGATGGCCGAAATGCCAGCAATCACGGGTTACTGGCGCCAGAACCCCGCCTCGACACCCGCATAAAAAAACGCCCATGATCTTTCGACCCTGGGCGTTTTTTATGCAGCCTATCAAAGCATCACGGCCGATAGATAATCGCCGAGCCCCACGACAGGCCCACGCCAAACCCGCTCAGGGCGACGCGCTTCCACTCGGCGTCCATCACGTGCTTTTCCAGCAGCAGCGGAATGCTCGACGACACGGTGTTGCCGGTCTCGACCATGTCCTTGATGAATTTCTCCACCGGCGCATCTTCAAAACGCCGCGCCACGGCGTCGACAATCGCCGCGCTGCCCTGGTGGATGCAGAACGCGTCGATATCATCGGCCACAAGGTTCGACTCTTTGAGCAGCTCGTGCAGGTGCGCGGGCACCTTCAGCAGGGCAAAGTTGAAAACCTGGCGGCCGTTCATGAAGAACACGCCATCGCTGACCTTCAAGTGCGGTGCGCCGGAGCCGTCGGTGCCGAACTTGGCCTTGCCCAACTGCCAGGGGGCGTCTTCGCCCATCCAGGTGGCGGTGGCGGCGTCGCCGAACAGCATGGTGGTGTTGCGGTCTTCCGGATCGACGATCTTCGAGTACGGGTCGGCGGTCACCAGCAGGCCGTTTTTCAGGCCGGCGGCTTCCATGAAACCTTTCATCGCGTAGATACCGTAGACGTAGCCGGAACAGCCCAGGGAGATATCGAAGGCCGCGACGTGGGTCGGCAGGCCCAGCTTGTCCTGGACGATGGCGGCGGTGTGCGGCAGCCCTTCTTCGTCGCCGTTCTGGGTCACGACGATCAGCGCGTCGATCGACTCACGCTTGAGCTCGGGGTTGTTGGCAAACAAGGCATTGACCGCCTCGACGCACAAATCCGAGGTTTCCTGTGCAACATCCTTGCGCGGCAGGAATGCCGAGCCGATCTTGCCAATGATGAACTCTTCATCCTTGGCGAATTTTGCACCCTGGGCGTAGTTGTCCAGCCCTTCTGCCGGCACGTAGCTGGCGATGCTTTTTATGCCAATCATTGTGGCTTCCCAATACAAAATAGCTGGAGAACACCCCTGAAAATCCTTCAGGGGCGCTGACAATAAAGGGGATAACCCCGCAAAAAACCATCGAAGTCGCCTTGACCTGGGCCTGAAAGATGGCTTGGCCTTTTCACACGATACAGTGAAGATGCGCTTTATGACTCATAGGTCACTCATTTTTGTGCGCTTTGTTTAAAAGCCTGCGCCAGAAACGACAACGGCCCACCCTGTTTCCAGGGTGGGCCGTCGGGTCTTGCCAGGCCGATTACATCCGGCTGAACAGGCTCAACTGGGAGATTTTCACAAAGGCCAGCTGCGAGGCCTCCAGCATTGCCTTCTGGAACGCCAGGTCAATCGAGGCGGTAGCCACATCGGTATCACCAATGGCGGCGGTGGTCGATTTGTTGGCCAGCACCATGCTGGTGTTCTCGGTCTCCTGGATCGCCAGCGAGTTCAACCGCGCACCAATGGAGCCCCGCACCCCATCAACCTGGGCCTGGGAGGCCTTGATATTGGTAATGGCAGCATTGACCACATCGGTCAGCTTGGCCTGGGCAATCGGGTCGCCGTCAGAAGGGGTTTCCAGGGCCTGGCGCAGTTGGCTGAGGGTATCCAGGGCATTTTGCGTCTTGTGGGTGTTGGAGCCCACGGCGAACTGGTCACCGATGTCCGGTGCGCCGGTGATGTCAAACTTCACGCCAGCGGCCGTGATGCTGTCTGGCGTGGCGGGCACAGGCGGTGGACCCGGCAGGGCTGGCGTACCCGGCACCACAGTGCCGCTGGAAACCGGCTTGCTATCGGCGGTGATCGGCTGGGCATACACCTCATACTCTGTGGTCGAGGTAAATTTGATCACCGCGCCTTTGTTCGGGAAGGTGCTGCTGTAGTCCGCCTGGCTGGTGACGGTGCCGCCCGACAACTGCGCCGAGGTTTGGTTGCTCGGCGTACGCGAGACACTGAAGCTGTCCGGCTTGCTTTGCAGGGTGAATTCACGGTCCTTGTACACCGCGTCAGCCTCAGCACCGGGCTTGGCATCCCCCAGGTTCTGGTCGACATCAAAAGTCACGCCGCGCACGGTGACCGAAGCACTGCCTTCCTTGGTCGCATCGAACTTGCCGTTACCCGGGGTTTGCGCGGTGATGTCGTTGCCTGCCGCATCCGTCACGGTGTATTCGGTGCTGCTGAGGAACGTCAGTTTGTATGGTTGGCCGTCAGTGAAGCTGCTGTCATAAGTCGACGGCGACGTGACGATGCCGCCCGAAACCAGCACCTTGCCATCGTTGACCGAACCGGTCGCCTGGGTACGCCCCGCATTGACCGTACCTTCCAGGATCGACTTGCCGGTGTCATTGACCACCATCGACAAGGTGTCGGAAACCTTCAGGCTCAGCGGCGTTTCATCGCCCTGATAGCTGTAGGTGCCGTCGCTGTTGCGGGCGTATGGCGGGGTGTCGCTCTTGCCGCCGGCAAACAGGTAATGACCGGACGAATCCTTGCTGTTAAGCAAGCTCAGGACCTGCTTTTCGATTTCACCAATCTCGGCGGCAACGGCCTTGCGGTCGTCATCACTGATACCGCCACCGCCCTTGCCCGCCACCTTGAGCGACAACTCACCCGCGCGCGCCAGGGCGGTGTCGATACTGGCAAGCACGCTTTCCTCGCTGTTAAGCGAGTTCTTCATGCTGCTGATATTGCCCGCGTACTGCCCCAACATATCCTGCTGCTGCTGCAGCAGCAGCAAACGCGCCGCGCCCACCGGATCATCTGCCGCCGTCTGGATGCGCACGCCGGAGTCGATCTGCTGCTGGGTCTTGGTGACGTTGGAGAAGTTGTTGGTATAACGCGCAGTCGTGGTATTGAAATACTGTTCTGTCGAGATTCGCATCGTCTCAAACTCCCTTAAAGACTGTTGATCAGCGTGCTGAAGGTTTCTTGCGCAGCTTTAATGATCTGCGACGACGCGGTGTAGTACTGCTGGAAACGGATCATATCGCCGGCCTCCTCGTCCAGGTTGACCTGAGACACGGAGCTGCGATTGGACGTGGCGGCCGCGAGCATGGCCCCGGTCGCATTGTTATCGACGTTGGCCTGGCTGGCCTTGCCACCCACGGACGAGACCAGCTGGCTGTACGCGGTGCTCATGCTCACGCCGGCATTGCCATCGGTGGCGCCCACGGTCTTGCGGGTTTGCAGGTCGAGCAGTTGCAAGGCATTGCGGTTGTCCAGTTTGCCGCCACTGTTGAACGACACGCTGTAGCTATCGTTCGGCTTCGGCTCACCACGGATGACCGTGTCGACCCCGAATGTCTGTGGGTCGCCATTACCGTCTACGTACGGCACGTTGATCGTCAGCTTGTTGTCCTGGCCCGGCACGATGGTGCCGGTGCCAATGGGCTGGCCCTGGGCGTTATTGATCACATAGCTCTGGGTGCCATCGGCGGCACGCTCGCCAAACGTCATCTTGACCGGCATCGCGCCCTTGATCGCCGCTTCCAGCTGTGCGGTGCCGGCACCGCCATGGATATCCAGGGGCAAGCTCAGCGTCGGCGGTTCGAACACGCCAGTACCACTGTTGTTCTTGTTGCCCTCGGCCAACAGCGGCGCAGAAAACGCCAGCTTGTTGGGATCGGTCATCACCACCTTGAGGTCCATCGCGCCACCGGCGGTCGGGCTGACCTTGAACGTATCGCCAGCAGCCACCGGGCCCTTGCCATCCAGGGCAAGGGTGAAGCCGTCGATTTCCGGTGGCGTTTGGGTGATGTCGAAGGTGCCCATGGACTTACCGTCCGAACGCAGCACGGTGTAATTCTTGTCGTCACTGAAGGTCACCTTGTAGTCAAAGGTGCTCAGTTTGCTGGTGTCTTTGATCGTGACGTTCAGGTTGCCGGAGCCGGCACTGTTATTCGAGCCGCCAACACTGCGCTGGCCAATGGCAAATACGCTGTTGATGTCATTGAACAGCGCGGCGCCGAACTGCCCGTTGGCGTCCAGGCCCTGCCCCAGCTGGGTATTGATGGCCTCGCCGACCACCATGGCGGTACGCCCCAGGTCGTTGATGGCCGGCATCAGCACGTCCTGGCGATAACGCAGCAAGCCGCCGATGGAGCCACCGCTGATCACCGAGCTGACATCCATGGGTTGCCCGCTGGTGGTCAACACCACCGAGTACTGGCTCTTGTCGTCCTTGCTCGGCACCGCCGACAGCTTGTTCGACACACCGTCCGCGACCAGGGTCTGCCCGGTACCCAGGGAGACATTGAAATGGCCGTCCGACTCAGTGACCTTGACCCCTACCAGTTCGTTGAGCGAACGCACCGCTTCGTTGCGTGCATCCAGCAGGTTCGCCGGCTCGCCGTTGCCCTGGCCTTTGGCCTGGAAGATTTGCTGGTTGAGGGAGGCAATCGAGGAGGTCAACTGATTGACCTGGCCGGTGATAGTCTCCAACTGGCTGTTGATGCCTTCTTTCTGTTTGTTCAGTTCGGTCGCAATCGAGTTGAAGCGGTTGCCCAGAGTCTGGGCAATGGTCAAGACCAACTGGCGCGCGGAGTTGTCGCTGGGGTTGGCCGAAGACGTCTGCAACGCGGCGAAGAAGCTGTTCAAGGCCGCACCGACACCGGTGGACTTGTCGGACAGCAACTTGTCCACCGAACCGATCTGGTCCAGGTAGGCCTTGGCATCAAAATTCAGCGACGTGGTGGTCTGCAACTGGGTATCGAGGAACTGGTTATACACCCGGCGTACATCCGACAGCGTAGTGCCGGTGCCGACGAACACCCCACCGGCCGCGGACATGCCATTGGCGGTCTGCATGGTCTGCTGACGCGAGTATCCAGGGGTCTTGGCGTTGGCAATGTTGTTACTCAAGGTCGCAAGCGATCCCTGAGCCGCATTGAGTCCTGACATCCCGATATTGAGCAAACCCATGGTTCAAACCTTATAAATGAGTGGATGCGCCAGCGGCAGCGTAGTTTTGGTAGCTGTTCATGGCTTTGGCGATCTGCGAAATCTTGCTGGCGTACGCCGGGTCCGTTGCATACCCGGCTTTTTGCAACTCGCGTACAAACTGTTCCGGGTTATCGGCCGACTTCAAGACTTCTTTATATCTTTCATTGCTTTGCAACAAAGTCACGAGGTCGTGAAAGCTGTCCTGGTACGAGTCGTAGGAACGGAACTGCGCCGTCTCCTTGACCATCTCGCCATTGCGAAACTCACTAGTGATCGCCCGCGCCTGGGCGCCCTGCCAGCTCTGCCCGGCCTTGATGCCAAACAGGTTGTGGCTGCTGCTGCCGTCTTGCTGGCGCATTACCGATTTGCCCCAGCCGGTTTCCAGGGCAGCCTGGGCCACCAGGTAGCGCGGGTCGATGCCGATGCGCTCGGCCGCCTGCTTGGCCATGGGCAGCATGGTGGCGACAAACTCGTCTTGCGAACTGAAGGCTTTTTTCGCCGGGGCCAGCGGTGGCTGGGCCACGGCGCGGCCGTAAATCTGCATGCGCGAATCGCGGGCGGCAAAGGTGCGCGCAGCACCGTTGATCACGCCATCTTCGGCGGCGCTGTTGCGCAGTGGCGCAGCCTTGGCGGCGCCCGCCGCCTCGACGCCCGGCACGATACCGGCCAGCAGGCGATCGGTGAGCTTGCTCGGCAAGGCGATGCGCCGCTGATTCATCAGCGCCATGTCATTGCGCAGGGTGCCTTCATCGGCCCGCGGCGCCACTTCGACCCGCGCCGCCCACAGCGCACGCTGGCCATTGGAACGACCCAACGGGCCATCCGCCTGGGTACCGGCGGCAATGGGTGTCGGCACGTCAACTTTCTTCTCTGCCGCGTCCGGGCCCTGCAAGGTCGAGGCCTGCCCTTCCACCGGCTTGTTCTTTTGCATCTGGCGCAGCAAAACGTCCGCCAGGCCGATACCGCCGCCCTCGCGAGACAGCGAGACCGCCAGTTGCTGGTCGTACATTTCCTGATACTGCTTGGCCGCCGGAGTATTCAGCGGGTTGTCCTTGCCCAGGGCATCGGTGGCCGAGCGCATGGATTTGAGCATCTCGTTGAGAAACAGCGACTCGAACTCCTGCGCCACTTTGCGCATGTTGCCGTCGCTGTTCTTGTCGCCGAACTTGAGCTGGTTAAGCCGGTTCAGGTCGGAGTAGGACCCCGAGTCTGCCGTGCTGGCGATACCGCTCTTGCGCATGTCCATGGCCATGGCCTCAAATCACGATCAGGTCGGCTTGCAAGGCGCCGGCCTGTTTCAGGGCTTCGAGGATCGCCATCAAGTCGCCGGGCGCCGCGCCCACCTGGTTCACCGCACGGACAATCTCGTCCAGGGTGGTGCCGGGACCGAACTTGAACATCGGCTTGGCTTCTTGCTGGGCATTGACCCGGGAGCGTGGGACCACGGCGGTCTGGCCACCGGACAACGGCCCGGGCTGGCTGACAATCGGGTCTTCGGTAATGGTCACGGTCAGGCTGCCGTGGGTCACGGCCGCTGGCGACACCTTGACGTTCTGGCCGATCACGATTGTGCCGGTACGCGAGTTGATGATGACCTTGGCCACCGCCTGGCCCGGATCGACCTCAAGGTTTTCCAGGATCGACAGGTAGTCCACACGCTGGCTTGGGTCCAGCGGCGCAGTCACGCGGATCGAGCCGCCGTCGATGGCCTGGGCCACGCCTGGGCCGAGCATGTCGTTGATTTTGTCGACCACACGCTTGGCGGTGGTGAAGTCCGAACGGTTGAGGTTCAGGGTCAGGCTGTTGCCCTGGTTGAAACCGCTGGGCACGGTACGTTCCACCGTGGCGCCGCCAGGAATCCGCCCGGCCGATGGCACGTTGACGGTGATCTTCGAACCGTCGCGCCCTTCGGCATCAAACCCGCCCACCACCAGGTTGCCCTGGGCGATGGCGTAGACGTTGCCGTCGATACCTTTGAGCGGCGTCATCAGCAAGGTGCCGCCACGCAGGCTTTTCGAGTTACCAATGGAGGATACGGTGATGTCCACCACCTGCCCCGGCTTGGAGAACGCCGGCAGATCGGCACTGATCGACACCGCCGCGACGTTCTTCAACTGCACGTTGCCCGAACCTGGCGGCACCTTGATCCCGAACTGCGAGAGCATGTTGTTGAAGGTCTGCAGGGTGAACGGGGTCTGGGTGGTCTGGTCGCCCGTGCCGTTGAGCCCCACCACCAGGCCGTAGCCGATCAACTGGTTGCTGCGCACCCCGGAAATACTGGCGATGTCCTTCAGGCGTTCGGCCTGGACAGCAACGCTCAGGGAGAGCAACAACACCGCTGCCATCAGCTGTTTGAGATTCAAAGTGATCACCTAGAAAGGGAACAGCGGGCTAAGGAAGAAACGGTCGAACCAACCCGGCTGACTGGCGTCGGCAAACGAACCCGTACCCGAATAGGTAATGCGTGCATCGGCAATCCGTGTGGACGGCACGGTGTTGTCGGTGGCGATATCGTCCGCGCGCACCATGCCGGCGATGCGCACCAGTTCGTCACCGGTGTTGAGGGTCATCCACTTCTCGCCGCGCACGGCAATGATGCCGTTGGGCAGCACGTCGGCCACGGTCACGGTGATCGAACCCACCAGGCTGTTGCCCTGCCCGGCCTTGCTGCTGCCGTTGGTGGCGCGGTCGCCGCTGTAGCCCACGTCCAGGCTCAAGTCACCACTGCCCAGGGGGTTGTTGGTGTTCAAGCCACCGCCAAACAGCGAGGTCAGGCCGATGCCGGTCTTGCTGTTCTTGGCCACCTGGGAGTTGGCGTTCTTGCTCGCCGTGGTGCGCTCGTTGAGGGTGATGGTGATGATGTCGCCAACACGGAACGCCTTGCGGTCGCTGTACAGGTTCTGCTCAAAACCGGCCTGGTAGATCGAGCCATTGTTGGCAGCGGCTGGCAGTGGCGTGCGCGGCAACACCGGTGCGTAGTACGGGTCATTGGGTTTTGGCGTCGGGGCGACACAGCCCGCGAGCACGGCAATCCCACTCAATGCCAGAACAGAAACAAAGCGACTCATGACCCTTACCTCACGGTGTTGCAGGCGCCTTATGAGCGCCCCATAGACTGGATTACAGATTCTGCGTAACGAACGAAAGCATCTGGTCGGCGGTGGAAATCACCTTGGAGTTCATCTCGTAGGCACGCTGGGTGGTGATCATGTTGACCATCTCTTCCACGGTGCTGACGTTGGAGGTTTCCAGGGTGCTTTGCAGGGTGGTGCCAAACCCGTTGAGGCCCGGCGTGCCGACTTGCGGCGCGCCGCTGGCAGCGGTTTCCAGGAACAGGTTGTTACCGGTGGCTTGCAGGCCGGCCGGGTTGATGAAGTCGGCGGTCTGCAGGTTGCCGATCACTTGCGACGCCGGGTTGCCGGCGATGGTGACGGACACGGTGCCGTCGGCGCCGACCGTGAAGGTCTGGGCATCGTTGGGCACGACAATCGCCGGCTCCAGGGCAAAACCGTTGGCGGTCACGACCTGGCCGTTGGAGTCCAGGTGGAAGGTGCCGTCACGGGTGTAGGAAGTAGTGCCATCCGGCTGCAGGATCTGGAAGAAGCCACGGCCATTGATCGCCATGTCCAGCGGCTGCCCGGTTTGCTGCAGGTTGCCGGCGGTGAAGTTCTTCTGGGTGCCGACGATGGACACACCGGTACCCACTTGCAGGCCCGACGGCAATTCGCTGTCCTGGGTCGACTGCGCACCCGGCTGGCGCTTGATCTGATAGAGCAGGTCCTGGAACTCGGCGCGATCACGTTTGAAGCCCGTGGTCGAAACGTTCGCCAGGTTGTTGGAAATAACGGTCAGGTTGGTGTCCTGGGCGGACAGACCGGTTTTGGCAACCCATAGAGCCGGAAGCATGCTGTTCTCCTTCGTGCGCCTGTTTGTTGGCGCCGCGTTACAAAATTAGTAGTCAGTGGCGCTGCAATCAGCTCATCTGCATGACGCGAGTCATGGCCTGGTCGTCTTCTTTGGCGCTGTTCATCATTTTCACGTGCAATTCGAACTGCTTGGACAGGGCCAGCACCGCCGTCATTTCTTCGACGGCATTGACGTTGCTCGACTGCAGGAAGCCCGAATTCACCTTGACGCTGGCATCGGCCACCGCCGGCTGGCCGTCCTTGGTGTGGACCGCGCCATCCAGGCCCTTGGTCATATTGGCCAGGTCCGGCTTGACCAGCTTGATGCGGTCCACCTCTGCCATCACCCGTGGGCCTTCGCCCATGGCGCGGATGCTGATGGTGCCGTCTTCGCCGACTTCGACCTTCTGCTCGGGTGGCACCGAAATCGGCCCGCCATTGCCCATGATCGGCATGCCGTTGCCGGCCCGCAGCACGCCCAGTGCGTCGATATTCATGCTCGCGGTGCGCACGTAGGCTTCGCCGCCATCGGGGGTTTGCACGGCGATCCAACCATCGCCGCCGACGGCAACGTCCAGGTCACGGCCGGTCTCGACCATCGAACCCGGAGAAAAATCGGTACCAGGACGCTCGGTCAGGGCAAACGCCCGCGCCGGAAAGCTGTCACCAAACACCGGCATCGAACGGGCCTGCTCCAGGTCACGCTGAAAACCGTTGGTGGAAATGTTCGCCAGGTTGTTGGCATGGGCCTTTTGCGCCAGAGCATTCTGGCTGGCGCCGGTCATTGCCACATAAAGGTATTTGTCCACGCTCATTCCTCTTACTGACGGACGTTTGCCGCCCACCGATGTACTGAGGAGTCTTTAGCAATTTGCGCACCAACTTTTTAAAAGTCGGGGAAAGGCAGGCGGGGCAAGGGGTTGGGGCGTATCAAGGATTATTGGAGGGGCAGGACGAGTCGGAAAAACGGCGGAGTTCTGCCGGTTGCGGCAAACACCGGTCTTGGCATTAACACAGATCCATTGTGGGAGCGGGCTTGCTCGCGAAGGGGGTGGATCAGTCGGTACCTGTATTGACTGATCCACCCCCTTCGCGAGCAAGCCCGCTCCCACATTTTTATCCCGCTGTGTCAGGGGCTTATTTGTCGGCCTTGAGCACTTCGTAATCGCGCAATTTATTGGCGATAGTGGTGTGGGACACGCCCAGGCGCTTACCCAGCAAGCGACTGCTGGGATGCTCGGCATACAGGCTTTCGAGCACGGCCTTTTCAAACCGCCCGACGATCTCCTCCAAGCCACCCTCCAGGGAAAAGTCGCCAAGCGGCTGACGCACGCCGTAGTCCGGCAAGCGAATATGTTCAGCCTTGATCGTGCCGCCCTCACACAGCGACACCGCCTGGAACAGCACGTTTTCCAACTGCCGCACATTGCCCGGCCAATGGTAGTGGCTGAGGCGCTCCATGGCCGCCGGCGCCAGCTTGGGCAGCGGGCAGCCAATCAGACGGCTGGCCTGGTCGATAAAGTGCTCGACCAGTGGCGGTAAACCGTCGAGGCATTCGCGCAGCGGCGGGATATGCAACGACAACACATTGAGCCGGTGATACAAGTCCTGGCGAAACTCGCTACGGGCACACAATTCCGATAAATCCACCTGGGTCGCGCAAATCACTCGCACATCCAGGTAAACCTCTTCATCACTGCCCACGCGCCGGAAGCAGCCGTCCTGCAGAAAGCGCAGCAATTTCACCTGCAATCGCGCGCTCATTTCACCCACGCCATCCAGAAACAACGTACCGCCCGCCGTCAGTTCCAGCAGCCCCAACTTGCCCTCCGCCCGCGCCCCTTCAAACGCGCCAGGGCCGTAGCCGAACAGCTCGGTCTCGGCCATCGACTCCGGTAACCCCGCGCAATTGAGTGCCATCAACGGCGACTGCCCACGTGGGCTGGCCAGGTGACAGGCGCGCGCCAACAATTCTTTACCGGTGCCGGTTTCGCCTTCTATTAATAGGGGCGCATCGAGGGGGGCCATGCGCCGGGCTTCACGCACCACCGCCGCCATCACTTTAGAGCTCTGGAAAATGCTGTCGAAGCCTCGCAGCTCCTGCTTGCGTACATTGTAGATGCGCTCACCGACCCGGTCGGCGCGGTGCAGAGTCAGTACGGCGCCGGCCATGGCTTCGCTGTCGTCATGTTCGGAGGATTGCAGCGGGGCGATGTCGGCGAGAAACACGTCGCCCTTGACCTTGACCCGCAGGCCATTGATCCGCGACTTGCTGGCACGCACCAGCTCCGGCAGGTCGAAGTCCTCGGCGTAGCGTGACAGGGGAATCCCCGGCACTTCGTCCACCCGCACCCCGAGCAACTGCGCCGCCGCGCGGTTGGCCGCGACAATCGAGCCGCCCATGTCGATGGACAGCACCGGGAATTCCAACGCCCCCAGCAAGGCGTTGAGTTCCATGTGCCGACGCTCGCTGGGCATCAGCCCTACCCGCTTGACGCCAAACACCCCGGCAATCGCCTCGAACTGCGGGCGCAGGGCCTGGAATTGCATATTCACCAGGTTCGGGCAGTACAGGTAGATGGCATTGCCATGTTCGCCGCCAACCTCGCCCTTGGCCACGTTGACCCCGTACTCCACCAGCAGGTTGAGGATATCCCGCAGGATGCCGATGCGGTTCTGGCAATGCACTTTGATACGCATGTAAAGGCCCGGTTTGTTGTAGGAGGGCTGATCGGGCTGCGTCTTTTTGTCACCGGACGCAGATAGTCGTCAAGATTATGTGACAGCCAGCGCCCTTTTCAAACCAGCAAAACGCAATGCAGCGTGCTCGACGGCAAAATCGTAACGAATATTTTACGAAAGACGCCGACTTTTCCTACAGGCTTCCCTTAACAACGGGTGGAATCCACGGCCAGGCGGAGTATCAATAAGCCCATAGCAGGACATAACAAGAACGAATGCCTAGCAGGAGAGTCGTATGAAACAGACGCACTACGTGGCCCGCGAGCCCGATGCGCAAGGTTTTATCCACTACCCGCCCGAAGAACACGCGGTGTGGAACACCCTGATCACCCGTCAACTGAAAGTGATCGAGGGTCGCGCCTGCCAGGAATACCTGGATGGCATCGACAAGCTCGGCCTGCCCCATGACCGTATTCCGCAACTCGCCGAAATCAACAAAGTGCTGGCCGAAACCACTGGCTGGCAGGTGGCGCGGGTGCCGGCGCTGATCCCCTTCCAGACCTTCTTTGAATTGCTCGCCAACAAGCAGTTTCCGGTGGCGACCTTTATTCGTACCCGTGAAGAGCTGGATTACCTGCAAGAACCGGATATTTTCCACGAGATTTTCGGCCACTGCCCACTGCTGACCAACCCCTGGTTCGCCGAATTCACCCACACCTACGGCAAGCTCGGCCTGGCGGCCACCAAGGAGCAGCGCGTGTACCTGGCGCGCCTGTACTGGATGACCATTGAGTTTGGCCTGGTGGACACCCCCCAAGGCCGGCGCATCTACGGTGGCGGTATTTTGTCGTCACCGAAAGAGACGGTGTACTGCCTGTCGGATGAGCCCGAGCATCAGGCCTTCGACCCGCTGGAAGCCATGCGCACGCCGTATCGCATCGACATCCTGCAGCCGCTGTATTTCGCCCTGCCCAACCTCAAGCGCCTGTTCGAAGTGGCGCAGGAAGACATCATGGGCATGGTCGAGCGCGGCATGCAGCTGGGGTTGCATGCGCCAAAGTTCCCCCCCAAGCCCAAGGCGGCTTGAACTGATGCTTTAAAGGCCAGGTGAGTCTGTTCCCTGGCCGCGCGTTGCTTTAGGGTGACGCGACTGGCAACCGAATTCCACATACTCGATTTCAGGAACACCGTTATGACCACCTTGAACCAAGCCCATTGCGAAGCCTGCCGCGCCGATGCCCCACAAGTCAGCGACGAAGAACTGCCGGCGCTGATCAAGCAGATCCCCGACTGGAACATCGAAGTGCGCGACGGCGTGATGCAACTGGAAAAAGTATTCCTGTTCAAGAACTTCAAATTCGCCCTGGCCTTTACCAACGCCATGGGCGAAATCTCCGAGGCTGAAGGTCATCACCCTGGCCTGCTGACCGAATGGGGCAAAGTCACCGTGACCTGGTGGAGCCACTCCATCAAGGGCCTGCACCGCAACGACTTCATCATGGCCGCACGCACTGACGAAGTGGCCAAGGACGCCGAGGGCCGCAAGTAATGCATTTCGCCGCGATTGGCCGGGTGCCCGGTGATCCGATCCTGGGGCTGATGGAATCCTATGCCAGGGACACCAACCCGCAAAAGTTCGACCTGGGCGTGGGCGTCTATAAAGATGCCCAGGGCCTGACCCCGATCCTGCAGGCGGTCAAACGCGCCGAGCAGCGCCTGGTCGACCAGCAAACCACCAAGACTTACATCGGCGGGCATGGCGACCCGGCTTTCGGCCGCCTGATCAGTGAATTGGTGCTGGGCGCCGGTTCCGCGCTGCTCAAGGCACACCGCACGGGCGCCACGCAAACCCCAGGTGGCACCGGCGCCCTGCGCCTGAGCGCCGATTTTATCGCCCACAGCCTGCCAGGCCGTGGCGTGTGGCTGAGCAACCCGACGTGGCCGATCCACGAAACCATCTTCGCCAAGGCCGGGCTCAAGGTCAGCCACTACCCCTATGTGGGCAGTGATAACCGCCTGGACGTGCCGGCCATGCTCGCCACCCTGGCCACCGTGCCCGAGGGCGACGTGGTGCTGCTGCATGCCTGCTGCCATAACCCTACCGGTTTCGACCTGTCCCAGGACGACTGGCGCCAGGTCCTGCAGATCGTGCGCGAGCGCCAACTGCTGCCGCTGATCGACTTCGCCTATCAGGGTTTTGGCGATGGCCTGGAGCAGGACGCGTGGGCGGTGCGCTTGTTTGCCGATGAACTGCCTGAGGTGCTGATCACCAGCTCCTGCTCGAAGAATTTCGGCTTGTACAGCGACCGCGTCGGCGCGCTGATTGTGTGTGCCAACGATGCCGAGAAACTGCTGGATGTGCGCAGCCAGCTGGCGTTTATCGCGCGCAACCTGTGGTCGACACCGCCGGATCATGGCGCTGCCGTGGTCGCGACCATCCTCGGTGATAGGGAGCTCAAACAGCTGTGGAGCAGCGAAGTCGAAGGCATGCGCTCGCGTATCGCGCAATTGCGTTCGGGCCTGGTCGAAGCGCTGGCGCCCCACGGGCTGTCTGAGCGTTTTGCCCATGTCGGCGTGCAGCGCGGGATGTTTTCCTATACCGGCTTGAGCGCCGAACAGGTGAAACAGCTGCGAGAAAAACACAGCGTGTACATGGTCAGTTCCGGGCGGGCCAACGTGGCCGGGATTGATGAGACGCGCCTGGGGTTGCTTGCCGATGCCATTGCGCACGTATGTAAACCCTAAGACAAAACGCTATCCAAATGTGGGAGCAAGCCCGCTCCCACATTTTTTTGACCGAGGCGATCTTCAGCCAGCAACCATTTCGGCCTTGACCTGCGCCTCCTTGGCCTGGGCATCCGCCAACCGATACAACTCGATATGCCCATCCCAGTGCTCGATCAATGCCGTGCACGACTCCACCCAATCCCCGCAATTGAGGTAGTCCACCTCGCCCACCTTGCGAATCTCCGCATGGTGGATATGCCCGCACACCACGCCGTGCAGCTCGCGCTTGGTCACTTCATGGGCGATGGCTTCCTCGAAATCGCTGATAAAGCTCACCGCTGTCTTCACCTTATGCTTGAGGTACGCCGACAGCGACCAGTAGCCATAGCCATAACGCGCCCGCCAGTGGTTCAGCCAGCGGTTGAGGGTCAGGGTGAACTCGTAGGCCGAATCGCCAAGAAACGCCAGCCAGCGGTGGTACCGGGTGATTACGTCGAACTGGTCGCCGTGGATCACCAGCAGATGCCGGCCATCGGCAGTCACATGCACCGCTTCGTCCACCAGTTGGATATTGCCCAGGATCAGCTTTGAATAGCGGCGCAGGAACTCGTCGTGGTTGCCGGTGACGTAGATCACCTCGGTGCCACGCTTGCTCATGGTCAGCAGGCGGCGGATCACGTTGGTGTGGGCCTGGGGCCAGTACATGCCGCTGCGCAGTTTCCAGCCGTCGATGATATCGCCCACCAGGTACACCTTGTCGGCGTGGTAGCCCTTGAGGAACTGCGACAGATGTTCGGCCTGGCAGTCCCGGGTGCCCAGGTGCACGTCGGAGATCCACAGGGTACGAACCCGTTGCTTGCGGCTGGGTTTGGCGAGCTCGGCGCTGGTCATGGGCATACCTCAGGGGTGTTTTCGCCAGCTTGCGCCCGGGCAATTAATAGCCCATGACAGTCTTGCGTCAGGCAGATGACAGCGCCCGCCGCCCGTCGGGCGGTGTAAACTGCCGGCCTGCCCGGGAGATTGCGATGAGACCGACCCTCACGCTGCGCCATTACACCCACGACCTGATTGCCCATAGCCATGACCATGCGCAACTGGTGTTCGGCCTGGCCGGCCGCCTGGATTTCGAGGTGGAAGGCATCGGCGGCGAAATTTGCCCGCAAGGGGTGATGGTCCTGCCCTTCTCCGCCCATCACGCCTGCGGCAGCCCCCAGGGCAGCCACTGCCTGGTACTGGATGTGCCCGACGAACAGTGGATGGTGCAATCCTTGGGCGAGCACGCGGATGCCAGTCGCCGCCTGCTGGATCGGCCGGCGCGGGTGAGCCTGGATAGCCGCCAGGGCCAGTTGGTCAACTGGCTGGCGAGCGGCGCACTGGATGACCCCTTGATCGCCCAACAAGGTGCGGTGCTGCTACTGGCCACGCTCAATGGCCAGCCACCCGCCCACACCGGCGCACGACGCCTGCCCTATGGCGCCTTCAATGCCCATATCGACCAGCATGCGGCCTACCCGCTGCAGGTCGCGGATCTGGCACGGCTGGCGGATATGTCCGTCGCCCGCCTGCACGCACGCTTTGTCACCGAATGCGGGCTGACCCCCATGGACTACATCCGCAATCGTCGCCTGCACATGGCCCGTGGCTTGCTGCGCGACAGCCACCTGCCGATTGGTGAGATCGCCGCGCGGGTTGGCTATGCCTCGCAAAGTGCGTTTGCCGCCGCCATGTTGCGCGAGTTCGGCAGCTCGCCCGGAGCCTTGCGTCGACTCGACAAGCGGCGCTAGTCCTGCGATAAAAACGGCGATTCCCACGACAGACACCCAGGCGCCAGGCGCTCTAGACTGGATGCCTGCCCGCACACTGTTTTAAGGATTGTCATGACCCCGCGCACTGCCCTCGGCGCCCTGCACATTGGTGCATTAATGTTTGGCCTCACCGGCGTCTTCGGCAAGCTCGCCGCCGCCTCGCCGAGCATTATCGTGTTTGGCCGCGCCGCCTTCGCCGTGCTAGCCCTGGCATTGTTCGCCCGCTTCGCCAGCAACACGCCCTGGCACAAGCTGTACAGCGCCGACCTGCGGCGCCTGCTGCTCAGCGGCTTGCTGCTGGCCGGGCACTGGGTGAGTTTCTTTATTGCGGTAAAAGTGGCCGGCGTGGCGATTGCGACGCTGGGTTTCACCACGTTCCCGGCGTTTACGGTGATCCTCGAAGGGCTGATCTTTCGCGAGCGGATCCGCGCCAATGAAATGGTGCTGGTGGTGCTGGTCAGCGTCGGCCTGGTGCTGGTCACCCCGGACTTCGACCTCGCTAGCCAAGCCACCAGCGGCCTGGTCTGGGCCGTGGTCTCGGGCCTGCTGTTCTCGCTGCTGTCATTGAACAACCGGGCCAGCGCCAGCATCCCGCCCGTGCAGGCGGCCTTGTGCCAGAACGTGGTAGTCGCCCTGTGCCTGCTGCCCGTCGCGGCCCCAGGCCTCGCAGAAGTACGCGCCCTGGACTGGTTGTGGATCGGCCTGCTGGGGGTGTTCTGTACCGGCCTGGCCCACAGTTTGTTTGTCGCCAGCCTCAAGGTGCTCAAGGCGCGCACCGCTGCTGTGGTATTCGCCATGGAGCCGGTGTATGGCATCACCGTGGCCTGGCTGCTGTTCAGCGAAACCCCGACCCTGCGCATGCTGCTGGGCGGTGTGCTGATTATTGCCGCCATAGTCGTCTCAGGCTTGATGAGCCGCCCTGTCAAGGCCAGGCAACCGACGGCCGCGGCCTGATCTATACTTTTTGTATCCGCAACAGTCAGCTGTCGTTCAACGGATACAGACTCCTCGACGACAGCCGTGGTCCTTGAAGTTGCTGCATGCGAGTGGTCACTCCCCTAACGCTCTGCAGGAGTTTCACCATGGACATGTTTATCACCCTGATCATTCAGATCATCAGCGGCGCAGTCGGCGGCAATATCGCCGGCCTGAGCAAGCAAGGCCTGGGCTCCGGGCTCAACACCGTGGTCGGCGGCGTCGGCGGCCTGGTGCTGGGGCAAATCGTCTCGGCCATCAGCGGCATGCCGGCGGGCGGAGCCCTGGATGTTGCGGCGGTGGGCAGCAATATCGTTGGCGGTGGTGTGGGCGGCTTGGTGCTGACGTTTGTCGTCGGCTGGATCAAGAATAAAATGGCCGCCAAATAAACCACTCGACACTGCCGGCCAAGCGCCGGCAGTGCCGTTTACGAGGCGCGGTCGTTGTGCCCCAGGTCTCGCTGCGGATCAATCTGGTCGCGCACCCGCTGCTTGAGCACCTTGGCCTCCGGGAACCCGCCATCGGCCTTGCGCTCCCAGATCTGTACACCGTCGCACGTGATTCGAAACGCCCCGCCGGTCGCCGGCTCCAGCGCCACTTTGCCGAGGTCATCGGCAAAGGTGCTCAACAGTTCCTGGGCCAGCCACGCAGCGCGCAGCAGCCACTGGCATTGGGTGCAATAGGTGATGACAATCTCAGGCTTGGCAGTGGACATGAAATGACAGACTCCTGCATGACGGGACAGGTGAATCGGATGGCTATAATACCGGCCTTTATCGTCCAGCCCCGAGATTGATGATGCGCCGCCTGTTGTCCTGCCTGTTGCTGTGCCTACTCCCTGTCTTTGTCCACGCCGTGGAAGCCCCGCGCCCGAAAATCGGCCTGGTGCTCTCCGGCGGCGCTGCCCGCGGCCTGGCCCACATCGGTGTGCTCAAGGCCCTGGAAGAGCAAGGCATCCACATCGACGCGATTGCCGGCACCAGCATGGGCGCGGTGATTGGCGGGCTGTACGCATCAGGCTACAAGATCGATGAACTGGAAAAGCTCGCCCTGAGCATCGACTGGCAGTTGGCACTGTCCGATGCCCCGCCCAGGGAAGACGTGCCGTTCCGGCGCAAACAGGATGACCGGGACTTCCTGATCAAGCAGAAACTGAGTTTTCGCGATGACGGCAGCCTGGGCCTGCCCCTGGGCGTGATCCAGGGCCAGAACCTGGCGCTGCTGCTGGAGAGCATGTTCGCCCACAGCAGCAACACCCGCGACTTCGACAAGCTGCCGATTCCATTCCGCGCCGTGGCCACTGACATCACCAGCGGCGAAAAAGTGGTGTTTCGCAAGGGCCATCTGCCCCAGGTGATTCGCGCCAGCATGTCG
Organism: Pseudomonas shahriarae; assembly: GCF_014268455.2. NCBI lineage: Bacteria > Pseudomonadati > Pseudomonadota > Gammaproteobacteria > Pseudomonadales > Pseudomonadaceae > Pseudomonas > Pseudomonas shahriarae. Next base: position 1,840,350 of record NZ_CP077085.1, on the reverse strand, counting down.
ATCCCCGCAGTGTTCGCCCCGGTGGAGCTGGACGGCCGGCTGCTGGTGGATGGCGGCATGACCGACAACATCCCCCTGGATGTGGCGCGTGAGATGGGGGTCGATGTCGCCATTGTGGTGGATATCGGCACGCCCTTGCGCAGCCGCAAGCAATTGACGACGGTGGTGGATGTGCTCAACCAGTCCATCACCCTGATGACCCGCCGAAATTCCGAAGAACAACTCAAGGCCCTGCACGCAGGCGATGTGCTGATCCAGCCACCATTGGCCGCGTATGGCGTGACCGATTTTGGCCGCGCCAAGGACATGATCGACGCCGGCTACCGCGCCACCCGCGCGCTGGATACCCGCCTGGCACGCCTGCGCCCAACCGGGTCCGTGGACGCCGAACTGACCGCCGCCCGCACGCCGGGCCAGCGCAACCCGACGATTACCGCAATCAAGGTGGAGAACGACTCGAAAGTCGGCGACGACGTGATCCGCTACTACATCCGCCAACCCATTGGCGAGCCCCTGAACCTGGCGCGCCTGCAATCGGATATGGGCACCCTGTACGGCCTGGATTACTTCGAACAGGTGCAATACCGCGTGGTGAAAAAAGGCCCGGACAACACCCTGGTCATCAGCGCGCGCGGCAAACGCAGCGGCACCGACTACCTGCGCCTGGGGCTCAACCTGTCCGATGACATGCGCGGCGACAGCGCCTTCAACCTCGGCGCCAGCTACCGCATCAACGGCATCAACCGCCTCGGCGCCGAATGGCTGACCCGGGTGCAGATCGGTGATCGCCAGGAGCTGTACAGCGAGTTCTACCAGCCGATGGATACCGGCTCCCGCTATTTCGTCGCCCCCTATATCAGCGCCCAGGCGCAGAACGTCGAACTGATCCTGGATAACGACCCGATCTCCGAGTACCGCCTGGAGCGCTATGGTTTTGGCTTGAACGTCGGCCGGCAGATCGGCAACAGCGGCGAAATCCGCTTCGGTGTCGGCGAGGCCTGGGGCAAGGCCGATGTGCGCATTGGCGACCGCGACCTACCAAGCGTGAGCTTCAGCGAGGGCTTCTACGAACTGAAGTACTCGTTCGACTCCCTGGATAACGTGTACTTCCCCCATACCGGCGAAGACATTGGCCTGGCCTACCGCGAATTCGAACCCGGCCTGGGCTCCGACCAGCGCTACCGGCAATGGGAGTTCAAGCTGGACAAGGCCATGAGCCACGGCCCGGACACCCTGGTATTGGGCGGTCGCTACGGGCGCACTCTGGACAATTCAGACGTGGTGATTTCCAGCTTCCTGCTGGGCGGTGCGCGGCAGCTGTCAGGGTTCCGCCAGGATGCGATTTCCGGGCAGAACATCAGCCTGATGCGCGCCGTCTACTACCGCCGCCTGACCCCACGCTCGTACCTGCCGCTGGACTTCCCACTGTACCTGGGCGCCTCCCTGGAACGGGGGCGGGCGTGGAACAACGACAATGAATTCGACAGTGGCTATATCAATGCCGCGAGCATCTTCCTCGGGTTTGATACACCGCTGGGGCCGTTGAATTTCAGTTATGGGTTCAATGATGACAATCAGAAGGCGGTGTATCTGAATCTTGGGCAGACGTTCTAAGAAAAACACTTAGCCGAGCTGGAGCAGGCTTGTGTGGGAGCGGGCTTGCTCGCGATGACGGAGTGTCAGCCAAATATCCAGTAACTGACCCGACGCCATCGCGAGCAAGTCCGCCCCCACATTTTGATCAGCGGCGTAATCAGATCAGGTCTTTTCCAGGTTCGCCAGGATATGCCCATGCACCCGCATGCACACCCGCATATCCTCCTCATCGACCCCCACAAAAAGCTCCTGGCGCAAAGCCGTGGCAATGGTCTCGATCTGATCAATCAGCGGCCTTGCCGGATCACACAACACAATGCGCTTGGCGCGCCGGTCTTCTAGCACAGCCTGGCGTTGCACCAGGCCCTGGCTTTCCAGGCTGTCGAGCAGACGCGCCAATGTGGGCCCTTCCACCCCGACGCTCTGGGCCAGCTCACGCTGGGTCGGCGCTTCTTCAAAGCGGGCCAGATGCAGCAGCACCAGCCAACGGGCCTGGGACAGCCCAAGCCCTGCCAGACGGCGATCCAACTCGGCGCGCCAGCCACGGGACATTTGCGCCAACTGCATGCCAAAACGGTGTTGATCGGTTAACGGCATAAAAAACTCATGGGTTAGACTGAAAATAAAGTGTGGCTAATTATTAGTCAGCTAAGCATGACCTATGACAGTAGGCAAGGTTTGCAATGTACTGATTCGTTACATTGTCGTAATTGACGCATCAAATCTCGAATTCCGACTGCAAAGCGGCCCGTACACAGTACAAAACACCCTCAGGCACCCGCCCGGTGAACAGCGGTGCTATATCGGAAACAGGTGGCAACTCGCCTTCACCATCGAGAAACGCATCCTGGATTTCACCCAGCAAGTCTTCCGGCAGATCAAGGGCCTGTTCCAGTGACAGCTGTTGCTTGCCAATGGACTCGGCCAGCAAGGTGTAGACGTTCTTTTCCGAGCACTGCAACTGCCCGGCGATCTGGATCGGGGTCATGCCGGCGCGGGCCAGGCTGATCAGTTCGTGGCGGATATCGGCGACTTCCTTCGGCGCCTCGGCCTGGCCACCCAGGACTTCCAGGAAGGCCTGGCCATAACGCTCCAGCTTGCGCGCACCGACGCCACTGACCCGAGCCATTTCGGCCATGGTGGTGGGCTGCTCACGCAACATTTCCAGCAAGGTGGAGTCGGGGAAGATGACGTAGGGCGGCACGCTGTGCTCTTGCGCCAGCTTGCGGCGCAAGGCACGCAGGGCTTCCCACTGCTCGCGCTCTTCGCCACGCACCAGTTGGCTGGCCTGGCTGGTGCTGCTGGATTTGGCAGTGGTCTGCGGCTTGAGGTCGCGGCGCAGCTCCAGGCTGACCTCGCCTTTGAGCAGTGGCCGGCAACTGTCGTTCAAGCGCAGGCCGCCGTAGCCTTCCAGGTCGATATCCACCAGGCCACGGGCCACCATCTGGCGGAACAGCGAGCGCCATTCGCCTTCAGCCCGCGCCTTGCCCACGCCATACACCGACAGGTGCTGGTGGCCAAAGCTGCGGATTTTTTCGTTGTCCTTGCCCAGCAGCACATCCACCAGATGGCCGACGCCATAACGCTGGCCGGTACGGAAGATCGCCGACAGGCCCTGACGTGCTGGCTCAGTGGCATCCCAGGTCTGCACACCATCTACACAGTTGTCGCAATGCCCGCAGGGCTGGGGCATGTCTTCGTCGAAATAGGCGAGCAAGGTCTGGCGACGGCAGCGGGTTTCTTCGCACAGCGACAGCATGGCGTCGAGCTTGTGCTGCTCCAGGCGCTTGTGGCGCTCATCGCCCTCGGAGTTCTGCAGCATCTGCTTGAGCATCACCACATCCTGCAGGCCATAGACCATCCAGGCATCCGCCGGCAGGCCATCACGCCCGGCCCGCCCGGTTTCCTGGTAGTACGCTTCCAGGGATTTGGGCAAGTCCATATGGGCCACGAAGCGCACGTTGGACTTGTCGATGCCCATGCCAAACGCAATGGTCGCGACCATGATCAGGCCTTCCTCGTTGAGGAAGCGCTTCTGGTGGTAGGCCCGCAGTTCGTTGGGCAGGCCAGCGTGGTAAGGCAGCGCGGGGTAGCCCTGCTCGCACAGGAACGCCGCCACTTCATCGACCTTCTTGCGTGACAGGCAGTAGACAATCCCGGCATCGCTGCGCCGCTCCGAAAGGAACGCCAGCAACTGCTTGCGCGGCTGTTCCTTGGGCACGATGCGGTAAAAGATATTCGGACGGTCGAAGCTGGAGAGAAAACGCTCGGCGTTCTGCAGGTGCAGGCGCTCGACGATCTCTTCGCGGGTGCGCTTATCGGCCGTGGCGGTCAGGGCGATGCGCGGCACGTTGGGGAACAGTTCGGCCAGTTGCCCCAATTGCAGGTATTCACGGCGGAAATCGTGGCCCCACTGGGAAACACAGTGGGCCTCGTCGATTGCGAACAGGGAGATTTCCAGGCTCTGCAGGAACGCCAGCATCCGCGGCTGGACCAGACGCTCGGGCGCCAGGTAGAGCATTTTCACTTCGCCGCGGCGGATCCGCGCCGCCAGGTCGCGCTGCTGCTCGGCGCTCAGGGTAGAGTTCAACGCGGCGGCGGCGACGCCCAGTTCTTCCAGGGTGGCCACTTGATCGTCCATCAGCGCGATCAACGGCGAGACCACCACCGCCAGCCCTTCGCGCAACAATGCCGGCACTTGGAAGCACAACGACTTACCGCCGCCGGTAGGCATCAGGACCAGGGCATCACCGCCGCTGGCCACGCGCTCAATGATCGCACCCTGGCGGCCACGAAAGCTGTCGTAGCCGAAGATGTCCTTGAGGACGCGTTGAGCCTGTTCAAGCATGAAAAACTCCAAATTCCACCGAAATCCCTCTGTACAGGCTGGCTGAAAAAGCACGCCTGGCCGGAAAATAATCCGTAAGCGAACTTTTCCCGCAACCGCATCCGGCCTGCAGGGGCATCACAAAACGCGGCAGTATACCCGAGCACTCCCCGGCAAAGGGCGCCGCTGACGAATAGCGGCCCATCTGAAAACCTTGCAAATATGCCGTGCGGCTGGCCTGCACGCTCAAGAAAGCCTAGAATTCAGCATCGTATATTCCCAAGGTAGTCTTTCAATGTCCTTCGCTGAGCAACTAAACCGCCTGCAAGCCTTCCTCGATGCCGATGAGCTGCATGACGAGGCGCTGGACTACGTGGCCGCCCATGGCTACCTGACTGCGCTGTCGATCTGCTCCGAACCGGTTCCTGATCGTGAATGGATCGACGCCCTGTTCGCCGAAGAGCCACACTACAAGGATGAGGCCCAGCGCAGCGAGATCGAAGAAACCCTGATCCAGCTCAAGGCCCACATCTCCCGCCAACTGGCCTCCGATGAAGAGTTCGAGCTGCCCTGCGAGCTCGACCTCGGCGAAGAGCCGGACGACTCCGACCTGCGCGGCTGGTGCATTGGTTTCATGGAAGGTGTGTTCCTGCGTGAAGCCGCCTGGTTCGAAACCGCCGAGGAAGAAGTCAGCGAAATGCTGCTGCCGATCATGGTCGGTTCCGGCCTGTTCGACGACCAGCCTGAGTTCGCCGACATCGCCAGCGATGCCAACCTGATGGACGACATGGTCGTACAGATCCCGGAAGCACTGACCGCCCTGTACCTGCTGTGCAACGCCCCCGACGAAAAACCGGCGATCCTCAAGCCTCGCCATCACTGAGTCCCCCGCCCGTGGCGCCCATGGGCAACCGCTCCCCGATTGTGCGCTACGTGCTGCTGGCCATTGGCTGGTTGAGCGTAGTGCTCGGGGTGATCGGAATCTTCCTGCCGGTCTTGCCGACCACCCCCTTCCTGCTATTGGCCGCCGGCTGCTTTGCCCGTAGTTCACCGCGCTTCTACGACTGGCTGGTCAACCATCCGCGCCTGGGCCCTTGGATTCGGGATTACCTCGATGGCAACGGCATCCCACTCAAGGGCAAAGTCTATGCAATCGGCCTGATGTGGCTGAGCATCGGCATCTCTTGCTACCTGGTGCCATTGCCCTGGGCACGGGGTTTTATGTTGACCAGTGCGGTGTTGGTGACAATCTACATTCTGCGCCAGAAGACCCTGCCGCCACGATCGTAGGAACTGCCCCCTACCCGACCTTCGTCGGCACTGACTAACCCCGGCCATCATGCGAGACTGTCGTCCCGGGCCTGGAATGCCTGGGCGTTCTTATGTCCGGAGTATTCATGACGCTGTCCAGCGGGCTGATCGCCGCCGTTGCCCTGGCCTATATGGCCATTATGTTTGCCATCGCCTTCTACGGTGACCGCCGCCGTGCGCCCCTGCCGCCACGGGTGCGTGCGTGGGTGTATAGCCTGTCGCTGGCGGTGTACTGCACCAGTTGGACCTTCTTCGGCGCTGTAGGTCAGGCCGCCGAACAGTTGTGGGCATTTTTACCGATCTACCTGGGCCCCGTCCTGCTGCTGGTGCTGGCGCCCTGGGTCCTGCAAAAGATGATTCTGATCAGCAAGCAGGAAAACATCACCTCCATCGCCGACTTTATCGCCGCGCGCTATGGCAAATCCCAGTCCCTGGCCGTGGTCGTGGCGCTGATCTGCCTGGTGGGCGTGCTGCCTTATATTGCCCTGCAACTCAAAGGCATCGTGCTGGGGGTCAACCTGCTGATTGGCGCCGGCGCCGATGCCACCGGCACGCGGGCCCAAGACACCGCCCTGATCGTGTCCCTGGTGCTGGCGCTGTTCACCATCGTGTTCGGCACGCGCAACCTCGACGCCACGGAGCACCACCGTGGCATGGTGCTGGCGATTGCCTTCGAGTCTCTGGTCAAGCTGTTCGCGTTTCTCGCGGTGGGTGCGTTTGTGACCTACGGCCTGTACGACGGTTTCAACGATCTGTTCAGCCAGGCAATGCTTGCGCCGAGGCTGGAGGAATACTGGAAAGAGACCGTCAACTGGCCCTCGATGGTGGTGCAGACCGGCGTGGCGATGATGGCGATCATCTGTCTACCCCGCCAGTTCCACGTCACTGTCGTGGAGAACATCGAGCCCCAGGACCTGCGCCTGGCCAAGTGGGTGTTCCCGGCGTATCTGGTGCTGGCCGCACTGTTTGTAGTGCCGATTGCCCTGGGCGGCAAGATGCTGCTGCCCAGCTCGGTACTGCCGGACTCCTACGTGATCAGCCTGCCTCTGGCCGAAGCCCATCCGGCCCTGGCGCTGCTGGCGTTTATCGGCGGTGCGTCGGCGGCGACCGGCATGGTCATCGTGGCCAGTGTGGCGCTGTCGACCATGGTCTCCAACGATATGTTGCTGCCGTGGCTGCTGCGCCGAACCAACGCCGAGCGCCCGTTCGAAGTCTTCCGTCACTGGATGCTCTCGGTACGCCGGGTCAGTATCGTGATCATTCTGCTGCTGGCCTATGTCAGCTACCGCTTGCTCGGCTCCACCGCCAGTCTGGCGACCATCGGCCAGATTGCGTTTGCCGCCGTGACCCAGCTGGCACCGGCGATGCTCGGCGCGCTGTACTGGAAGCAAGCCAACCGGCGCGGCGTGTTTGCCGGCCTGGCGGCGGGCACTTTCCTGTGGTTCTACACCCTGGTGCTGCCAATTGCCGCCCATAGCCTGGGCTGGTCGCTGAATATCTTCCCGGGCCTGGCCTGGCTGCATGGCAACCCACTGGGGCTGCCGATCACCCCACTGACCCAGGGCGTGGTGCTGTCTTTGGCGGGTAACTTCACCCTGTTCGCCTGGGTCTCGGTGCTGTCGCGCACACGGGTATCGGAGCATTGGCAGGCCGGGCGGTTCATCGGCCAGGAAACCAGCCAGCGCGCCAGCGCCCGCTCCATGCTCTCGGTGCAGATCAATGACCTGTTGAGCCTGGCCGCGCGTTTTGTCGGCGAAGAACGAGCGCAACAGAGCTTCATCCGCTTCGCCTACCGCCAAGGCAAGGGCTTTAATCCCAACCAGAATGCCGACAACGACTGGATCGCCCACACTGAACGGCTGCTGGCTGGCGTACTGGGTGCATCGTCGACGCGGGCGGTGGTGAAAGCAGCGATTGAAGGCCGCGAAATGCAGCTGGAGGACGTAGTCCGTATCGCTGACGAAGCCTCCGAAGTGCTGCAGTTCAACCGGGCGCTGTTGCAGGGCGCGATCGAGAACATCACCCAGGGCATCAGCGTGGTGGATCAGTCCCTCAAGCTGGTGGCCTGGAACCGTCGTTACCTGGAGCTGTTCAACTACCCCGAGGGCCTGATCAGCGTCGGCCGGCCGATTGCCGACATTATTCGCTACAACGCCGAGCGCGGACTGTGCGGCCCGGGCGAGGCCGAAGTCCACGTGGCACGGCGCCTGCACTGGATGCGCCAGGGCCGGGCCCATACTTCGGAACGGCTGTTTCCCAATGGCCGGGTGATCGAGCTGATCGGCAACCCGATGCCGGGTGGCGGGTTCGTCATGAGTTTTACTGACATTACTGCCTTCCGCGAGGCCGAGCAGGCCCTGACCGAGGCCAACGAGGGCCTGGAGCAGCGGGTCACCGAGCGTACCCATGAACTGTCGCAACTGAACGTGGCCCTGACCGATGCCAAAGGTGTGGCCGAGTCGGCCAACCAGTCGAAAACCCGCTTCCTCGCCGCGGTCAGTCATGACCTGATGCAACCGTTGAACGCTGCGCGACTGTTCTCGGCCGCCCTCTCCCACCAGAGCGAAGGTTTGTCCGGAGAAGCCCGGCAACTGGTGCAACACCTGGACAGTTCGTTGCGCTCGGCCGAAGACCTGATCAGCGACTTGCTGGATATCTCCCGCCTGGAAAACGGCAAGATCAACCCTCAGCGTCAGCCATTTGCCTTGAGTGAACTGTTCGACGCCCTGGGCGCGGAGTTCAAGGTGCTGGCCCAGGAGCAAGGCTTGCGTTTCCGCCTGCGCGGCAGTCACTTGCGCGTCGACAGTGATATCAAACTGCTGCGGCGGATCCTGCAGAATTTCCTGACCAACGCCTTCCGCTATGCCCACGGCCCGGTGCTGCTGGGTGTACGACGGCGGCGTGGCGAACTGCGCCTGGAAGTGTGGGACCGTGGCCCGGGCATTCCGCTGGACAAACAGAAAGTCATCTTCGAAGAGTTCAAGCGCCTGGACAGCCACCAGACCCGTGCCGAGAAAGGCCTGGGCCTTGGCCTGGCCATTGCTGACGGCCTGTGCCGAGTGCTCGGCCACCGCTTGCGCGTGCGCTCATGGCCAGGCAAAGGCAGCGTGTTCAGCGTCAGCGTGCCGCTGGCCAAGGCGCAGACCAGCGTGCAGGTACAAGCCACACCGGAAAAGGGCCTGCCGTTGAGCGGCGCCCAGGTGCTGTGCGTGGACAACGAAGACAGCATCCTGATTGGCATGCGCAGCCTGTTGAGCCGCTGGGGCTGCCAGGTCTGGACCGCACGCGATCAGGCGCAATGCGCCGTGTTGCTGGCAGAAGGCATGCGCCCGCAATTGGCCCTGGTGGATTACCACCTGGACCACGGCGAGACAGGTACCGAATTGATGGGTTGGCTGCGCGCACAACTGGCGGAACCGATTCCGGGGGTGGTGATCAGCGCCGATGGCCGGCCGGAAATGGTGGCCGAGGTGCATGCGGCGGGCTTGGATTACCTGGCCAAACCGGTGAAACCGGCGGCGTTGCGGGCGCTGCTGAATCGGCATTTGCCGTTGTAACGTGTGGGAGTTGGTTTGCCTGCGATGGTCAACGGTATCTACACGACTCTTTCGTGGTTCTTGGGGTTGTGTACAGATCCATTGCTACGGTCACGGCGGCTATTGGTTCCGCCCTTACGGCGGGTCACTTTTGGAAAAGAGCCCGGAGTGCCGGCCCAGCCAAAAGTAACCAAAAGGGCTCCTGCCCCACCACTCGGCACCTCGCCTGGGCTCAGTGTGCCCGTCATCCGACATTGATTTGGGGGGCCGCCGCGATGGGCCATCCATGGCCCATCGCGGCTAACCCGGCGTCCTGCCGGGTTACCCCCCAAATCAATATCGGATGACGGCCAGCGTGGTTTAACGGGGCGCCTGAGATCAAAATCACAAGCAAAGCGAGGCGGCCTTAGAGCCGACCTGATCATTGAAGCGTGCGCGTCCTCCGGCTCCCACAAAAGCCCACTCCCGCATTTCGGTTCTGCGTCTAGTCAGGTAGCTGGGCGACGCCATCTTCGTCGGTCATCGCTTTTTCCAACAGATCCGCAGGCAGACCTTTACTGGCGCGCGCGCCGAGCAGCTTCAATTGTTCCACCCGGCTGACCAGATTGCCGCGACCATCTGTGAGCTTGTTGCGCGCTGCACTGTAAGCCTTATCCAGCTGTTGTAGGCGATTACCCACTTCATCCAGGTCCTGGATAAACAATACGAACTTGTCGTACAGCCAGCCGGCGCGTTCGGCAATTTCCCGGGCGTTCTGGCTTTGCCGCTCCTGCTTCCACAGGCTGTCGATCACCCGCAGGGTCGCCAGCAAGGTGGTAGGGCTGACGATTACGATATGGCGGTCGAAGGCTTCCTGGAACAGGTTCGGCTCGGCCTGCAACGCAGCCGAAAACGCGGCCTCGATGGGCACGAACAACAACACGAAATCCAGGCTGTGCAAGCCTTCAAGACGCTTGTAGTCCTTGCCGGCCAAGCCTTTGACATGATTGCGCAGTGACAGCACGTGCTGCTTGAGGGCGGCTTGGCCGATCACCTCGTCATCGGCCGCCACGTACTGCTGATACGCAGTGAGGCTGACCTTGGAGTCCACCACTACCTGCCTGTCGCCCGGCAACATGATCAGCACGTCCGGCTGGAAACGCTCGCCATCGGGGCCCTTGAGGCTGACCTGGGTCTGGTACTCGCGGCCCTTCTCCAGGCCGGCATGTTCCAGCACCCGCTCCAGAATCAACTCACCCCAGTTGCCTTGGGTCTTCTGCCCCTTGAGGGCGCGGGTGAGGTTGGTGGCTTCGTCCGACAGGCGCAGGTTCAATTGCTGTAGGCGCTCCAGCTCCTTGCCCAGGGAAAATCGCTCCCGCGCCTCGTTCTGATAGCTTTCTTCCACGCGCTTTTCGAACGACTGGATGCGCTCCTTCAGCGGGTCAAGCAATTGCCCGAGGCGTTGCTGGCTGGTTTCGGCAAATCGCTGCTCGCGCTCGTCGAAGATCTTCCCGGCCAACTCGGCGAACTGCGCGCGCAGCTCATCCCGCGAGCCTTGCAGGTCGTTAAGGCGTTGTTGATGGCTGTCCTGCTGCTCGCGCAGTTCGGCACGCAGGGAGGCCGACAAGGCGTCCAGGCGGCGCAGCTCGCCTTCCTTGGCGGAGCGCTCGAGGTTCCAGGCGTGGGCCGCATCGCGGGCGTTGTCGCGATCGATCTGCAGCAGCTCGACTTCCCGGCGTACCGCCGCCAGGTCGGCCTGTTTGGCCGCATTGGCCTGGCTCAGGTCGCTGATCTCGTCACGGCTGGCGTCCAGTTGTGCGGCCAGCCCTTCCTGGGCCATCTGCGCGGTAGCCAGGCGCTCCTCCAACAGCTCCCAACCGGCGCTGCGAGCGTTCAGGCGACGCTGGATCTGCCAGCACAGGACCATCAGAGGCAACGCCGCAGCGGCGAGGCCCAGTGCCACACTGGTCCAGTCAAAAGCCATAGCCATTCCTGCCATTACGGTAAAAGAGGAAGGTTAACCAAGCAGGCGCTTCGTGGACAGCTCAGTCTTTGATCTGACCCAGTTCACGCTGGGCGCCAGGGTCGCCGGCACGGGCGGCCTGGCGCAGCAGGTCGTGGCCGATGCGGCGGTCCCGGGCATTGCCGCACTCACGGCACATCAACAGGCCCAGGCGACTCTGCGCCACGACCACCCCTTCACGGGCGGGCTGCTTGAGCAAACGCCCGGCGAAGTGCTTGATATTGGGGTTATCGCCAATGCGCGGGTTATCCAGCAGCCACAGCGCGACTTTCAAAGAAAAACGCTTGGGCGGGGTAACACTCGGAGGGTTGTCGGTAACAGCGGGTGATACTGAGCGAAACTTCATAAAGCACTGTAGGGCAGAACGGAAGGCGCGCCACTCTACTCCTTTTTTCGTACGGGTAAAGCTGAAAAAACCCGGCACGCCCGTTCTAGAGCAAGCGCTTGGGACAATCCACAGAAGCTGTGGATAACTCAGTGGACAACCGTGCTTTAACTCGCGCAAAGGCCCATGGAACGGGGGCCGCGCTTAAACTGACGATTTTTTCACCAATAAAAAAAAGCCAGATTTTTCATTGACTTAAATTTTCGATGCAGGCATTCGTGGGCTAATCCGACCACACGCCTTCCTGGTGACACACTGCGCAACCAATGTGCACAACTACCTGCCTGGTGGTTATATCGCCGCCGCTTTGTGGCCCAAAACGTTACAGGGGTGACACACAAGCGTGGGCTGTACCAGGGGCCCAAGTAAGGTATTTTTGCTAACACACTTGCTTTACCGGTTTCAAGCCATTACTATCCGCAGCGTTAGTACCAAGCTGAAAGTCAATTCTGGTCGAATAAATCCCCGCGACGTAGCTTCCCTAAAGAGAAGTTTTGTCAATCTTGATGGGATCGACCACCTCGATGGTTTCCAGGTATCACTTGCGACGACACTGCCTTTGAACAATGCAAAGGGTGTCGCGAAGTTTCCATACTCTGACCGAACCAACCTGCAAATTGATCAGGATCTTCACCCTGGGCCCAGAACCTTTGCCCCTGTTGTGTTGCCTGCCCTCCTAAGTACCTACCTGCCAGCCCAAGCGCGCCAAATTATTCAGCGCTTCAAACTGGCTGCTTTGTTCCAGTCGGGTTCTTCGCATGATCAATGGTGATCAGCGTCACTGGAACGTTTTAACGTTGCACGGTTCTTATCCGTGTCATTTGTAGGAACACCAATAATATGTCCACTCAAATCCATACTCAGGATGCCATTCGCACCCTCACCAATGCTTTTGCTCCAATGAACTGCCTGATCATGGCCGCTCGCAAAGGCTGCTTCAGCTTCACCCTGGTCAACGAACACGGCATCGCTCGTCACAGCGAACGCCTGTACCCCGATCAATACTCCAGCGCAGAGCCGCTGCAGGCCGTGATCGAGCGTACCCGTCAGGCCCTGGTTGCCTGATTGACCCGACGCTGAACATCGAAAACCCTGCCCGCAAAGCAGGGTTTTTTATTGCCTGGAATTCGGTTTTTTGTCGGTTGGCTTTAGGTCAAACAGATATAACGCTTATAACCACCCACCGGAAATATTTTAAAAACAGACCTTTACGTCGTGAATCTGACACTACACTTCAACTCAGGCGGCATGATCCGCCTCCGGCGAGCCTGAGATCCGATCCACCGCTGCCAAGCCCCCTCTTCTCAGGCATCGCCGACCATTTTCAAGGGTTCCGAGGGTTCTATGGGCATTGCCGCCAGCGAATTGTGTCGTTATGTGATCCGACCCACGCTGATTTACCTGGGTCGCCACAGCCAAACCGCAGAATCCCTGCTGCTGGGGGTTGCCGCCAGCCAATCGGAACTGGGCTCGGCCCTGCATGACCGGCGCGGCCACGGCCTGTACCGCATTACCGAATCGCGCCACAGGGCCTTATGGGACAGCTACCTGGCCCTCGACCCGGAACGTGCCAGCCTGGTGCGCGGCCTCGCCAGCCAGCATGCCTTCCTCAGCGGGCCGCAGCTGGAACTGACGGTCAACCTGCGCTACGCCACCGCCATCGCCTGGTTGCTGGTGGAACAACATCGCCCCGAACTGCCCCAACCCGACGATCTGCTGGCAATGGCGCGTATCTGGAAAGAAATATTTCACCCTCAGGGTCGGCTGCGGGATTACACCCAGGCCTGGCAAACCTGTGTAAACCCAATGAATCAGGTCGCGTGCTGATCGGGCGCTTTGCAAGATTCGGCAAAAAGCGGCAATTTTGGTCGGATTGTCCTACAAAACCGCTCTATCTCCGGCATTACAGCCTATAGCGCTAAGTTAATTTTATTGATACTTTCCGCAGCGGTGATCACCCCGGAGTTCTAATAATGAAAAAAGTAATGCTCAAGACCACACTTAGCCTCGCCGTTGCCATGGCCTCCTCCCAACTGTTCGCAAGCGGCTTTGCCCTCAACGAACAAAGCGTCAGCGGGATGGGTACCGGGTTCGCGGGCCGTTCTTCTTCTGCCGATGATGCAAGCACTGTTTTTGGCAACCCTGCCGGTATGGCTCGCCTTGAAGGCCAGCAAGTCACGGGCGGTGTTGCGGCAATTGATGCTTCCACTGATATCAAAGATGTCAGCGGTCGCTCCAGCGGCACCAACAAAGGCGACATGGTCCCCTTCACGGCGGTACCGTTCGGCTTCTACACCAACAAACTCAATGACCAGTGGGCAGTCGGCTTCGGTGTGTATGCACCGTTCGGCCTGATTACCGACTACGAGAGCAAATATCAGGGCCGTGGCTTTGGCAGCAAAAGTGAAGTTCAAGTCATCACTTTCCAGCCAACCGTCAGCTATGCCTTCAACGACAGGGTTTCCGTCGGTTTTGGTCCAACCTTCAACCGCATTGCCGGCACCCTGGAATCAGAACTGACACTGAACCCTGCTGCGCCTGACACCCGGATCAAGATCAAGGGCGACGATACTGCCATTGGCTTCAACGCCGGCGTGCTGGTCCAGGCAACCGATAGCACCCGCGTTGGCCTGACCTACCACTCGAAGGTCAAGTACAAACTTGAAGGCCACACCGAAGTGAACGCCCCGGCCATCACCTCCGGCGCCCTGGCGACCGGTCGTTATGACGCCTCGCTGAAAATCGACACCCCTGAATCCTGGGATCTATCGGTTACCCAGGACATGAACGACGCCTGGAAGCTGTATGCCGGTGCCACCTGGACGCGCTGGAGCCGTCTGAAGGACATCACCGTCAACAACAAAGGCGTGACCACCGCCGGCGGCGGCTTCGCCCCAACGCTGGTAGGTACCATCAAGGAAGAACAGAACTGGCACGACACCTGGGCTTATGCCGTGGGTACCTCTTACCAGTTGACCAAGCAGGTTGTGCTGCGTACCGGCTTGACCTTCGACCAGTCGCCAACCAACAGCACTGATCGTTCGCCACGTATCCCTACCGGCGACCGGACCATCTTCAGCGTTGGCCTGGGCTACGCCGTCATGGATAACATGACCATCGACCTGGCCTACTCCTACCTCAAGGAAGAAGAAGTCAGCGTCAACCGCTCCAACCAGTTGGCCAGCTACAACGCCAAGTACAAAAACAGCGCCAACGGTTTCGGCCTGGGCATGACATACAAGTTCTGATCCAACGCTGCATAAAAAAGCCCCGCTCTCCTGCAAAGGAGGCGGGGCTTTTTAGTGGCTGATAATCAGGGTTTGGAAGCCAGTGCCTGCTCCACGGCCTTGATCAGATCCGGGCTATCCGGTTTGGTCAGGCTGGAGAAGCTGGCGATCACCTTGCCCTGGCGATCCACCACGTACTTGTAGAAATTCCATTTCGGCGCGTTGCTCTGCTCGGCCAGGACCTTGAACAGATGCGCCGCATCGGGGCCCCTGACCTTCTGTGGCTCGGTCATGGTGAACGTCACGCCGTAGTTCACATAGCAGACCTTGGCCGTTTCCTCGCCTGTCTTGGCTTCTTGCTTGAAGTCATCGGAGGGCACACCAATCACTTCCAGGCCGTCACCTTTGTAGCGCTGATACAACGCCTCCAGTCCCTTGAACTGCGGGGCGAACCCACAAAAACTGGCGGTATTGACGATCACCAGGGGCTTGCCGGCAAAGCGCTGGCACAGGTCGATGGACTCCTTGGCGCGCAATTTGGGCAACTGGCCCTCAAGCAACGTTGGGCAATCGGCGGCCATGGCGACACCACCAAGGCCCATCATCAGGGCGGGTACTGCAAGCCAACGCATTAACATGTCGGGTGTCCTTGGACAAAGTCAGGCAAACAACTTAACAGATCGACATACCCAGTTGCATCAACGCCAGCCCGCTGCGCTGCCAGCCCCACCAGGCCAGCAGCAACAGCGTCAGCAGGCCGGCTGCGCCAACCCAGTACCCGATCGAGTTCATGCTACCCCCATCTGCGCTTGCAACCTGGCCACAGGCCGCTCACGCACGGGCCAATTAAGGGCGGCCGCGACCAGGCTCAAGACGATCGCCACCTGCCAGATCAAATCGTAGTTACCGGTTCGATCATAGACCACGCCCCCCAGCCAGCCGCCGAGGAACGAGCCCAACTGATGGAACAGGAACACGATCCCACCCAGCATCGACAGGTTTCTCACACCAAATAAGGTCGCCACCGTACCGTTGGTCAGCGGCACGGTCGACAGCCATAAAAAGCCCATGGCCATGCCGAACAGGTAGGCACTCATTTGCGTCACCGGCGCCCACAGGAACAACACGATCACCACCGCCCGCAGCAGGTACAGCGCGGTGAGCAAACGCGGTTTGGACATCCGCCCGCCGAGCCAGCCCGCCGTGTAGGTGCCGAAGATATTGAACAGGCCGATCAGCGCCAACACCGTGGTGCCGACGGTCGCCGGCAGGTGCTGATCCACCAGGTAGGCCGGCAAGTGCACGCCGATAAACACCACTTGGAATCCGCAGACAAAAAAACCAAAGGCCAACAACCAGAAACCGGAATGGGAACAGGCTTCATGCAAAGCCTCGCGCAGGGTTTGCTGGCCAGCCATGACCGGCAGCGGGCGGTCCTTGATCATCGTCACCAACGGCACGATCAGCGCCACCAGCAGACCCAGCACCAACAAGGCGGCGGACCAGCCCAGCCAACCGATCAGGCCGAGGGTGCCCGGCAACATGGCGAACTGGCCAAAGGAACCGGCGGCGCTGGCAATGCCCATGGCCATGCTGCGTTTTTCCGGGGCCACGGCACGTCCGACCACGCCGAGGATCACCGAGAATGAGGTGCCGGACAGGCCGATACCGATCAACAAGCCGGCACTCAAGGACAGCGACCACGCCGAATCGGACAAGCCCATGAACACCAGGCCCAGGGCATACAGCACGCCACCGATCATCACCACTTTGGCCGCGCCAAAGCGGTCGGCCAGGGCTCCGGTAAACGGCTGCGCCAGGCCCCAGATCAGGTTTTGCAAGGCGATAGCAAAGGCAAAGGTTTCACGACCCCAGCCGAACTCGGCGCTCATGGGCGCCAGAAACAAACCAAAGCCATGCCGCACGCCCAGGGAAAGGGCCAGGATCAGCGCACTCCCGACAAGAATCCAGCCACTGGTACGCCACATCGAGGTCATTATTATTCTCCGCTACGGGTATATACCCGCTTGTATTCGAACAAGCCCGCGTTTAAGCGAGTTCATCCAGCAAGGCCAACAGGGTTTCGCGTTTTTGCACGCCCAATTTATCGATCAGTTTCTGCTGCGCCGCTTCCCAGGCCGGCAATGCGGCCGCCAGGCGCTGTTTGCCTTGCTCCGTGAGCACCACCAGACGGTTGCGCAGGTCATCGCCTTCGACCAACCGTACCAGGCCTTCGCCCTCCAGCACCCGCAGGTTACGCCCCAGGGTGCTGCGGTCCAGGCCCATGGCATCGGCCAGACTGGAAATACTCGGTTGATTCAGACGCTGCAGGTTACACAGCAAAGAATACTGGGCGACGTTGATTCCGAAGCCATCGAGGGCGCCGTCGTAGTGCCTGCTGACGCCACGGGCGGCACGACGCAGGTTGGTGCATAAACATTGGGAGGCAAGCATGGAACGTGTATATACCCGCGATTAAGGAAATGCAAGAAAGTGTTACAGAGCCAGGCCGATCAACACCGCCACTTCGAGCAGTTCCAGCAAGGCGCCGGCCGTGTCACCGGTGGTGCCGCCCAGTCGATTGATCATCACCTGCCGCAAGCCCACAAAGCAGATGGCCGCCAGCAACACCGCAATCCCGCCGCTGAAACCGCCGATCAACACACACGCCAGGCCACTGAGGATCAGCACCTGCTGCCCGACAATCCGTGGCAAATGGTCAGCCAGCGCCTGGCCCAGGCCCCCGGCACGCACATAGCGGGTGGTGAGAAACAGTGCCAGCAACGAGCTGCGACCGATCAATGGGGCGAGGATCAAGGCGGCGCCATTGTGTTGCTCGATCAGCGCCACCAGCGCGGTGAATTTAAGCAGCAGCACCAAGCCCAGGGTCACGACAGCAATCGGGCCGCTGCGCGGGTCCTTCATGATGCTCAGGGTGCGTTCTCGGTCGCCAAAGCCACCCAGCCAGGCGTCGGCGCTGTCCGCCAGGCCATCCAGGTGCAGGCCGCCACTGAGCAACACCCACGCCGTCAGCAGCAAGGCCCCGTGCAACAGCAAGGGCGCGCCCATTAACAGCATGTTCAAGCCCCACAGCAGCAACCCGAACAACAGCCCCACCAGCGGATAAAACAGCAGCGAGCGCCCCAGCTCCTGGGGTTGCGGCATGCCCGGCAGGCGAATCGGCAGGCTGCTGAGAAACTGCAAGGCAATCCAGAATGGCAACATTCAGGCGCCCTCGCTCAACACACCGTCGGCCTCGACCCGCAGGCTGAACAGGCCGCCGTGGCCCACCTCGACATTCAGCAACTGCTCACGGGGCAAGCCGCGGGCCTGGGCCAGCAGTAAACGCATGACGCCACCATGGCTGATCAGCAGCACCCGTTGGCCGGCATACAGCTGATGCAGACGTAGGACAGCGTCCCGTACACGCTGGGAAAAGGCCTCGACAGGCTCGCCATCCGGCGGCGTAAAGCTATACGGATCAGCCCAGAAAAGCCCCAATGCCTCGGCATCGGTTTCCATCAATTGCACCGCGCTCTGCCCTTCCCAGGCGCCGAAGTGCAGTTCCTGCAGATCCTGTTCCAGGCTCACCGGCAGGTTCAGGCGTGCGCCCAACTCCTCAGCAAAACGCGCGCAGCGCTGCAGCGGCGAGCTGACCAGACGATCCCACGGCCCGCGCGCCAGCACCGCCTCGCGCATCTGTGCCCAGCCCTTGGCGGTCAGGGCATCATCCAGGCTGCCGCGCAAACCGCCGCCCAGTTCGGTCTCACCATGGCGTAGCAGGTCCAGGTGCAAGGTCATGCCGGGCGGTCCGCCACGGCCGCTTCTGCAAATGTCGCCATCTGCCCGTGTAACGCACAGGCCAGACGCAACAGCGGCACCGCCAGCGCCGCGCCGCTGCCCTCGCCCAGGCGCAGGCCCAGTTCCAGCAGTGGCTGGGCTTCAAGGCTATGCAACACATGGCGATGGCCCGGCTCGGCGCCCCGATGGCCGAACAACAGCCATGGCCGGCACGACGGGTTGAGGCGCGTGGCGACCAGCGCCGCGACGCTGCAGATAAACCCGTCGACCAGCACCACCACCCCCGCCTGGGCGCAGGCCAGATAGGCCCCCACCAACCCGGCGATCTCCAGGCCACCGAGATTGAACAAGGTCTGCAACGGGTCGCCCCGCTGCCCGGCATGCAATGCCAGGGCCCGCTCGATCACCGCCACTTTATGGCTCACGCCCTGGGCATTCAGGCCGGTGCCGGGACCGGTCAGGTCGCTGACTTGGCAATCGAGCAAGGCACAGGCCAGCGCACTGGCGGCAGTGGTGTTGCCGATGCCCATCTCACCGCCAATAAACAGCTGCGCACCGGCGTTGATCGCGCGCTGCACGCTGTCACGCCCCGCCGCCAGGGCCAACTGGCCCTGGGCCTCGGTCATGGCCGCGCCCAGCACAAAATTGGCCGTGCCCGGGGCGATATTCAGGTGGCGCACGCCCGGCAGGTCGAGCGACGGCTTCACGGTGCCCAGATCCACCACTTCCAGCTGTGCATCCAGTTGGCGGGCCAGCACACTGATCGCCGCGCCACCGCTGACAAAGTTATGCAGCATCTGCCCGGTGACTTCCTGGGGATAGGCCGAGACCCCTTCCGCGACCACTCCGTGATCGCCGGCAAAGATGGCGATCCACACCTGCTCGACCGTCGGTTTGACCCGGCCCTGCAAACCGGCCAGTTGCACCGCCAACGCTTCCAGTTGCCCCAGGGACCCGGCGGGCTTGGTCAGTTGTTGCTGGCGGGCCAGGGCTTGTTCATAAGCCGCAGCGTCCAGCGCCTTGCACGGGTCCAGCCACCAGGATGGGCTCATAACGCAGTACCTTTCAAAGTCAGGGGCAGGCCGGCAACGGTCAGCACTACACGCTGACACCGCTCGGCCAAGGCTTGATGCAGCCATCCGGCTTCATCCACATAGCGGCGAGTCAATTCGCCCAGCGGCACGACACCCAGACCGGTCTCGTTGCTGACAAAAATGATTTCGCCCGGCAGCGACGCCAGGCAGTCCAGCAGGGATTCACGCTCGACGCCCAGGCGCTGCGGGTCGTCCAGCAGCAACAGGTTGGTGAGCCACAGGGTCAGGCAATCGACCAGCAGGCAATGCCCAGGGGCCGCGTTTTCACGCAGAACCCGCGCCAATTCCAGCGGTTCCTCGATCAACCCCCACTGGCTGGGACGGCGCTGGCGATGCAGGGCCACGCGCGCATTCATCTCACCGTCCAGGGGTTGGCTGGTGGCGATATAGGTGACAGGCATGGCGCTGTCGCTGGCGAGTTTTTCCGCCAGGCGGCTTTTACCAGAGCGGGCGCCGCCGAGGATCAGTTGCAACATGGTCAAGCCCTCAAATCCCACATAGCTGACGCAGCAATCGGGTATCCAGATGCTGTTCCACCAGGTCCGCCAAGCGCTCGATATCGCGCTCGCGCAAGCCGTGGTAATCCACTTCCTGCACGTCCTGCAAACCGGCCCAGCGCAACACGGCGCTGCAGGCCGCCGGGGTTTCGAACAGGCCATGCAGATACGTGCCGAGGATTTGCCCGTCATCGCTGCAGGCACCGTCGCTGCGGCCGTCATCCAGGCGTACCGCTGGCTGCGCCAGGGCGGCACCTCGGGTCACGCCCGCATGGATCTCATACCCGCTGACCGACGCCTCTTCCAGCACCAGGCGGCCGTGCACATTGCGCAATTGTTTCTCGGCTTCCAGGGTGGTGCTGAACGCCAGGAGGCCCAGGCCATCACTGGAGCCCTCAGGCCCTTCCAGACCCAGTGGGTCGTGAACCTGCTCGCCCAGCATCTGCAGGCCACCGCAGATGCCCAGCACCTTGCCGCCGTAACGCAGGTGCCGGGCAATGGCGGTGTCCCAGCCATTGGCGCGCAGGTAGGCCAGGTCGCTGCGCACGCTTTTCGAGCCGGGCAGGATGATCAGGTCGGCGGCGGGGATTGCCTGGCCCGGGCCGACAAACTGCAAATCCACCTGGGGATGCAGGCGCAGCGGGTCAAAATCGGTGTGGTTGCTGATGCGCGGCAGCACAGGCACCACCACCTTGAGCACCTGCGCCGCCTTGTCGATCTGGCGCTGGTCGATGCCATCCTCGGCTTCCAGGTGCAGGTCCATCACATACGGCAGCACCCCCACCACCGGCTTGCCGGTGCGCGCCTCAAGCCAGTCGAGGCCCGGTTGCAGCAGGGCGATATCGCCGCGAAAGCGGTTGATGATAAAGCCCTTGACCCGCGCCTGTTCCGACGGCGACAACAGCTCCAGGGTGCCCACCAGATGGGCGAATACCCCGCCGCGATTGATATCGGCAATCAGCAACACCGGGCAATCCACCGCTTCGGCGAAGCCCATATTGGCAATGTCATTGGCCCGCAGGTTGATCTCGGCCGGCGAGCCTGCGCCTTCGACCATCACCACCGGGTAGGCCGCACTCAAACGCGCGTGGGAGGCCAGCACCGCCTGCATGGCGATGGCCTTGTAGTCGTGATAGGCCACGGCATTCATGCTGGTCACGGCGCGGCCATGGATGATGACCTGGGAGCCGGTGTCGCTATTGGGCTTGAGCAGCACCGGGTTCATATCGGTGTGCGGCGCCAGGTTGGCAGCCTGGGCCTGCACAGCCTGGGCGCGGCCGATTTCGCCACCTTCTGCTGTCACCGCGCTGTTGAGCGCCATGTTCTGCGGCTTGAAGGGCACCACCGGCACGCCCTGGCGCACGACCCAACGGCACAGTGCGGTCACCAGGGTGCTTTTGCCCGCGTCGGAGGTGGTGCCTTGCACCATCAGGGTGGTCATGAGGTTTGCTTCCAGGCAGTCAGGGCCTGTTCAAGGCGCAGCCAATCGGCATCAGTCCCGGGCAGGCCAAAACGCAGGCTGCTGTCGTGGACAAACAGGCGCAGCAGGATGCCGCGCTGGGCCATGAATTCATGCAACTGCTCGGCGTGATCGCTGATCAGCCACTGGAACAGCGCGCAGCCACCTTGCGGGCGCAGGCCATACTGCTCCAGCAGGCGGAACAGGCGCTGGCTGGCGTCTTCGCAGCGCTGGCGCTGGTAGGTATGGCCGGCGCTGTCGCGCAGGCAGACCTGGCCCAACTCCCGGGCCGGCCCGCTCACCGCCCACGGCCCGACCTGTTCGGCCAGCAGCTTGAGCAGTTTGCGTTCGGCCAGCACAAAACCCAGACGCACCCCAGCCAGGCCGAAAAACTTGCCGAACGAGCGCAACACAATCAGCCCGACTTGATTGGCCTGGCTCGCCAGGCTCAAGTGCGGGGTGTTGTCCATAAAGGCCTCATCCACCACCAGCCAGCCACCGCGCTCGGCCAGGCGCGCATGCCAATCCAGCAGGCGCTGGGGCGTGAGGCTCAGGCCGGTGGGGTTGTTGGGATTGACCACCACCAACACGTCGAGGCTGTCGAGGAAGAAGTCGACTTCCTGCTCCAGCACCTCGCGCACGATGTAACCGGTGCGGCGCCAGGCTTCGGCATGCTCGGCATAGCACGGCGACAACACACCGACCTTGCCCGCCCGGCGCAGGCGCGGCAGCAACTGGATAGCCGCCTGGGAGCCCGGTACCGGCAATACCTGGGCCGCACCGTAGTAATCACAGGCTGCCTGCTCCAGGCCATCATCGGTCTCTGGCAAGCGGGCCCAGGCCCGCAGCGGGATGGGCGGGATGGGCCAGGGCCAGGGCGCGAGGCCACTGGACAGGTCCAGCCAGTCTTCCTGGGCAATGCCGTACTGCAGCGCCGCCTTGCGCAGCCGTCCACCGTGTTCAAGCATAGAAATGCGCCCCCGCACACAGGATCAACACCCACAGCCACACGCCGCGCTGCACCAACTGCCAGCCACGCTCGATGGAATCGGCATCGGCCGGCGGCCCTTCGCCGAGGATCGGACGCTGGTGCAACTCACCGTGATAAATCGCTGCCCCGCCCAACTCGACGCCCAGGGCGCCAGCGCCCGCAGCCATCACCGGCCCGGCATTCGGGCTGTCCCAGGTCGGCCCCTGGCGGCGCCAGCATGTAAGCGCCAGGCGCGTCTTGCCGAGCACGGCGTAGGTCAACGCGACCAGCCGCGCAGGGATGTAATTCAGCAGGTCGTCAATCTTCGCCGCCGCCCAGCCAAAACGTTCAAAACGTTCATTGCGATAGCCCCACATGGCATCCAGGGTATTGCTCAGGCGGTACAGCACCACGCCGGGCACGCCGGCCACGACAAACCAGAACAGCGCGGCAAACACCGCGTCGCTACCGTTTTCCAGCACCGACTCGGTGGCTGCGCGGGCCACTTCGGTGCTGTCCAGCTCACTGGTCTGGCGGCTGACCAGGTAACTCACGCGCGTGCGTGCTTCGTCCAGGTCGCCGCTGCGCAGGGCCTGGGCCACCGGCAACACGTGCTCACCCAGGCTGCGCATGCCCAGGGCCAGGTACAACGCGAGGATCTCGATCACCCAGCCGAAGTAAGGCGCCCAGGACAAGGCCGTGGCCAGCAAGGTCAGCGGTATCACCGTGATAAACCACGCGCTCACGCCATGGCTGCGCCAGCCACGCCCCGCGGAGTTGAAACGTTGCTCGATGCGCCCGGCAAAATTGCCGAACGCCACCAGCGGATGCCAGCGCCTGGGCTCGCCCAGCAGCGCATCCAGCGCCACTGCAGCGACACTCAGCAAGGCCACACTCATTGACTCACTCCCCAATAATTCTCATACAGCATGTCACTCAGCGGACGCGGTTCGGTCCAGCCTTCGAGTTGCAACATCGGTGCCGGATAGAACTCCGTCACCGGGCCCAGGCACAGCACGGCCAGGGGCTTGGCACCGGGTGGCAGGCCTAGCAGATCGGCCAGGTCCCGGGGTTCGAACAGTGACACCCAGCCCATGCCCAGGCCTTCGGCGCGGGACGCCAGCCATAGATTCTGGATCGCACAGGACAGTGAGGCCAGGTCCATTTCCGGCAAGGTCCGACGCCCGAAAATATGCCGTTCACGGCCATCCATCAATGCCGCCACCAGCACCTCGGCGCAGTCGTGGATGCCTTCGACCTTGAGCCTCATAAAGTCGTCCGAGCGCTCGCCCAGGGCTTGCGCGGTGCGGATACGCTCGGCTTCCACCAACTGCTGGATCTGCCCGCGCAGGTTGCGGTCGCTGATGCGGATAAAGCGCCAGGGCTGCATCAGGCCGACGCTGGGGGCCTGGTGCGCGGCGTGCAGCAGGCGGTGCAACAACTCGGGGGCGACGGTGCCGCCACTGAAGTGGCGCATGTCGCGGCGTTCGGCAATGGCGCGGTAGATGGCGTCGCGCTCGGCCTGGGGGAAGGCCTTGTCGGTCATGACCCTATCGCGGGCAAGCCCGCGCCTACCGTTGCAATGCAATCGCCTGCGATGGCGGCGTCCCGATCCGGCGCAAACAGCGCGGCCACTGCAACCGGGTTCGACGGGAAATAAAAGTGCACATAAGAGGCCGTCATCCGCCCCTGGCGGTACACCGCCTCGGCGCCGCGCCCGCCATTGGGGCTCAGGCCACGAGCAATCGGCTGCCACGGCGTGCTGGTCAGGGAATGATGGTAGGTGTGGCCGCGCAATTCGCCTTCCGGCAATTCGACCGTTTGCAGGGCCAGGGCCGCCAGGCGTTTCTGCATGACCGCATCGCCTTGCAGCAGCCCCAGCAGTTCGGCACGCGTGCCCTCGACATCGGTCAGGGAGTCGAGCAGGTAGAGCATGCCGCCGCATTCGGCCAGCAATGGTTTGCCGGCGCTGTGGTGGGAGCGGATCGCCTGCAGCATCGCGGTGTTTTGCGACAGCGCCTGATGATGCAACTCCGGGTAGCCACCGGGCAGATAGAGGCTGTCGGCGTCGGGCAGCACGCGGTCATGGATCGGCGAGAAGAAGTGCAACTGCGCGCCCATCGCCCGCAGTAAGTCGAGGCTGGCGCCATAGGTGAAGGCAAAGGCTTCGTCACGGGCCACGGCAATCCGCACCCCGGCCAGCAACGGCTGGGCCTCGATCACCTCCGGCGCAGCGAATTCCACCGGCGGTGGCAGCGCTACCTCGCAACTGCTGGCCAGGGCGGCGGCGGCGGCATCCAGGCGCAGATCGAGGTCATTCAACTCGCTGGCCTGCACCAGGCCCAGGTGGCGGCTGGGCAGCTCGATCCCGGTTTCCCGGGACAGCGCGCCGTACCAGCGCAGGCCTTCGGTCAGGCTGCCTTCCAGCAACTGCGCATGGCGCACGGTGCCGACGCGGTTGGCCAGGACCCCGGCGAACGGCAGGTCCGCCTGGTAACGCGCCAACCCCAGCGCCAGGGCGCCAAAGGTTTGGGCCATGGCGGTGCCGTCGATCACTGCCAGCACCGGCACGCCAAAGTGGCGCGCCAGGTCGGCGCTGGACGGTGTGCCGTCGAACAGGCCCATCACGCCCTCGATCAGGATCAGGTCCGCCTCCCCCGCGGCTTCCCACAACAGGCGACGGCTTTCCTGCTCGCCGACCATCCACATGTCCAATTGATAGACCGGCGCACCACTGGCGCGCTCATGGATCATCGGGTCGAGAAAGTCCGGGCCGCACTTGAACACCCGGACCTTGCGCCCCAGGTTGCGATGCAAACGGGCCAGCGCGGCGGTAACAGTGGTCTTGCCCTGGCCTGACGCCGGCGCGGCGATCAGCACCGCTGGGCAATGGCGCGGCTGGTTCAAAGTTCGATGCCTTTCTGTGCCTTGATACCGGCCTGGAACGCGTGCTTGAGCATGCCCATTTCGGTGACGGTATCGGCCATTTCAATCAGTTCCGGTTTGGCCCCGCGGCCAGTGACCAGCACGTGCTGCATCGGTGGCCGGGCTTGCAGGTCGCTCAACACTTGGTCCAGGTCCAGATAGCCGTGCTTGAGCGCGATGTTCAGCTCATCCAGCACCACCAGGCCGATGGACGGATCCTGCAACATTTCCCGGGAGACCTTCCAGGCCGCTTCGGCGGCGGCGATATCGCGCTGGCGGTCCTGGGTCTCCCAGGTAAAGCCCTCGCCCATCACATGGAAGCGCACCTGCTCGGGGAAGCGGCGGAAGAACAGTTCTTCACCGGTGCTGTTACGGCCCTTGATGAACTGCACCACACCGCATTGCATACCGTGCCCCATGGCCCGGGCCAGCATGCCAAACGCCGAACTGCTCTTGCCTTTGCCGTTGCCGGTCAACACCAGCAGCAAACCGCATTCATTCGGTGAATTGGCAATGCGCTCGTCAATCACCGCTTTTTTGCGCAGCATGCGCGCCAGGTGGCGTTCGTCACGATCAGGGGTATCAGTCATGGCAGCTCTCCGTTGGGGCTGGACAAAAACGGCGGGCAGGAAAAGACAACTTAAATGAAGCCAAGCATCGCCCACCGTGATGCTGTTGGATGAATCAGGCCGGTCTCCGGGCTCATGAGTGGCGCCCGATTGACCAGGGCAAGCCGACGATGCGCCTTCCCATATCGCAGGCGATACAGTGGCAAAAGCAGCGTCTTGACTCATTTACCGTTGCGGGGGCAGCGCCGGGATCGTGGCCACACTGTAGAAAAGTGCGCGCACTCACCGGCTTCCCTGTTTCACTCGGTCGGCGCGTACGCCACAGAGCACCTGAAACAAGCGGCGAAGGTTAGTGGGTTGGGGGTACAGCGTCAATTAAAGCCGGCCACGTACTTGAACCATCGCCGCGCGCCATACCTCTATGACTACAGGCATTGAGGAGAAAAACATGCACAAGACCCGACTCGCCCTATTGATCATGGCCGCAGGCGCACTCGCCGCCTGTGGCGAAAGCTCAACCTTGCAGGTATCCGATGGCACCGGGCCGTCGCCCAAGCTGCCGGAACCGAATAAAACCCTGATCCCCACCGTCAACATCGCCCCGGCGATTGGCTGGCCCGCCGGGGCCAAGCCCAAGGCCGCCGCCGGCACCCAGGTTGGCGCCTTCGCCGAAGGCCTGGATCACCCGCGCTGGCTGTATGTATTGCCCAATGGCGACGTGCTGGTGGCCGAGACCAATGCGCCGCCCAAGCCGGATGACTCCAAGGGCATTCGCGGCTGGGTCATGGAAAAGGTCATGGGCCGTGCCGGTGCCGGCGTACCCAGCCCGAACCGTATCACCCTGCTACGCGATGCCAACCATGATGGCGTGGCGGAAACCCGCACGGTGTTCCTGGAAAACCTCAACTCGCCGTTTGGCATGACCCTGGTGGGCAACGACCTGTATGTGGCCGACTCGGACAAGCTGCTGCGCTTCCCCTATCAACCGGGAGAAACCGCGATCAAGGCCCAGGGCACCAAGGTCATCGACCTGCCGGGCGGTCCGCTCAACCACCACTGGACGAAAAACGTGGTGGCCAGCAAGGACGGCAACACGTTGTATGTGAGCGTAGGCTCCAACAGCAACGTCGGTGAAAACGGCCTGGAAGCCGAACAGGGGCGTGCGGCGATCTGGGAAGTCGACCGGGCCAGCGGCAAGCAGCGGATTTTTGCCTCCGGGCTGCGCAACCCCAATGGCATGGCCTGGGAGCCGCAAAGCGGCAAGCTGTGGACGGCAGTCAACGAGCGCGATGAAATCGGCAGCGACCTGGTGCCGGACTACATCACCTCGGTCAAGGATGGCGGCTTTTATGGCTGGCCGTTCAGCTATTACGGCCAGCATGTGGATGTACGGGTCACGCCGCAGGACCCGGACCTGGTGGCCAAGGCCATTGCGCCGGACTATGCCGTCGGCCCCCACACCGCGTCGCTGGGCCTGACCTTTGCCGAAGGCAACACCCTACCGGCGCAATTTGCCCAAGGCGCTTTTATCGGCCAGCACGGTTCGTGGAATCGCAAGCCGCACAGCGGGTACAAGGTGATCTTTGTGCCATTTGCGGGGGGCAAGCCCAACGGCGCGCCGGTGGATGTGCTGACCGGCTTTCTCAACAGTGATGAGAAAGCTATGGGCCGGCCGGTGGGCGTGGTGATCGACCAGCAAGGCGGGTTGCTGGTGGCGGACGATGTGGGGAATAAGGTGTGGCGGGTGTCTTCAGCCAAATAAATGATTTGCGAGCACCCCAAAACAACTGTGGGAGCGGGCTTGCCCGCGATGGCTGTGGATCAGTCAGGAATCTATCCACTGACACACCGCCATCGCGGGCAAGCCCGCTCCCACATTGGGTTTTATATTTGGCTTAGGGATTACGCGCCAATTGCCCCGCCGGCAACACGCGCTTGGCGCTCAAATAGGCATTCTGCCAGTAGGCCTTGGACAAGGTATCAAGCTT
Organism: Pseudomonas shahriarae; assembly: GCF_014268455.2. NCBI lineage: Bacteria > Pseudomonadati > Pseudomonadota > Gammaproteobacteria > Pseudomonadales > Pseudomonadaceae > Pseudomonas > Pseudomonas shahriarae. The sequence goes on along the minus strand of NZ_CP077085.1, from coordinate 1,812,163 downwards.
CACCGTACCGCCGGTTTGCGGCGCATGCACGAAACGCCCTTCACCCACGTAGATGCCGGCATGGCTGACCTGCGAGCCACCGCCCGTGGCGAAGAACAGCAGGTCGCCGGTCTGCAGCGCATCTTCGCGCACGTCCTGGGCCCGCATCACAATCAGCTCGCGAGTGGTGCGCGGCAGCGAGATGCCCGCGGCGTCGCGGTAGACAAAACCAATCAAACCACTGCAATCAAACCCCGAATCCGGGGTGTTGCCGCCCCAGCGGTAAGGCGTGCCCACCAGGCCCAGGGCGCGAAACAGCACATCTTCGGCCACTGGCGAAAAGTTCTGGGTGGAATAGTTGAATACCGGCTTGGGCTTGACGGCCACAGGCGCAGGTGGAGGACGGCTGGCGCAGGCACTGAGCAGTGCGGCGCAAACAACAAGAATTAGGCGGGCCGAGGTCGACATGGGCAGAACAATCCTGATCTGGATGCGGCTTTCGCTGCCGAACGCTGAAAACTAGACCGCGCAAGCAAGCTTGCGCGGTCAGGTTCGCAACAATATCTCAGGATTCTAGCGCTTACGCGTCAAACTTCAAGTATCACTTTAACTTTACTTGCGAGCGGTAACGGTAGTCGGGGCCATCGCCAAAGCGCGCTTGGCTTCGATGAAGGTTTTGCTCCAGTAGCTGTCACCCAGCTTATCGACCCGCACCCCACCGCTACGGCGGCTGCTGGAGTGGATGAACTGGTCATCGCCCAGGTAGATACCGGCGTGACTGACGCGACCACGGCCGTTGGTACTGAAGAAAAGCAGATCGCCGGGCTTGAGGTTGTTTCGTGCGACCAACGGTGCATCCACGTTGATCATTTCGCGGGTGGAGCGCGGCAGGTTCATGCCGGCTTCTTCACGAAACAGGTAGCCGATAAAGCCACTGCAGTCGAAACCGGCTTCAGAGGTACCACCGAAACGGTAACGGGTACCGATCAGGGACATGCCGCGTTCGAGGATACTGTCGGCCAGCAGTGGCAGCTGATAAGGCTTGCTGTCGGCGAACTGGGCCAGTTCTTTTTCGGTCGCCACCTCTTCTTCATAAACAGAAGAAGACTGTGCTGCGACGAATTTGGCTTGATGCTGTTGTTGCGGCTTTTGCTGCTCGACCACCTGCTGGGGGTGGGTGGCGCAACCAAACAACAGGGTAACGAGTGCGAGAGGCACGAGGGGTGCGAAGCGATTTAGCATGGGCACGACCGTGGCTGATATGTAAAGAAGCCGAGACTATGCCTTCTATGACATCGATTTGCAAATTCAATCGTGATCTATGTGACTTCTTGTTTGACCCATGTCATCTAAGCCCTTGAACCCCATTTAGACCCTTTTGCGTGGCCAGAGCGGCCCAAACGCAGGTTTTCTGACGCCTGTAATTTGCCAGGGGCCCCGGTTTTAAAGGGCTGGCTACCAGCCGAGGGTTTCTTTGAGGAAGGGAATGGTGAGCTTGCGCTGGGCCTGCAACGAGGCCTGGTCGAGTTGTTCGAGCAAGTCGAACAGCGCGCTCATGCTGCGGGTGCCACGGGTGAGGATGAAATGCCCGACTTCATCGGTCAGGTGCAGGCCACGACGCGAAGCGCGCAGTTGCAGGGCACGCAGCTTGTCTTCGTCGGACAGTGGGCGCATCTGGAAGATCAGCGCCAGGGTCAGCCGCGACTTGAGGTCTGCCAGCTTGACCGGCAATTCCCGTGGCGAGGTAGAGGCGGCAATCAACAGGCGCCGGCCGCTGTCGCGCAGGCGGTTGAACAGATGGAACAGCGCTTCTTCCCAGTCCGCCCGGCCGGCAACGGCTTGCAGGTCATCCAGGCACACCAGTTCGTATTGCTCGAGGTTATCGAGGATGCCGATGCCACGGTCCAGCAGTTCGGCCAACGGCAAATACACCGCTGGCTCCCCCATCTGCTCAAAGCGCAGGCAGGCGGCCTGCAACAGGTGGGTACGCCCCACGCCGTCCTTGCCCCAGAGGTAGATCAGGCTTTCCGTCCACCCGGCGTCGGCTTCGCAGAGCCGCTCGACATAGCCGAGTGCAGCGGCATTGGCGCCTGGGTAGTAATTGATGAAGGTAGCGTCGTCACGCAGACGCACACCTAGGGGCAGCTGAATCGGTTTCATGCTGACTGAACGGTCCCAATCGAACCGTTAGTGGCCTCTGTGAAAAGTTTGCAAAGTTTATACCCGTGACGCCGGGCGCACAATGCAACAGACCACAAGCAAAATCAAAGGTTTGCGTTAACTCATTGGATTTTTTGGAGATTGTTTGGCGCGATGGCTAAATGCCAAGCCCCACAGACAACAAACCCGGCCTTGAGCCGGGTTTGTGATCAGTCTTACAACTGAGGGTCATCGGCGCCCGTATAGGCGCCCGAATCCTTGTACACATCGTGCACATGGCGCACCAGCACCATGATCACCGCCGCTACCGGCAGCGCCAGGAGGATGCCGGTAAAGCCGAACAGCTCGCCGCCCGCCAGGATCGCAAAGATCACCGCCACCGGGTGCAGGCCGATGCGATCGCCCACCAGCAACGGCGTCAGCACCATGCCTTCCAGGGCCTGGCCGGCCATGAACACCGCGACAATCCCCAGCATCGGGTACAAGTCACCGCCAAACTGGAACAGGCCAGCCACCAGCGCCGCACCAATCCCGATGACAAAGCCCATGTACGGCACAATCGCCGCCAGGCCGGCAATCATGCCGATCAACAGGCCCAGTTCCAGGCCGATCGCCATTAGCCCGCCAGCGTAGATAATCCCCAGCGCCACCATCACCAGCAACTGCCCACGGACAAAGGCGCCCAGCACCTCATGGCACTCCCCGGCCAGGGACACGATGCGCTCCTCGCGATCACGGGGCAGCAGGCTGCGGATCTTGGCCATCATGATGTCCCAGTCACGCAGCAGGTAGAACGCCACCACCGGGATCAAAACCAGGTTGGTCAGCCAGCCGATCAACGCCAGGCTGGAGGCCGTGGCCTGACTGAGGATCACCCCGACGATATCGGTGGTCTGGCCCATATGCTCGCTGATCGCGGCCTTGACCTTGTCGAACTTCCAGAAGCCATCGGCCAGGCCGAGTTTGGACTGCACCCAGGGCATGGCCGTGTGCTGCAGCCAATCGAGCATTTGCGGCGCCAGTTCGTACAGGCGCAACAGTTGCTTGGCCAGCATCGGCACCAGCAACAGCAACAGCGCCATGACGATCAGGGTAAACAGCGCAAACACCGCCACCACGCCCCAGGTGCGCGACAGCCCGGCCTTTTCCAGGCGATCCACCACGGGATCGAACAGATAGGCCAGCAGCAACGCGACCAGGAACGGCGTCAGGATCGAATGCAGCAAGAACACCAAGACGCACAGCAGGACAATCCCGCCAAGCCACACCCAACGACGCGTATCCGCCATAAACCACTCCATCTGTTATTTGCTTCTATATAAGGAAGAACATTTACCAACGGAAACGCAGTTGCGGCTCAGGTTCGGCTTGCGGCACCGGCACCGGCTGCGCGCCTTCGGCCACGGGCGACGGCACAGGTTGTGGCGCGAGCGCCTCACCAGCCGGCACTTCCTGCAACCTGGCCAGGCTCAATTGGCTGCGCAACTGCTCGCTGCTGCCGTTGACCCGATAGACGATCCGGTCACCCTCCACCCGCTGCAACTGCGCACCAAACGGCTCCAGCAGATGACCGAGGGCGGCGTAGCGCTCCAGGGTCATGCCCTGCACTTGCAGCAACTGTTCGCTGGACACCCCGGCTTTTACCGCAAAACGGGGCGCCAGGCGCTCGCTGACTGCCAGCAGCACGGCATCGGCCAACGCCGCGGGGTCGGCGCCCTGCACCGTGCCCTGCTCGGCTTTGTCACCCAGCCACAGGCGCCACTTGGCTTGCCATTGGCCCGCGTCTTCACGGGCATGCACCGCCAGCAAGGCGTCGGCGCCATAACGTTCGGAGGCCGCACGCAGAGGGGCCGGATCGGCACTTTCAAGAGTGGGTGCGGTGGCGACGATCTGCTCATCAAGATCGCCCAGCGGCAGGCGCAAAGGCAGGCCGCGATGCTGAGCCGCACGGCGCAGCGGCTCGGCAGCCGACTGGCCATCACCGACCAGGCTGCTGCCTTCAGTGGAATCGCTCAGCCACCAACCGAGGATCGACGGCCGATTGTTGCCCCACAACGCCAGGCCGGCATCGCGCAGGGCGCGGTCGGTGCTGACCGGATCGAAATCCACTTGCAGGCTTTCCGGCGGACCGGCGTCGTAACCGTACTGGCTGATGATCTGTTGCGGATCCTTGCGGATCGCCGCCAGGCCAGGGCCCTGGGCGGCCTTGGCGTCGCCGGTGAGGCGGGCTACCAGGGTCTGCAGGGCGCGCTGGGTAGCTTGTTCGCGCTCCTCCGGCGCCTGGCTGCTGACCGGCTCCAGCACTTGATAAAGACCATTAACGGTTTCGGCATGACTGGCCAGGCTGACCAACGACAAACAGCCAACAAAAAAGTATCTACTCAGACCCATGAAAAAAGATTCCCGAACGACAAAAAAGCGGCTGGAACAGGCCGCGTGAAGAAGGTTAAGCAAGGCTGTGACCACAGCGACCGGCAAAACATTCACAAGGCCCCGGTAAGTTTTCGTACTGTCATAACGATAGCGGGTTAAAGGCTATACCTTAATACAGGCGATCGCGGCGCCTATTAAGGTTTTTTTAGCACCATATGCCCCTGCCCGTCGGCCCGAGGATGGCCGCTGCCCCTCAAGCCTGATAAAATCGCGCGCCTTCGCAGACCGTCAACGGCTGGGCGTCCTGAAGTGTTCAGCTTCTGTGCCCACCGCATCGGTCGTTACCCCTGAATCCCCCCTAAAGGCCTGGATCATGAGCAAGCAACCCTCCCTGAGCTACAAGGACGCCGGTGTAGACATCGACGCCGGTGAAGCATTGGTCGAACGCATCAAGAGCGTCGCCAAGCGCACTGCGCGCCCCGAAGTCATGGGCGGCCTGGGCGGTTTCGGCGCCCTCTGCGAGATCCCGGCCGGCTACAAGCAGCCAGTGCTGGTCTCCGGCACCGACGGCGTGGGCACCAAGCTGCGCCTGGCCCTGAACCTGAACAAGCACGACACCATCGGCATCGACCTGGTGGCCATGTGCGTCAACGACCTGGTGGTATGCGGCGCCGAGCCGTTGTTCTTCCTCGACTACTACGCCACCGGCAAGCTCAACGTGGAGACCGCTGCACAAGTGGTCACCGGTATCGGCGCTGGCTGCGAACTGTCGGGTTGCTCCCTGGTCGGCGGCGAAACCGCTGAAATGCCAGGCATGTACGAAGGCGAAGACTACGACCTGGCCGGCTTCTGCGTCGGCGTCGTGGAAAAAGCCGAGATCATCGACGGCTCCAAGGTGGCTGCCGGTGACGCCCTGCTGGCTCTGCCATCGTCCGGCCCGCACTCCAACGGCTACTCGCTGATCCGCAAGATCATCGAAGTGTCCGGCGCCGACATCGAGAACACCCAGCTCGACGGCAAGCCTTTGACCGACCTGCTGATGGCCCCGACCCGCATCTACGTCAAGCCATTGCTCAAGCTGATCAAGGACACCGGCGCGGTCAAGGCCATGGCCCACATCACCGGTGGCGGCCTGCTGGACAACATCCCGCGCGTACTGCCAAAAGGCGCCCAGGCCATCGTCGACGTGGCCAGCTGGCAGCGCCCGGCGGTCTTCGACTGGCTGCAAGAGAAAGGCAACGTCAACGAGACCGAAATGCACCGCGTGCTGAACTGCGGCGTGGGCATGGTCATCTGCGTGGCTCAAGAGCACGTGGAAACCGCGCTGAACGTTCTGCGTGAAGCCGGCGAGCAGCCATGGGTGATCGGTCAGATCGCCACGGCTGCCGAAGGTGCTGCCCAGGTTGAACTGAAGAACCTCAAGGCTCACTGATGCCAGCAACCTGTGATGTCGTGGTGCTGCTCTCCGGCACCGGCAGTAACTTGCAGGCCCTGATCGACAGCACGCGCGCCGGCGACAGCCCGGTGCGCATCGCTGCGGTGATTTCCAACCGCAGCGACGCCTACGGCCTGCAACGCGCCCAGGACGCGGGTATCGACACCCGCGCCCTGGATCACAAGGCGTTCGACGGTCGCGAGGCCTTCGATGCAGCCTTGATCGAATTGATCGACGCCTTCAACCCCAAGCTCGTGGTCCTCGCCGGTTTCATGCGCATTCTCAGCGCTGATTTCGTGCGCCATTACCAGGGGCGCCTGCTGAATATCCACCCTTCCCTGCTGCCTAAATACAAAGGGTTACACACTCACCAACGGGCCCTTGAGGCCGGCGATACGGAGCACGGCTGCAGCGTGCACTTTGTCACCGAGGAACTCGATGGCGGGCCTCTGGTCGTACAGGCAGTAGTTCCGGTAGAGTCTGCGGACTCAGCGCAGAGCCTTGCGCAACGGGTTCACACCCAGGAACACAGGATTTACCCGCTGGCGGTTCGCTGGTTTGCCGAAGGCCGCTTGGTTCTCGGTGAACAGGGTGCATTGTTGGATGGCCAGTTACTTGCGGCCAGCGGCCACTTGATTCGTACCTAGGAGATTTTATGCGTCGCGCCCTGCTCTTCGCTTTTGCTCTGTTTGCCCTGCCTGCCGTGCACGCGGCAGACCTTCAGCCTTTCTCCGCCAGCTATACCGCCGACTGGAAGCAGTTGCCCATGAGCGGCACTGCGGAACGCAGCCTGGAAAAAAACGCCGACGGTACCTGGAAGCTCAGCTTCAAGGCCTCGATGATGATCGCCAGCCTGACCGAAACCAGCACCTTGACCCTGGACAAGGATACTTTGCTGCCACAGTCCTACCACTTTGAACGGGGTGGGCTGGGTAAAGCCAAGAAAGCCGACCTGGACTTCGATTGGACCGCCAAGATGGTCACCGGCACCGATCGCGGTGATGCGGTGAAGATCCCGCTGAACCGTGGCATGGTCGACAAATCCACTTACCAGTTGGCCCTGCAGCATGACGTGGCCGCCGGCAAGAAAACCATGAGCTACCAGGTGGTGGATGACGGCGAGGTCGACACCTATGACTTCCGCGTGCTGGGTGCCGAGAAAGTCGAGACCAAGGCCGGCAAGATCGACGCCATCAAGGTTGAGCGCGTGCGCGACCCGACGCAAAGCAAGCGCATTACTGTGATGTGGTTTGCCAAGGATTGGGATTACCTGCTGGTTCGCCTGCAACAAGTCGAAACCGACGGCAAGGAATACAACATCATGCTGTTGGACGGCACGGTCAACGGCAAGGCTGTGAAAGGCAGCTGATCGTTGAGTGTTTAAAAGAGCCTCGCTAAATGCGGGGCTTTTTTTCGCCTGGCGTTTGGAGTGAGGCGACTGGCGTTATCGCAGGCAAGCCAGCTCCCACAGGTGGTGCATTCCAAGGTGGGAGCTGGCTCGCCTGGGATAGCGGTGGAAGGCCTGGCACCCGGACAAAGCCTGACTCGAACATGAAGCTTTTGTCATAAAACCCCAGGCCCTGCGACGCAATGTCGCGGTTTACGTGGCCTGGAGCATTGTTGCGTTTGCTGCAATGAATTGTTGCGTGCAAAGTCAGTTTACTTAGCAAGCTAACAAAATATATAACAAAGGCCTGCGACGCCTTGCCGCAGATCAACCAGAGACTGGAGCAAGCAGATGACAGTAAAAGTAACGGAACGCGACGATGCCCATATGTCCCACGAGGCCCTGGCCCACGGGATTCATATCTGGGATGTGCATCAACAAGACCTGCTGGTCGGTATGTTTCACAACGAGTGCGACGCCCATAACTATAAAAACGAGCTCGAAACCCTCGAAATGAGACGCCAGGCATCAAGCGCCTGAAGCGCTGAAATCCCCTAGCCACCCGGCCCACGCAGCCGCAGTGCCTATAAACACAAACCCCGCCTTTTGAGCGGGGTTTGTTGTTTTTAACGCCTTACCACATCAGGTCGTCAGGGATCTGATAGGCGGCGTACGGATCATCCTCATCCGGCACCTGGGTCTCGGTGAGGATGTTCATCTGGACGATACGCTCAGGTGCGCGCTCCTGGATTTTCAGCGCGGCCTCCCGTGGAATCACTTCGTAACCGCCACCGTGATGGACAATCGCCAACGAGCCATTGCTCAGCTTGTTGCGCATCAAGGTGTTGACCGACAGGCGCTTGACCTTCTTGTCGTCCACGAAGTTGTAGTAGTCCTCGGTGGTCAACTTGGGCAGGCGCGAGGTCTCGATCAATTGCTTGACCTGCGCGGCACGGGCCTTGGCCTCGACCTTTTCCTGCTGCTGGCGGTTGAGCTCCTGGTCGCGCTTGACCTTCTCGGCCTGCGCTTCCAGGGCCAGGCGCTGCTGGGTGTCATCGGCCTGGGCCTGGCCTTTGTGAACCAGGCGCTGCTGCTTCTGCTTGTCTTTGCCGACCTGCTTGGCCTGCTTCTGATTGACCAGGCCTGCTTTGAGCAACTGGTCGCGAAGGGAAATGCTCATGGTGCTTACTCACTTAGGCAACTGCTCAACCGCAGTTGGACACATTCTTTTCCTGGCGTTTGGCTTCGCCCCAGAGGGCGTCCAACTCTTCGAGGGTGCAATCTTCCATGGGACGGTGGGTGTCGCGCAATGCCTGTTCGATAAATCGGAATCGCCTTTCGAATTTGGCATTGGCACCGCGCAGGGCGGTTTCCGGGTCCACCTTGAGGTGCCGGGCCAGGTTGACCGCTGCAAACAGCAGGTCACCGACTTCATCGGCAATCGCTGCCGGGTCATTGTCGGCCATGGCTTCGAGCACTTCATCGAGCTCTTCACGCACGTTATCCACCACCGGCAGCGCCGCTGGCCAGTCGAAGCCGACCTGGCTCGCGCGCTTTTGCAATTTGGCGGCGCGGGACAGGGACGGCAAGGCGTTGGGTACATCATCAAGCAGGGACAGTTGCTGTGGAGCGTCGGATTTTTCGGCGCGCTCCTCGGCCTTGATTTGCTCCCAGCGCGCCTTGACCTGCTCTTCGCTTAACTGAGGGATATCCAGCGGCGCATACAGGTCGCCGGTGGGGAACACATGGGGATGCCGGCGAATCAGCTTGCGGGTGATGCTGTCGACCACGCCGGCGAACTCGAAGCGCCCTTCTTCCCGGGCCAGTTGGCTGTAATAGACCACCTGGAACAACAGGTCGCCCAGCTCGCCTTGCAGATGATCAAAATCCCCACGCTCGATGGCGTCGGCGACTTCGTAGGCTTCTTCCAGGGTGTGAGGCACGATACTGGCGTAGGTTTGCCTGATGTCCCACGGGCAACCGTATTGCGGGTCGCGCAGACGGTTCATCAGGTGTAGCAGGTCTTCAAGTGAATACATCGTTCTCTATCCGATCAGGTGGGAAAACCACCGAGCAAATGTGGGCGCCGGGCTTGCCCGCGATGCAGGCACCTCGGTATCGGGTAGACCGAGGCGCCTGTATCGCAGGCAAGCCAGCTCCCACACAAGCCCGCTCCCACATTTTAAACCGCACTCATCCAGTGATTCATGGCGTGCGGTTACGCCGGGTCTCGATGATGTTCGGCAGTTGGGAGATACGCCCCAGCAGCCGCCCCAACGCGTCCAGACCCGGAATCTCGATGGTCAGGGACATCAACGCGGTGTTGTCCTCCTTGTTCGAGCGGGTGTTGACCGCCAGTACGTTGATCCGCTCGTTGAGCAGCACTTGCGAGACGTCACGCAGCAACCCCGAACGGTCGTAGGCGCGGATGATGATGTCCACCGGGTAGGTGAGCACCGGCACCGGGCCCCAGCTGACCTGGATGATCCGCTCCGGCTCGCGCCCGCCCAGTTGCAACACCGAGGCACAATCCTGGCGGTGAATGCTCACCCCACGGCCCTGGGTGATGTAGCCGACGATCGCGTCGCCCGGCAACGGCTGGCAGCAGCCGGCCATTTGGGTCATCAGGTTGCCCACGCCCTGGATCTGGATATCGCCGCGCTTGCCCGGCTTGTAGCCGGTGGCCTTGCGGGGAATCAGCTCCAGTTGTTCGCTGCCGCGCTCCGGCTCCACCAACTGCTGGGCCAGGTTGACCAGTTGCGCCAGGCGCAGGTCGCCGGCGCCGAGGGCGGCGAACATGTCTTCGGCAATCTTCATGTTGGCTTTTTCGGCCAACTTGTCGAAATCCACCTGGGGCAGGCCCAGGCGCCCCAGCTCGCGCTCGAGCAGGGTCTTGCCGGCGGCGACGTTCTGGTCCCGCGCCTGCAGCTTGAACCAGTGGACAATCTTCGCCCGCGCCCGCGACGTGGTGATGTAGCCCAGGTTCGGGTTCAGCCAGTCGCGGCTCGGGGTGCCGTGCTTGCTGGTGATGATCTCGACCTGTTCACCAGTCTGCAGGCTGTAGTTGAGCGGCACGATACGCCCGTTGATCTTGGCGCCACGGCAGTTGTGGCCGATCTCGGTGTGCACCCGGTAGGCGAAGTCCAGCGGTGTCGCGCCCTTGGGCAGGTCGATGGCGTGGCCGTCGGGGGTGAAGATATAGACCCGGTCTGGCTCGATATCCACCCGCAACTGTTCGGCCAGGCCGCCGATATCGCCGAGTTCTTCGTGCCACTCCAGCACTTGGCGTAGCCAGGAGATTTTCTCTTCGTACTGGTTGGAGCCCGCCTTGACGTCGGTACCCTTGTAGCGCCAGTGCGCGCAAACCCCCAGCTCGGCTTCTTCGTGCATGGCGTGGGTGCGGATCTGCACTTCCAACACCTTGCCCTCGGGGCCGATCACCGCCGTGTGCAGCGAGCGGTAGCCGTTTTCCTTGGGGTTGGCGATGTAGTCGTCGAATTCCTTGGGAATATGCCGCCACAGGGTGTGGACGATGCCCAGCGCGGTGTAGCAATCGCGCATCTCCGGCACCAGCACGCGTACGGCGCGCACGTCGTAGATCTGGCTGAAGGCCAGGCCCTTGCGCTGCATTTTGCGCCAGATCGAATAGATGTGTTTGGCGCGCCCGCTGATATCGGCTTCGACGCCGGTCGCCTGCAACTCCGAGCGCAACTGGCCCATCACATCGCTGATAAAGCGCTCACGGTCCAGCCGCCGCTCATGCAGCAGGGTGGCGATCTGTTTGTATTGATCGGGTTCGAGGTAGCGGAAGGACAGGTCCTCCAGCTCCCACTTGATATGGCCGATCCCCAGGCGGTGGGCCAGGGGCGCGTAGATATCGAAGACCTCGCGGGCGACACGGTTGCGCTTTTCGTCATCGGCGGTTTTCACCGCACGGATCGCGCAGGTACGTTCGGCCAGCTTGATCAGCGCCACGCGTACGTCGTCGACCATCGCCACCAGCATCTTGCGCAGGTTTTCCACCTGGCCCTGGGTGCCCAGCACCATCGACTGGCGCGGGCTGAGGCTGGCGCTGATCGCAGCCATGCGCAGCACGCCGTCGATCAGCTTGGCCACCACCGCGCCGAAACGCTGGCTGACCAAGGGCAACGCAATATGCCCCTCGCGTACGCCGCGATAGAGCACCGCAGCGATCAGCGAGTCCTGATCCAGCTTGAGGTCGGCGAGGATCTCGGCGATTTCAAGCCCGGTACGGAAACTGGAGGTTCCTTCGGCCCACAGATTCTTGGCCGCATTGTCTTGCTGTTCGGCCTCGCGAGCGAACTCGCAGGCGGTTTTCAAGGCTTCACGGTCCAGTGCCGGATCGACACTGACGGCATGATCCAGCCATGCCTCGAGATTGATACTGCCGTCGGTGTTGATCGGCTGGTGTGCTCTCACCTGTACCATCTTGCTTACCTTCCCTACGACGCGCCTGTAGCGCGTCAAAATCGCTGACCCTTGTAACGCGAACTCCCTGGCAGGTCACAGGCCCAGGAGAACGCAGGCCAGTCGGACTAAGCGAGCATCCTAGCTCGCTTCAAATAACGCCATCGCCTCGACATGCGCGGTTTGCGGAAACATATCGAGGATCCCGGCACGTTTTAGCCGGTAGCCTTGCTTGACCAACTCGACAGTGTCCCGCGCCAGCGTGGCTGGATTGCAGGACACATACACCAGGCGATCAGCCCCCAGAGTGGCGAGCTTGCGCACAACCTCCAGGGCACCATCGCGGGGTGGGTCCAAGAGTACCGCACAAAAGCCTGCTTTGGCCCATTGCGCGTCACTCA